>CAXXNE010000002.1:0-48414 GCA_963663115.2 uncultured Paludibacter sp.
ATGGCCGGCGGCCGCAGCACACCACAAAAAAAAACCGCACGCTACGTCTTTAGCTCTGGTAGACGCATCTCATAAATCCAGAAAACACCATCAAACAACGACTAAGCGTCGTTAATAACAAAGCATTTCTGCAGACTATCATCGTACACATAGTCCAAATATACACAAACAAACCACACCAAACGGTATAAAAGCCAAACTATTCCAAGTTCAGCGCGCCCGTATACAGCTACAAACGCAACTACAAGATACTCATGTGGGTAGCACCTTAAGTTCAATGCGCAGGTAAACTGCGGCGATTAGTAACCAGACACTTAAGTGTGGTTGGTCTAAATAAAGCTATCTTCAAGGGTGTTGCTATAATAAACAGCTTTAAATAGAAACAAGTACCGAAGCCTTAATAATGGCCTAACTCTACACACCGCTCTAGCAAATAATAGGGTGTTCTCAAAAGCAACTTAATATAATCATTAAAGTTCAAAAAAAAACAATGACTGACTTACAAGAAGCAGCAAACGGCTGCATAATTAAAAATAACTAGATAGGACCAGCTGTACGAATAAAGTCTACACCAACTGTCAGTATATCCAAACAAATAGCAACACAAAGCTACTTAGTACAAACATCAATACAGCGTCTTCATAACTTAAACACCAACAAGCACACACTAACTATATGAACAGACTATTCACCAAGCGCAGCCTTGAACAAAAATATAACCAATTATTAAAACACGCACCAAAATATATAATAATATTATGCAGTTTGACCTAATCGCGTCGAGCACAAAAGCCACGTGCCGTTTAAATACCAGCATAAAACGTTCAAACAGGCGGGTGTCTGTCGTGCCCAAGTTATGTTAAGGTGTCTGCCAATACTTCAAATTTAATAAACAACCCACGATATGCTACAAGTTGTAGTTTTTTAAACTTTATTACACAAAACTGCGACATTCTTTGAAAAAAACCTAAAAAATCACAAATGCAAAAATTATAATCGGCGCTTTCAAAACCAAACATAATACTATTAACGAACCACCACCAAAAATCCATGCTACGAACTTAGAGGGTTGCAACTGACACCAAAAGTGTGTTTAGGGCAAGTCTAGAATCTATCAAGTTTCACGAATGCACCAAGGAATCACAAAACATAGCAAAATATAAAAAATCAAATACTATACAGCTGTCTATTAAAATACAAACCATTAACTACGTTCACAAAAGAAAACGCCCAAACTATACAAATACAACCAAAAGTTTATTACTTTAATTAGCAACCACTACCCACCAAAACACAGCCTCAAAGTCAATCGACGATTCAGGAAGAATTTCTGCAATTAGATATATAAGTTGAATGATAAATTGTTGACAAACCAATCCACTAGACCACACCAACGTCCTCTAATTATTTATAACTTCTTAGAAAAAACTGCCACAGTATCATAAGTTTGAGAACCAAAGACTTTTTAAAGCAGGGGGCATCACCAATCACCACAGAGAGTCTATTAATAATACCAGTAGATATAACTATCAAATAAAAAATTTTGAGGCAAACTATGAAATCAGACAAACATTTCACAAAAACCTAAATTTTAACCATTTAGGTAGATAGCCAATAATAGACAATATTATTTATATCGTAACATCATAATCGAAACAAGTGCACTAACATTAAACAAAGTCTGCAAGCTCTTTCCAAAATTATATAATGTTACCAGAATATAAATGCGGCTAACTGCGCATTATCAAAATTAATTATAATCAAGTTCAAGATCTATCTAAGGCTAAAATAATGTAATAAACTAAAAATACCGCCAGTAAATATATTCGAAATAAGATTGGAAACAGCAACAAAAATATCTTCTATTTATAGAATTCAGCTAACCTTATACACAAACAAACTTTTCAAATAGCCGCTTAATAGGTGAGGAGATACAAATCAACACCCGATATGTACTTATAAATATTTGAAACAATCACCACCAAACCTCAAAGCTTAAATCTCTTCTCCTGAAGAAAATTAGAACGACAGCTATAACAACGTATTACTATAAAAGGTACAAAGATCAATTAACCTTCTAAACGCAAAAAGTCATATGATTAAAAATGAAAAACACATGATAAGGCGGTCCAAATTAAGTGATAGAAAACATCCCAAAAATTCATGAATAAATATATAACTTCCTCGACAAAAGTTTAAACTCAGCTTTCAAAAAAAATAATGAGCAGACAAAAAGTTTTAATAGGACCTACTTTTCAAAGAACGATTTTCACGTAACGTAAAGAATCCACAAACACGTGCTAAAACTAAACTAAAAATTCTACATAAGTACACGAAACAAACCAAAAAAATAAACAAAAAATTATATCAAAAAACCCGTGTCAGCCACAAATAACCACGGATACCACCTCCTAAAAAAATTTATGCACCTGTTAAAAACCCAATTAAGCAAGAAAAGTCAAAAATATAACTGCTAAGAACATTTTTAAAAGCAAAAAAATTTATGTTAAGAAACTATCCAAAAAAATAAAAAGTCTAGAAAAAACACCCCCTAAACACGAAATTTTTTCTAAGAACAAGATCTCTAAAAAGTGTCCAGCAAATAATAACAAAGAAACAAACTAAAATTAAAATTACCTACATCACTCATCTATAATAAGCTATAGCTAAAAAAAAGCGAAAAAATTGAAAAGTTCATTGTAACAAAATGCACGAAGAAATACAAAACCCCAGGACGGGTTTAAAACGAAAGCAGGCTTATTCTAATTACTACAACAAATAGTAAAACAGCCGGAAAGAAAGCAGAAGCACGTTTTAGCAGCACGTGTTAAAAATCATTATAGCCTAAAAAATGAAAAAATTTACTTCCTAAGAAAAACTTAAAAACGGAAACATCTATTTGTTCTTGCTATCTACAAACAAATAATGAAACAACTAAAAAAAGTTTCCCTCATCCACCTTATAAATTTTAACGAGAAAACCCCGAAAAAAACTTTAAAGACTCAAAAACAAAGAAGAACGTAAAAGGGCCGTCCCTCAAAAAATTCAAAACCACTTCTTTCAGAAAACACGCAAAAAATAATTCAAAAATGCGGAAAATCCTTCAAGAAACTAGACAAAACCCACTTTAACCTTTACTCTATATACGAAGAAACCTCAAAGCAAACAAAAAAAACATTACCAATACCCACTCCAAAAAAATTCACAACAAAACATTTTTGAAAAATCATGATTTCCGAGAGGAACATCCAGAAAAACCTCATTTTTAAAACAGTTTGAAGAATTCAATTCGCAAATACACGTGAGAAATTTCTGATCTCCAGAAGAAAACATTTTGAAAAATCTCTATCTCAAAAACAAACATTTGAATATTCAGTTTACAAAAAAACGTGCTGAAAAAATATATATTTCGAAGCGTATTAAAAGAAATCAACCTTTCCAAAACAAAACAGTTCAAAAAAAACTTGAACAAACACCATGCCAAAAATTACGAAGAATTGTATTTCCAAAAAACCCATTAAACATAATTTTCAAAAGTAACAAGCCAAAAGTCAAAAAATTTTACGGCCTTCACTCAAAAATTTAATAGAGTAAATATTTAAAAAAACTAATTTCGAGAAAAAACGTTCGAAAAAACGTATTTCCAAAAAAAAATAATTTGAAAAAACGCAATTTCCTCGAAAAAAATACTTCGGAAAAATCTGTAGAAAAAACGAAAATTCCGAGAAAAAAACCTGTTAAAAAAAATTTAATTGCCAAAAAAAACTTTGTGAAAAGAGATTGCCCCAAAAAACACTTTGCAATTAAATTCAATGTCTGTAAAAATTTTTCGTTCAAAAAAAAATAACTCAAAGAGCAAAAAATTTTACATCAGGCATTTTCAAGATTAATTAGAGTGAAAGTTTTGGAAACAATTCTAAATAATAAAAAAAAAACAGCAAAAGAAAACAACGAGCAAAAGAAAATTGACAATTTTATTTCATAAAATCTTTTATTTCTCAACAAACAACAAAAAAAAACGCAAAAAATTCGAAAAAATTTCTGAAAAATTTTTCTATCAAAAAAAAAAAACAAATCACTAAATTTTTATTTCTTTGGTTCTATTTTCGAAATAAACAATCCAAAAAATTGCATAAAAATAATTTAACATCACCCATTTTTGAAATTTCTACAAGAATAAAATATTTTGGAAAAATTTACGAAAAAAATATAATTTCCAAAAAAAAAATATTTGAAAAATTTCAAGTGACAAAAAAAACATTTCGATAAAAATTCAATTTCCAAAAAAAACGTTTTTTTTAAAAATCAGATTATCAAAAAAAATTAAAAAAAAATAAGTTCCAAAAAAATTTATTTTCGAAACCAACAATCCAAAAAAAAAGCAAAAAAAATTTACAGCACTCATTTTCAAAAAATGTATATGAGTAAAACATTTTGGAAAAAATTTGAAAAAAATTTAATTTCCAAAAAAAACATTTCGAAAAAAATTTAATTTCCAAAAAAAACATTTTGAAAAAAATTTAATTTCCAAAAAAAACATTTTGAAAAAAATTCAATTTCCAAAAAAAACGTTATGAAAAAAATTTATTTCCAAAAAAAACATTTTTTAAAAAATTTAATTTCCAAAAAAAAAACATCTTGAAAAAAATTTAACTTCCAAAAAAAACATTTTGAAAAAAATTTAATTTCCAAAAAAAAAACGTTTTTTTTAAAAATCAGATTATCAAGAAAAATTAAAAAAAATAAGTTCCAAAAAAATTTATTTTCGAAACCAACAATCCAAAAAAAAGCAAAAAAAAAAAATTTACATCACTCATTTTTAAAAAATCTATATGAGTAAAATATTTTGGAAAAAATTTGAAAAAAATTTAATTTCCAAAAAAAACATTTTGAAAAAAATTTAATTTCCAAAAAAAACATTTTGAAAAAAATTTAATTTCCAAAAAAAACATTTTGAAAAAAATTTAATTTCCAAAAAAAACATTTTGAAAAAAATTTAATTTCCAAAAAAAACATTTTGAAAAAAATTTAATTTCCAAAAAAAACATTTTGAAAAAAATTTAATTTCCAAAAAAAACATTTTGAAAAAAATTTAATTTCCAAAAAAAAAATTTAATTTCCAAAAAAAAACATTTTGAAAAAAATTTAATTTCCAAAAAAAAACATTTTGAAAAAAATTTAATTTCCAAAAAAAAACATTTTGAAAAAAATTTAATTTCCAAAAAAAAACATTTTGAAAAAAATTTAATTTCCAAAAAAAACATTTTGAAAAAAATTTAATTTCCAAAAAAAACATTTTGAAAAAAATTTAATTTCCAAAAAAAACATTTTGAAAAAAATTTAATTTCCAAAAAAAACATTTTGAAAAAAATTTAATTTCCAAAAAAAACATTTTGAAAAAAATTTAATTTCCAAAAAAAACATTTTGAAAAAAATTTAATTTCCAAAAAAAACATTTTGAAAAAAATTTTAATTTCCAAAAAAAACATTTTGAAAAAATTTTAATTTCCAAAAAAAACATTTTGAAAAAAATTTAATTTCCAAAAAAAACATTTTGAAAAAAATTTAATTTCCAAAAAAACATTTTGAAAAAAATTCAATTTCAAAAAAAAACATTTTGAAAAAAATTTAATTTCCAAAAAACATTTTGAAAAAAATTTAATTTCCAAAAAAAAACATTTCGAAAAAAAAATTAATTTCCAAAAAATATTTTGAAAAAATTTAATTTCCAAAAAAACATTTCGAAAAAATTTTAATTTCCAAAAAAACACTTCGAAAAAATTTTAATTTCGAAAAAAACCAGCCAAAAAAAAGGCGAAAAAAACTTCAAAAATTTTTTTAAAATTTAATTCTAAAAAAACACTTCCAAAAAAAAATTAAAAAAAAAATAAAAAAAATATTTAAAAGGAAAAGATGTTTTTGGCCTCGTGAACAAAAAAAAATCAAAACTCAAAAAAATGGCGTGTAGAAAATTAATCTTCAAAAAGAACATTCAAAAAAAAAGCGAAAAAATTTTAAAAAACTAACATAAAAAATAATTAAAAATCCTAAAAAACTTCTGGAAGCAAAAAAAGATACTAAAAAAAAAAAATAAAATATCATTTATTTTGAAAAGGAAACATTAATTCGTGTTAGATTTTGTAAACATTAAAGCTCAGTAGTGTTGTGTCGTTTATTTGGTTATGTATTATTGAGTTCTCACGCTATGCGGAGTTTGGATATATGTATATAAACATGAAATTCCTTAGATCCTGTTAAAAAAAAAATGAATAAATTATGGTAGTTTAGTAGTAACTAGTGTACGTGTAGTTAACACCACGGATGGGTATGGTTGCTGCGTAGATCTTACATATACATAAACTATTTTAGGGAGTATATGCGGTTGTCTTAATCCAGTACGACATGTTTACAATAATAATAGTTAAATTGTATTGTTTTGTTGCGACCATGTTGATTGTTTATTATTTTGTCAGTTTTTATTTACATATAAAAACTATTCGTTAGCTAAATGTTATATTTTTCCAACATGCGCACCTCTTGACGCAGCGTCAGATTTATATTAATGATTCAACCACTAAAACTACTAAATTATATACTTTTAGCGGGGCTGCACATGTAGGTAGTTTATTCTAGTTTACATAATTACTAACCGGCTGCACACTAACTTTAAACACAATCTTATATAATAGGCGTTTGTTAAAATTTATCACGCAATTGTGTTTAAAAAAAGAAAAAAAAGATTAAATTATGGCATATCTGTAATAGCAATTAGAAGTAAGGGGTTGTTTACACCTATTATTTTTTGGTTTTTTTTATGTATTTTTACAAAAAGTAAATTAGGTATTAGTATACAACCTCCGAAAAGATTTATAAAATTAACTAAATGCAGAGTGTTTTCACTGTTGTGATAAAAATATTTATTTTATTTCTTGACCTTTTATATAATTTTTGTATGACAATGGTAAAAATACACTTCACAACTGTTGAGAAACACAAACAATTATAAAAATAATTAAATTATGTGAATAAAATAGAGTAGGCCAAAAGATGCGACTTTGGTTGAAAAAGGGTGGATTAACATCCAAGACTAAAAACTTTATTATCGATAGTGAACAAGTAGCGCGAGCGAAAGGTTAATTCCTTAACGGGAAAAACACAGGGAGTCTGTGCAAACAGATATAAGACGAAGTTTTTTATGTTGTGTTGGGTTATGCCAATCATCAACATAAAACGCTTTTATCGATCCCGCGTAGCTGAAATTTAGTGTTAATCGGGCAAAGCGTAAGCGATGCCGTACCCTTTGTATAGTGGACGAGCAAGTTAATAAAAATAGCGAGCTTAAGTATTTATGGAGGCAAATAGAAACAAAAAAAAGTTATTTTTATTAGACCCGAAGCCAAGTGATCTAACCCTATGCAGGCTGACTTTGGAGGGCCGAACCCGTGAATGTTGCAAAATTCTGGGATGACGTGGGGTTAGGGGTGAAAGATTTATCAAACTTGGTGATAGCTGGTTCTCCGCGAAATATATTTTAGTATAGCGGATTTGTATTCATGTGATGGTAAGGTTCCTCCACAAAACGAGCAGCCCAGAATAGCACATGATATAAATCTAGTCAGACATGGAGCGCTAAGGTCCTATGTCAAGAGGGAAACAGCCCTGATCGCAAAATAAGGCGCTAAATACACATTATTATATAAGGGAGTGTTTATAAAATCAACGGTGGGGGGTAGGAATAACAGCGCCCATCCCATAATGAATGCATAAAAGCTCGCCACCGTCTGATGAAAAATTAAACAATTTTCATTTTATGAATGCCCCAACAATACACGGCAATAAATGTGTAGCCGAATTTTCGAATTTATGGTAGCGGAGTGTTCTGTAGATCTTTGAAGCAGTTTCGTAAGAAAATGTGGAGATATCAGAATTAATCATGCTCGTATTAGTAACGATTTATGATAGTTAGATTCTATCTCACCTTATGCCCTAGGTTTTCAACATCAATGAACAAGACGACGCAAATCGTAATTGTCAGAATCAGTCCCTAAGTCTAAAGCATCTGCTGATGACGAAATGGGGTTTCAGTAAACCCGCAAGGCTAGAAAAAAACTGAAACATGACTGTACCAAAACCGACACTGGTGGGCTCGCATAATATGCTAAGGTGGTGGGTGAAACTTATTGAAGGAACTCGGCAAAATAGCCTCGTAACTTGTGAAGAAGAGGTGCTGAAAAGCAGCATTTAAGTGGGGGCGGCGACTGTTTATCAAAAACACAAGACTTTGCAAAACATAATCGTGATGTATAAGGTCTGACGTCTGCCTAGAGCTGTCACCTGAAAGCTTACTGAACCTGAGGTTCTTGTGTAAGTATAACGGCCAGTAATCGGCGGCCTTATTCCTGAGGGTCCTAAGGTAGCGTAATCATTTGACCATTAATTGTGGTCCCGTATGAATGACGTAACGACTGTCCCGCTGTCTTCAGTAAGTGCCCAGTGAAATTGAGTCGGTGGTGAAAATGCCATCAAATCGTAGTAGGACGGAAAGACCCCGTGCACCTTTACTGCTATCTATTACGGCTAACAATATATGAGTAATTGTATATTTGGCTTTATTGTACTAATTAAGTTTTAATAAGAAGATAATAGAGAGGTAGTTTGCCTGGGGAGGGAGCCTTCTAAAGAGTAACGAAGGTACGCAGACATCAACTTGGATCATCTCCTAAAAAAGATGATTGGTAAGCGTAAAGAGCAGAGTTGATTGAAAAAAAATCAGACATGATTTTTTTAGGTTATTGCCTGCCTTAATGACCCGAAATTAATTATTAAACATGATTTCGATTATTGAACAAAAGGTACGCCGGGGATAACAGGCTGATGTTCTCCGCGAGTCCTCATCAACGAGAACGTTTGGCACCTCGATGTCGGCTCATCACATCCTGGTAGAGTAGGAGACACCAAGGGTCCGTTTGTTCGCCGGTCAAAGTGGTACGTGAGCTGGGTTCAGAACGTCGTGAGACAGTTCGGTCCTTATCCTCTACGAGACTTCGAGAACACTGTGAATATACATTTTGTACGAGAGGAACTTTCGAGTATACAAACCTCTAGTGATTAGGCTGTTTGATATATAATCGAGCGAAACGATTATATTGTGATAGCAAGTCTATTAGCCAAGTTTGGAATGGAGAATTACTGAAAAATCATCAAAGTGAGAAACCAGTCACAGTGAGTTCTTATGAATTACGGAAGACTACCGTATAAAAGAAATCCATGAAAAACGCGAAACCGTTGGAGTGGTAATTTTATAATGTTTATAAAAGCACTAAAAGGATGCCCTGATAATAAAGAGTTCCGTTAGATTATATTGAAGACGAAAAGCTTGCATGGAGGTGCAAACGTTGAACAATGTTTTACGAAGCGAAACAACGCAGTAGTAAATATTCAAAAGCAACAGCGCTGCGGTTAGTAGTGGTGAGCGAACGCCGTAAGTCAAAACAATTCATATTCTTTAAAAAAAAATCCAAAGCGGGTGTAAGTCCCTTTTTGATAAAGAAATCAGTAACGTGGCCGAGAGGTTAAGGCGCCGGTCTGTAAAACCGGTGGGTTATCCCGCGTGGGTTCGAATCCCACCGTTGCTATCATGAGAAGAAAAGAAGAATTTACATATGATATCACACAGTATACTGGTGTTAAAGATTATTCCTATAAAGCATCCATCACATACATATTGTTGAAATTTACGTACTATATTAACTCATGAACAGATAATACCTTTTTTTTAACATGATTTAGCATAGACAATTATCTTCAAAAAGTCTGAATTAACAAACCAAATCTCGAAGTTTACAATTTTGTTGATTTTATATACTTTTGATTAAAAGTTTTATGTGTTTCAAACATTGCAGGCTTAATTATAGTTCTCTTCATCCTAATGTTATCAACTTCAGTCTTCTTTATTTTAATAATTTAACATAAACTCAGTTTGAGGCTTACTTAATATTATAGAATTGATTATTGTGGCTTAGCATTTGACAATTTAAAAGTGATAACGATTTTAAACAACCACTTATTACTAACTTGTGCTTCATTCACATTTTGACAATATTTGTTCGGAAAAACTAAATCAAACAACTCTACTATATCAATTTTACCAAAATATAGAAATACACGTTTAGCAGAATTATTATACATAAAATTCAAAAATTTATAACTACAAAGCTTTAACAACATTTCGACAAAAATTTACTATTGATAGGCAACTGGGTCTGGTACGGTTACATATTAAGTTTTGTAATTTTAGTATTCACGTTCGATTCGATGATAGGCCCGTAAAAAAAATATCTCATTTATACAAATAAATTATATCATGTATTATCTCATCAAATCATGAGGCCATTACATTATACATTTGGACTCATAATCCGAATTGTTCACGTTCGACTCGATGATGGCCTCGCAAATATTACTTCACTTCGCCGTGAGGCCAGTAGGGTTACACATTTGGACTCATAATCCGAATTGTTCACGTTCGACTCGATGATGGCCTCGCAAATATTACTTCACTTCGCCGTGAGGCCAGTAGGGTTACACATTTGGACTCATAATCCGAATTGTTCACGTTCGACTCGATGATGGCCTCGCAAATATTACTTCACTTCGCCGTGAGGCCAGTAGGGTTACACATTTGGACTCATAATCCGAATTGTTCACGTTCGACTCGATGATGGCCTCGCAAATATTACTTCACTTCGCCGTGAGGCCAGTAGGGTTACACATTTGGACTCATAATCCGAATTGTTCACGTTCGACTCGATGATGGCCTCGCAAATATTACTTCACTTCGCCGTGAGGCCAGTAGGGTTACACATTTGGACTCATAATCCGAATTGTTCACGTTCGACTCGATGATGGCCTCGCAAATATTACTTCACTTCGCCGTGAGGCCAGTAGGGTTACACATTTGGACTCATAATCCGAATTGTTCACGTTCGACTCGATGATGGCCTCGCAAATATTACTTCACTTCGCCGTGAGGCCAGTAGGGTTACACATTTGGACTCATAATCCGAATTGTTCACGTTCGACTCGATGATGGCCTCGCAAATTACTTCACTTCGCCGTGAGGCCAGTAGGGTTACACATTTGGACTCATAATCCGAATTGTTCACGTTCGACTCGATGATGGCCTCGCAAATATTACTTCACTTCGCCGTGAGGCCAGTAGGGTTACACATTTGGACTCATAATCCGAATTGTTCACGTTCGACTCGATGATGGCCTCGCAAATATTACTTCACTTCGCCGTGAGGCCAGTAGGGTTACACATTTGGACTCATAATCCGAATTGTTCACGTTCGACTCAATGATGGCCTCGCAAATATTATTTCACTTCGCCGTGAGGCCAGTAGGGTTACACATTTGGACTCATAATCCGAATTGTTCACGTTCGATTCGATGATGGTCTCGCAAATATTACTTCACTTCGCCGTGAGGCCAGTAGGGTTACACATTTGGACTCATAATCCGAATTGTTCACGTTCGACTCGATGATGGCTTAGTAATCATCATTTTGTTGATGACTCTTTGCGAGTTAATATTTGGACCGATACTTATAATCATTTATAACAATTTTATTATTTTAGTGAAAATCTTTACTTTAATATTTTATATTATAATATGCGCATAATAATAATGCTAATTCTAGCTCACTTAGTTTTATGTTCGATTTTAACCAAATTTTTTTTCAAACGTTTGTTAAAAACATCATTTATTTATTTCTGGGTACTTTTTATAATATTAGTACCGTTTCTATTAATTGAACACCAAATTCCTATACTAAAATTTATGTTCATTTGTTGGTTTTTGGCCGGTTGATCATTGTATTTAATTATTTGAAGTTTCTATATTCGCAATTGAATTCTAGGCAACACTAAATTTTACTCTAATATATGAGATGAAGAGGTTATGAGTAGGTTATTAGTCGATGAGAATGATCCAACCGAAGAAGACGTTATTTCTAAAGAAATGTTTCTGAAGGTTGCTATGGAAAACGACTATACATGTGTCCGTTGGGCACACATTACTATAACAGAGGATGTATTACAACTATTAATTGTAGACAGTACTACACTATGTTCAGTTATATTATATAAAACAATTTGTTGACTATTTAGTAGTAGTATGTACTGTGCAGTAATATTTCTCAAAATTTATGGTATTGTTTCTTTTATTTTATTCTATTTAATGAGATTATTAATTTTATTTTTTGTTTGTTGATTGGAGGGTGTTGAAATGTGATGCTACTTTATTATAATGTTTTACAATCTTCACAGCACTTTTATTTATTATATACCATCAATAATCATCTGACAAACATTGACGATATTAACAGTAATAAAATCATTATTACCAACAGTTTTTTCTTTTGTAATAATTTTAACTTTAATAATCATGAGAGCATCGACACCAAGATATGTTATAGATCAGCTAGAACACTTTTTTTTGACAAACACTTGATTATCACTATTGATTATAACGGTAATTTTAATCGTGCTATTAATTTAATACTAATATGACAAGAATAATACTTATAATTGTTACAATTTTATTTACTATATTAATAATTAATGCAACAGCATACGTAATCGGTACCGAAAGAAAATTATTAGCATTTGTTCAAAGACGCGTCGGACCTTCAATTTGAGGTAAACGTGGAGCTTTACAGGTTGCGGCAGATGTTTTGAAAGCTTTAAATAAACGAATTTATATATCTTTAAAAACTTTAATGTTTTGAACAGTTCTCGTATTAATTATGTTATTATATATTCAAATTATTTATTTTGAACTTTTTGAGGTCGGTATACAAGCAATAATTTACGAAGATCTTGATAGTGTTTATTTATTACAATTATTTCTAACAATTTTATTAAGTTTGTCAATTTTTGCGGTTGGTGAAATTTCATCAAGTTTATATGGTCGTATAAGCTCTATTAGAGAAATATTTATTGATATTGTTTGTAATCTTACCAGCTTAGTTGAAGAAATAATTATGGCATCTGTGGCCTCATTTGAAATAGAAAACTTTACAGTAGACATAAACATTTTGAATATCTTCATTTTAGGATTTTCACTTTTTAGTGGCCTACTTGATCTTTTTTTATTTGCACAAAGATCACCAGTTGATTTCTTAGAACCTGAAAGTGAATTAGTTGCAGGTTATAATATTGAATATAGTGGACCTTTTATTATCATTATTTATTTTAGTGAGTATCTTCACATATTAGATTCTGTTATTACAATTGTTACTTCATATATGTTTATAACTGATAACGTTTTAGTAATATTGTTAGGTATGCTTCCTATTAACTTTTCATTTGATTTAAGTATATCATCAGTTTTTCCAATAACTGAGTGACTTGATGATATTGCATTAATGCATGAATTCGAAAAACGGAACTTACCAGACGAGGCAATAGATAGGGCAATTGAATTGCGATTACAAATGTTAACACGTAGTCATCGTGTATTAGAAATAACCAGAGATGATTTCCGAATATAAATATTGAACACATAGAATAAGGACATGATTTACAGAAATGGTTTCTAGTTTTAAACACCCAGAGTGACATAATAATTTTCGTTACGTTTTACCAAAACGTATTACTGAAAAGTTATCGAACTTGGGCTATACAGAGGCTCAGCGTAGTAAGCGGCAAAGAGTATATAATAAAGTAATTTATAAATTATTATATAGGCGCAGGTTGATAAACAATTTAGGTAATTTTTCAAAATATCATATTATAAATGAAGTAAACACCACAAGCTCTAACACTAATACACAAATTACTTCACGAATAGCGCGCAATAAACAAACATACCGCTCAACCAATATATTTAATGTGATCAAGCTTATAACAGTTAAAAACCAACTGCGATTAAAATTACAGGCAAAAAAACAATCACTGTTAGCAAGCGAAACTCTAAAACGTAACGTTGATAAACAGATAGTTGAAATGATTAAACCAGATAAACATTTTCACACATACGAACAATATTTTCTATGTAATACGCAAATGCCATTGTCTAAGTGAAAGGCAAAACAATTGAAGTTTGCAGCAGAAGATTTTATCTTACAGTGAATACCAACAATTACTTCATATAAATATCTTAATTGAATAAAAAAAGGCACATTTTTTCCAGTTAAACGATATTTTAAGCGCAGTATTAGTAATTCAGAGTATAAAGCTAAAACATGATATATGCGACGCAATATATCAAATTATGTAGTATTTCACTTTAAGAGGGCTAAGCTGTATGGATCTCTTTTATACCGAAATTTTACTGTTGTAACAACGTGATCGGGGCTTTTTTCAGAGAGACCTAAAAATATCCCAACAAAATGGCAAAAACATTATGTACTAAATATTAAGCGAAAAATGAAGCATAAAACAAAAAAACAAATAAATAAAAAAACTAGAATACAGACATGAAAATCGGCCTTAAAAGCAATAATATATAAAAAATACCTCGTTAACTATCTATTCTTACACGCAAAAAGCATTGGTTGGATAAATATTGTTTTGAAGTTTCACGGTAGCTATCACCATTTTCGCCAGATATTTCGCTGGTCTCTTGGATGTATCGGAAGGCACCACTTAAAGCTACTATATTTTGAACTTGATAGTCCACTTAAAGAAACACGAACTAAACGAAACATTAAACGACGTCTTACGAAGCGCATGAACAAGCGGAATGTTTTTATAAACAAACCAAGCGAAGATCTACTTCAACTTAAAAGATTACGTACAGATAAGCTAGCACGACGTTATGACATGAGAATGAAGAAAACGGTTGAAGGCTTTGTAGAGGTTGGTAATAAAAAAAGCGATAGAGATCAGCAGTAGACCAAATAAAGTTTCTGAAATCTATTATGAGTATAAAACTAACATTTTTGAGTTATATACAACTTTAAATCAGAACTGTGTGATTTTATCAAATAAATCACATATGCACTATTTGATTAGGCTAAATGTTGAAAAGCTATATGACTATCAAAAAAGGGTTGACGAGGTTGATGATACGGAATATTATAAAAGTTTTGCATTAACCACCCTAGAAAATACTATTGCTTTAAGTCATGATAAAGTATTTGCACCAGAAGATCCAGATTTAGAGCTATATTTTGAGAACATAGATTCTTTTCAAAAAATTACTGTGATCGCTTGAATTTTTGACGACGATTTTGCAGAATTTTTAGAGAATCTCAGTTATTTTCAACCAACTGTAGAATCAACTACCAGCACTGACTATATTACCAGTGCCGCCGATGTAATATCAATTAGAAAACAATACTTACTTTTGGGAAGTCAACTTGAGTCAATTCACACCATCTATTCAAAAAAAAATATAAACTTTTTTGATATAATTTTGAATTCTTATATGCGTAATATAATATTACACAACAATAAACTCATAATTTCTACAATTGCACTAATTAAATTGTCTACACTCTATTACAAAACAATGATTATTGATTTAACAATCATTAACGATAATCACGTGTTTATTTTCAGAAACAAAAACACCTTTATATCATTAATTACAAACTGTTTTTTAGACGTTTCTATTATTTATCCAAACTTGAAGTGGACTCAAAGAGAGTTAGCAGAAAAAAAGGCAGTTATGTGTATAGGTGCGAAAGATAATCGAACAATTTTAGCCCCATACTACAATATGCCGAAAAACGTTCGTATTGTTTCAAAAAAAAAATCATCAAAGTAAACAATCAATATAAATTTGAACCACATAAAAATTTAATAGTTCGAACCAATTTCAAAAAAAAAGGGGACTTACAACTTAGTAAAAAAACAGCCTTAAAACCAAATATTCAACAGACCTATATTAGACAGAAGTCTACTAATCTGTTTAACTTGTGAGATCCTCATATTAAAAATATATCCCTTCAAAAATTATTAGAGGAATCAACTGATATAACAGAGGATATTGTAGAAGCCCATAACCTTACAAATATTGTTGTTACACCAAAATCTAGAAATGAATTAATTGATGATACTAGCAGCAAATTACATGGATTAGAGTTAACATTTCTGCAACAAAATATACCCACAGCTGCTCGTTTTGTAGACCCCTCATTTCTATATAAAAACTCATGATTCTTAGCTTTATATGCTGATTTGACTAAGAATGCTTATCACGATACTGTTGATTATATCTACAGAAGCGTTACAACCGACAATTTTTCATATAACTCTTTAGTTACCACCTTTAACATAGTAAAGCTAATTCAAAAACAACAAACATTCATAAATAAAATAGATAAACAAAAGTGTCAAATACGAGCTTACATTATTAAAAATTATAATATTCGACCACTTATGTTATCAAAGTTATTACTTCTAATTTATAACTTACAACTGATAAGTCTGAATGATCACTCATACTTGTTTTTTGATGAAGCTGTTGTTAATTACAATACAATATTTTGTTTTGATTATGCTAAGTTGGTCGAGCTTTTTCTTTTTATTTTCATATTATCTTATGGTTTTTGACATTTAGATGCGATAAAAAATACTACATATGTTGTTGATTTTATAGGTTCAACAGCTGCCGATTTTGCAAACACTGTTTACAGTGACATCCCTTTTGTTCAATACGGTTTAGGTCAAACATCTAGTACAATATATTATAATGAATTAGATGCAAATGCTATAGACGAAAATAATCCATTAGATATGCTACATAAGTACGATAATCTTATCTTAAATGTCTCAAATACATCTACAGAGTTTAGTGCTGAAAGCTCTGATAAGGATCCACTAACTAAAAGGTCCTTAAAAAAATGAGGTTTACACGAAGATGATAATACAGTATTGCCTAAAATCAACAAAAGCGCACTTATTAAGAACCGAAACACAATTTTGGACTTAGTTGAAGACCATATGTTTTCAGATGAAGTTTTAACATCAGTTTCGTTTTCACACCAAACTTATGATACTAGTGATAGTAGTACAAATAACAGCCAGTGATCATCAACTGATCCAAGTTCTTCACCCGAACTGCTGTTTATAAACTCTAGTGAATTAAAAAACCCAAGTGCACAAATAATCAATAGAATATATTTAAATACACTTTCTAAGGCAAAAATATATACAATTTCTAAAGATGTAATAACATATTTTCCAAATAGTGAGCTTACTTATCAGTTGCAAGATAAAATCTTTAATAATACCCTTGTAGGTAAACGTAATTCTTTGGAGAATGATACGGTCACTACACAGCAAAGCTTAGGATATTTAACCGAAAGTACTGATGCAAGATCAAGTGACTCAAAACAAGAGCAACTACTCTTATACAGCAGCAGTACAGATAACACTTCTATAAGTGAAGATTCCGTGTTTAAAGATAGGCTTGCAGACTATCAGTTTACATACAGCCAGTATGCAACATTTAAAAACCCTGATGTTTTTTTGAATAGACCATTTGTCTTAACCAGGATTAACACTTTAAATAATATACGATATACTGTTGTATATGGTGGCTCAATTGAGAATCTGATTTGAAACGATTTTATCATTAATAATACTACTTGAAAATTATTAAATACACGACACCTTTTTGTTGCCCAAATGACTTCACTGTTGAGTTGACTATCTGATGAAACTGGTGATATACTAGTACAACGTAATACACCAATTTATAACATAATTAATCATTATGGTATAATGAACGAAGCCAGTTACTATCACTTTAGAGAAATTTTGAAGTATCAGCTATTAAGGTCTGGCGTTTCATTGCTTAATGTTAATATTAATGCTAAGTACTCTTCAAATTCTAATAAGATAAGGTTGACTTGATATAAGCAGCCTAACAATCACAGGACAGCTGTACTTAACTCACAATTTAGTATCACACATGTTGCTGTGGAAGATAGTGAGATTTCCAAAGCTCTTTTTAGAAACGAAATAAGTGTACAAATAATCGACAACAATGTTAACAATAAGATAATGTATAGAAAGTGTATTAAATATATACGAACACTCAATATTGATGATGATCCGTTAGATACGGTTGATCAACCAAGCATCAATCAAAAGGTTGAGTGATTAGTAGAAGATTTGCTTAATAATGTTATAATATTAAATAATAAGCAGTCAACCAAGTATTTCCAATATGTCATGCAAAAGATTCAAAATGTTATAAATACTTCGAAATATTATCAAATATCTACTGATACAACAACCGGATCAACTACTGAGGACGAATTAACGCCAGAAAATCAATTTAGTAAACTGCTATTATCACTATCTGGTAACATTACATCAACTTATCAGAAGACCATCTTTCATGAAGCCACGATAAAAACAAAATCATTAACCAAAAATAAAAATCAACAAAACACAGATTTTTTTTATTCTCAATCAAAGTCAAATAATCAGCAATTATAATATGAGGTACTCCGTACTAAAATCAACCGCTGCAAAGATTTTACATTGTAAAAAATCACAGATTTATATTATTGCACGTATTAGTTTAATTTATGCTTGAATACTGTTACATAAAAAAGGTGAGTTAAGATCAAAGAAACAAATATTGCGTACACTGATTTCGTACGCGATATTTTTAGTACCAGATTGTCCTGAGCATACCGTTTTGTATGAAAAAACCTTATCAATTATATCCTGTATATATAGCTATCTTAATCACTATTATTTATTGAACTTCGATGTATATCAGCAACACCGATTAAAGTTTCCAGAAATAACAGTATTATTTAATTTTAATAAATCAGCATTAATCATTAAACACAACAATCCCCTTATAAAGTTCAGTTATAAATTTTTTCGGGAACAAGTAAAATCACGACAGTACACGGTAGAGTTTAACCCACAAAATGTTTTTTTTACAAAGATTCCATTAAAATACATTGTTCCACAATATACGTGGAGCATGGTTTGTGAATCGTCTTTGTCTTATAATATTGACGATCTAAAACAAGTGTGACCTGGACTACTCACACAAGAGGAAATTGTATTTGATGATGAGGGTGAATTCTTTCACGACTTTAGATATAAAAAACCATTATCAAGAATATCTTATATATTATTTAATCTTATTGATAAGCAAACACTCTTATCACAGTTACAATATTTATTATTTAAACGTAACAAAACACTACGAAAATTATTAACAGTTTTTCCAATATTTTTATTATTTATATACGAAGTTCAGCAAACAACTCTACATAAAATCAGACGGCTTGAAAAAGAGGCAGATGTTCGTTTTTTTGGTTGACTTGGTACATCAGATCACAATGCACTCTGATATAAACGAATGACTAATCCCGATTGAGCAACAAATTGACCAAAATTAGGAAAAAGACAATATCCAGATAAATTTTATTTGATATATTTTGATAAAGCCCCATTTAATGATATTTCTAAAGCATGATATTATATTACAAAAATTGTTCCATTCGTTGCGCATAGGCACGTTAAAATGCGAGAACACTTACCTATAATATATTCTTTGGTTATAAATACATTATCTTATGGTTTTGAACAGTGGTGGGTTAATCTAGACGACTCATTTGGATTATTATATTTTAGGAATAATATGCTCATAGAATTTGTATCAAAAACATTAGCTACAAACATGTGGCGAAATAGACCAGTTCGAAAAAGAATTTTTTGTAATCCAAAATGAGAAGACGTTCCACAAATAAAAGATTTTTATTTAAGTTTTTTTAAAGATGATTATGTCTTAGATCCTGGGCGCGCAACTTTCGCAACTCAATTGTATGATCATTCTGATAAGGACGAAGATTATACAGAGTTTTACGACTTATTCACGAGTTTTTACTCACTAACGTGTAAGCATGTATATGTTTCAATGTATTGAACATTTAAGCTTTTAAACATTCATTTGAAAACAAGATTTAATCAACAGCCAATAACATATGCGGTAGCTCCAGAACACTATGAGATAACGAATGATTTTCAATATAATATAACAACACAAACAGTTAAATTTTTTTGATTTTATATTCGAAAAACCTGTCGAACAAAGTATAGTTATTTTGAAATGAAGAAGTTATTGTGTTGCGATGAGCTTGTTTATATTTATTATTATTATAAAAAATCATTCTCTATTAATGGTGAAAAATACATACATAATCTTTTTGATTTTTATATACAACACCAAACTTTAATTGATGATTGAGCACAAAAACATAAGCATAATAAGACCGTACGTATGGTAATGGGCAGAATATCTGCATCAAGGTTTAATCAGGTTGATCATAGACAACGTGTTAGGAATTGAATTAAAAAAAACGCATTTTGGTATTCTGATTTGAACATCGATGATCGTCTTGAGTTAGTTACTCAAAAATTTTATAATCAATTATTAGCATTTTCTTACAATAAAATAGTTAAAAAGAAATAATCTAAAGGGGGTGTCATCTAGTGGTAAGATCGCGGGCTTCAAACCCGTTTATGGCGGTTCGATTCCGTCCTCCCCCGTAGTTTGCTTCAAAAATTCATTTTTGAATATGACTGTAGTTCTGAGTGAATGCGAGCGAATAATATCACATATGTAAGCCGACGGTGGTGTTGGTCACCACGTTTCTGTATTGAAAACATTTTAATACACGAAGCTATAACTCAAGCATCACCGTGGCGTTCAGCGAGAAAATGGTTTTGTTAACATTTGGTCGGTTAAATACTCCCACCTTCTTAGGTTTAATTACCCTCGGGTAGTGGATCTGTATATCATAGCTTAGCTATCCTCACTTTTGTGATGGCGGACCAGCACTTCGACTAAAATACCGATAATCCTGTATAGGTAAAGAAAATTGCCAAATGAGATAAACCAGTTGGACTGGGTATATGCGTCGTTAACACATGCCACATCCATAGTCAATCTGAGAGGATCCATGACCGCTTCGATGCCCGGAAAGGGAACGGACGTAATCATCATTACGGCTACAGTGGTGAATTTTGGACAATGGAGGAAACTCCGATCCTGTTATTCGCGTGGGCACAATTTTTCTTGAAGACCCTTCGGAGGGTTACACACTGAGTACCCCTCATAGAACTCGTGGCTAACGAAGTGCCAGCAGCTGCGGTAAGACTTCGCACGGGGAGCGTTACTGGTCGTAATTGGGCGTAAAGTACTGCTAAACTGTTAAAGAAGTAGCGAGTTAAAATTTAATTTGTATACACCTTTATACTAGATACTCTTAGGAGCTAACCTGCAAGGCATAAGAGCGATCAAATGCGTCGATTATGTCAGGCGGAGCAAAGGCCACGGCAGTTTTCTATAAGAGTATGACGTCGAACAGTTAAAGTGTGGAGTTCGATAAGGATTAGGGACCCTTGTAGTCCACACCCTGAATTTATGAACATTATGCATTAAGCATAAGCTTACGCTTAAATGTTTCGCCTGGGGATTAAAGCCGCAAGACTTAAAGCTAATAAGATTGGCGGGAATTTACGAAAACGATGGGACACGTGGTTCAATTCGACAATGCACGCAAAACCTTACCAGCGAATATTACTTATATGCCAAAAATTTGAGTGTACAAACGTACTGTCATCGGAATAAGTAGTTTTAAAGGGGCTGCATGGCTGTCGTCAGTTCGTGCTGTAGAGCCTTGTATTAATTTACATAACGAATGCAACCTTCGTTTAACACAAAAACTTTTCAGTAAACTGTGTATTCGAAGCAGACGTCAAGTCAACATGGTTCTTACGCTGGGCCGCACATGCGTCACACTGGTAGATACAAAAATACGCAATGAAGCAATTCGGCGCAACAATAAAATCTACCCGAGTTCTGCATCCCACACTGCAAGTCGTGTGGGTGAGGATGGAATCGTTAGTAATCGCGCATAAGAGTGGCGCGGTGAATGTTTTATAAATTCTGCACACACCGCCCATCACGCTTGGAAAATTTCTGCGTCGCATACAGATATAATATTATTTTGATAAATTCTGGTAGGCTGTGGTCAGTTGTGATACAGTTTGCAGATCTGTTAGATAATTATTGAGGATGATAAAAACGTGGGGATGATCTTAGCTAAGTTGACACAAGGTAATGGTAGGGGAACCTGCTGTTGGAGTTTTTAATAGAATATGGTGGAAACACTTATTAATGTAAACACCAGATACAATATTACAGTTACATGCGATATAATACTTTCAAAAAAATTTTAAAGAAAATAAAATCTCTTTTGAATATTTATAATACTATATATTTTAATTACATTATAAAACAAAGGAAGAATTCTGCTAGATTTATAGCCAGAAAAAACAATGTTAATTATTTATACTATTTAATTGATAAAGCAAACAATTTTTTGGTTTCGTTCTTAGTACCATATAATGAGTACAATTATGAGCTTATCACTTCAATTCTTTTTGGTTTGGAGATTATAGTGTATACGATAGTTTTGATTCTAATTCTAATATAGTAGTACCGTTTAAAGTAAAAACATTAGAACAAAATACACTAACAAGAATGTTAAATTGGGTATTTGGTGATCATTTTTGATCAAATATTAATGAAGTTAGATCAAGCTGAATGACCAGCAAAATTGATCGTATTAGGGTTTTAGCTTCTTTAGATATTCATACAGTTGAAACGTCTGAATCAACGAAAGCTTATCGTCAATTATTTGAAGATTTTAGCACAGATGTTGAAACGATAGCAGACCACGGAATACCAGATTTACATCAGCAGCAAATTGATGAAGAACTGTTTTGGTACAAAGACGATTTTTGGACCAAAGTTTATAAAGCTGTATTTCCATTTCGTTTAGAAGATTATTTAATTACATATAATCCAGATTTTGTTACCCTTTTTTATCTTGCAAAAAAAGCATTAGTAAGAAAGGCGTCAATGTCACTTATTAATAGAGGGAATACTACTACAATTAATTCGCTGATACATCGCTATTCTATTGTGCTTCAGCACCGTCTTCGTAATATATATTTAATGATTAATCAAAAACACGGTGAATACACAAGCACATTTGATGAAACTTCAGATTATTATATATTTATGTATACACTATACCCAGCCGGTCCATCAGATTATCAAACTGAATTACTAATTGAGAGTGTTAAATTAGCAGCAGAGGTTGGTACTGAAACCTATAATGATTATGTAAAAATTGCGAACTTCAGATACGCTATTACTTCAGGTTTTGATGGTGATGATTTTGATATGGCTGCTCTAGAGACAACAGCAGTTGAGTTTGACGTTCAAGATGATAACTTAATATTTTTAGGTGATCGTTATATAGAGCGTGTTTTTGATACACAGTGAGAAACATTAGATCTTCGATCTGATTTCAGAAAAGCACGAATAGCTTACCGTAAGAGACTGTGACAAGAAGAGGCAAAAAAAGATCCATATACCGATTTTATTTCAGCCGACCACTTAAAAACATATGGCTCTACTTTGATAAAGCAGCATAGATCTATTATCAATCAAATCGAATTTTTACATTTTGATGATAAAATAATATGACACCAATTTTTTGATTTTTTTCAAAGATTTTCTTCACGAAAGCTACAAATTACAATTGGAGGTTTTGATACAAAGTACAACGAAATTATTATAGCACTTTCTCTAATCCTAGCAAAAGCGGTAAAAAATAACAAATCCTATTTATCGCAGCATATTGAACCTTACATTGCAATGTTTGTATATGGATTGTTAACTAAAGACACAATAACAATTGCAGAGGCTCTACAGCGAATAATAAGAGATATGAATCACTGAGATGTACCTGCTGTTATGGATATCTATGCTCAATTTATTCAAAGATGTTATCCACTATTGACAAAGTATACCAACATAGCGGGTATCAAGTTTATATTTACAGGTAAGTTTGGTAGAGCTCTGGATACTAGATCAACAACTCGAAGAGTACTATTAGGTAATATATCTACTAGTAACCTAAAGTTAAGACTGTCTCAAACATATTCTCAAGTTGTCTACAGGATTGGTGCGGTTGGGTGTTTCCTGTCTGTCTATTATGAAATATAATACTTTACATGCGAACATCATTAATAACTTCATTCGTTTTGATTATAATAACTATACTTATTGTTTCCATATTTTCAGCAATTGATTTAATATCAATCATGATTCTGACAGAAATGCTCGTTCTTTTAATATTTGCAACAATTTCTTTTTTATTTAACATATTGACCGAGGCTGTATTTATATATTTCAATTTTCTATTATTAATAATGTGTGCTTGTGAACTTTCAATATATTTAGCTATTATTTGATTTTCTAAAGTAAACACTAATCAGATTTATTCAGTTTATAAATATAAGAATACAAAACGTGTATTTATTCACGAAAAAAAACGTTAATAATTATTTTTATCTTACTAGTAATAAGTGCAACTAACAATAAAGCATTAATAAAGTGTTGTTTGGTATTAATGATACTGATATTCATATATAGTCTCAAATTTCAACTATTAACTCTAATTGCATTTGTTTTATTAATAGAAGCATCTGCTGTATTTCTAATATACACGACAATTACTCAAATCGTTTACGATGACCGACTATTTATTGACGAAGCCAAAAAAGCTCTAGTACTGTGGTTTTTATTTGTTGCTTCATTAACAATAAACCAAATAGACTTAGTATTTCCTTATTATCAATCACTTGTTGATATTATTTTAACGGTGAATGCTGTTAATGATGGTATTACATTATCAATGATAAGCTATATAATTTTGACAAATTTGACCATTATTTTGATAATGTGTTTGTTTATTATAGTAACACTACTGTTTATTGTTGTGTTTAAATATATAGTTAATATACGTACAGCTAACAAACGAATGAATGTTGGTAAAGCTTATCTGACCATTTATAAAACGCGTAAGTTGCAAAAGTTATTATTACAACAAATTCTTAATAACGCAATTACACAACGAAACAAAATGAAGTGGGTTTCATATATAAAGGGACCAAAACGACATGTAGTTCAAATTAAGCATACACCAAAGCCATCTAAATGAACTAATGCGGCTGGTACTATTATAGTTAATACTTATATTAAAGAGTCAATATGAAAAGACATTTTTGCCATTTATGGCCCAAAAATTCCTAACTTTAAGTTTACTAAGTGAGGTATTATTGGAGAGGCTGCATTTGATATGTATGGTCCATTTTATGTTCCACTGTCACCTCATGAAATTATTGCTAAATTGGACGAAGAACAGCAGCAAATAATTTATGACTATGCATATGCTCACAAAATAAATTACGATGATGATTGTAAGCAATTAAGAGAAGAGAACGATAGAACAAAGCAAGAATGAATTCAAAAACGTTTTGATTATACAGCTTGTGTTGGTTTAGTCAAGTCGAAATTACACAATAATCCGAGCATTTATCTAGATTATATTGATGCTACAGAAGTTAAGTAGAGTTTCCATTGCAGACAACTCAGGTATGTTGTTTGGTAGAATTATGCATCTTTATCGCGGCGGTTTACGAAAACGGTCTAGTGTTGGATTTGGTGTTTTAGTTGTAGCCACTGAAATTTATGTACGCCGAAGAAAAAAGAAAGCGCGGCGACGTTGAAATCAAAGGAGTATATGATATGGTACTAAAAAATGAGGTTTAATTGTTCGTACTCGCGGAATAAACAAACACGAGGACGGCTCTGGTGTTTATTTTCTAGGCAACTCAGTTGCAATTATGCGTAAAGAGCATAGATTCAGAGCACGTCGTGTTTATGGTGCAATTGATCGTGCTATTCAACGTAGTGGTGCATTATATCGTTTTAGTATAACATATTAATGACAGATTATAAACAAAGCATTTCTAGATACAACCCACTATTTACCCATTTACAACGTAAGACTTTGGCAGAAAATATTGCGTCAATGTTGCTTGGTTATGCACTACACTTCCAACTGCAAATCTGTATTATTACGTTTAGACATATCCAAGTAATTAATAAAAATATTAATAAACCTGTAGACTTGGTAGTTATTGCACCAAACAGACTCAATTTTACATATTTATACACACTAAAGCGTCACGGAGTACACATCGCAATATCAAAGGATCCACAATATGATTATATTTGTGATATAAGATTAGATACGAGTATCAATTCTTGATTAGGACATCATAATCTATATGCCTTCATTTGTCGCGATTTATCCAGTTATGTGTGAGCAGACGTTATTCAATACTGAGAAAATTTAAATAATGGTATTTCGTCATTAATTCAATTATAAAAATAAAGCTGAATTATTATTATAACATGCCGAGCATTGCCGACAGACAAATAAAAATTTACCGAATACACCTAAACGATGCTTTAAAGAGTATCAGTTTTGCTACTATAAAAAAAATTGCTTTTACAAACAAGAGGAAAACACACGGTGAATTTTTGATTTATAAAAGTACATGTTGTTATAAAAAACGTGGAAAGGAACTCTATAATATTAATATTAATCATTACACCACAACCTTATTATTAAAAACAACAAAAAAAATTGAAGCAAGAAATGCAATACTAAAGTTAGCTAAATTTAATTGAGCAGATTTTTCGTTTGTTAATCAAAAACTGCGTTCAATTAGCATTTCTGTTGAATCTCAAATCTGTGTATGATATCGATTATAAATATAACCTGTATAGTACCATTACTTTTGGTTCTAATCGGTTTGGCCTACGAAATTCGTGTCATATTGAACGAGCGCATGTATACACCAAACACAACATTACATATTTTTCCTGTTTGCTTGTTATATTTTATAACAATCCCAAACATTTTAATCATTGATCCTACATTAACTATCTACATCACTGCATTTTCAATCAAGTTCTTCGTCTTATTAATGCTTATTTCAGGATTAACTGAAATTTTATTAATTAATCAAACATACAGAATTTATAAATTATCGTCAATTATTGGTAGAATTATCACAATTCTTTTGGGATTGACGTTCACGTTGAATATTTTTCCACTTGTATTGGTTATATTTGATTTGGTTTATATATGTTTTGTAGTATTATTAGTAATTAACAATAGTGAAAATATCCGCACAATAACATTATTATTTTTTATTGGTTTTATTAGTACAGTTTTTGCCTTCCTCTTATTATTATTAGAGCTTTATTATATAATATTACCAGATTCAATAAAAGTTTTATATACCATTATATTATTATTAATAATTACTTTAAAACTAGGTGTTCCTACAATATTATGTTACAAAAATTATTTGTATAATCAAATGTCAGCACAATTAATTTATCAGTATAGTGGTTTATATGGTTTTGTATTCATGGTACACATGCATGCTGTATTAAATGCTGCTATAACGTCATTATGCTGACCAATCATCTACATTTGATTGGCAATTTCAATTATATGTTTAACGTTGTTTGCTATTCGTGAAAAAAATACTATGAGTCTCAAACAGTGATTATTATTGTCAACAACGTTATTACACATCTTTGTTTTAACAGTAATTTCAGTTAATCCTGATATAGACATTATGCTGATTATTGAGTTGTATATTTATTATCTTATTGCGCTAGTTGTTATGCTATTCATATTTTCAAATGTTTTGCTATGGGGTAACACATCAAAAATGTTTAATAAAATGAGACACCTTTCAATAATTATTTTGTTAGTTATGGCAGGATGTCCACCATTTTCAATATTTATTCTCAAATATAATTTAATAGTCGTAGCATTTACTTATCAATCGATAGCATTATCATTGTTATTGTTAATGAATATTGCGGCTACACTTTATGTTTACTTTGCACTAATCAAAAATATATTAAATATAGATACTAGAACTAAACGTTGTATTATATATAAGCCGGCCTGATCTGTTGTTATTTTGTTATTAGTATTGATTTTATTGTTTGGGCATTTTATAGGATCAACGTATATCTTATATACGTTGTTACTATAGAGAATGTTAGTTTTTTTTAATATACATCAGGCAACTAATACTATACTATATGTAGCTGTATGAATTATTATTTTTATCAGTTTACGTAAACGTAGATATATTCTTTGGGAAGATTGAATGTGATCTATATTTATTTTTTGATTAATAGATACCTTATACTTTACTCTTGGATACTATCCACTATTTAATCCAGAATTGCTTATTCGCGCAAAGATTTGTTTCGGTATGACGTTTTTGAACTTATTATTATTAACTATATATAAACAAAAGCAGTTACCACACTTAAGATTCATTTTAATGATTCAAATTTTAATCAACACCATAGTTTTAAGTCTAAATATGTTTAGTGTTGCAGTTTTACTGCAAACACTCTTTATTTATACTTATAGTTGAATCTTAAAGGATTACCGTGAACTAAAAATTAGTATATTTCATCACATAATGTTGATTGCTACTATGTTATTAGGTATCGGCTTCGACATAATCGGTAACTTTCCACAATTATACACTAAAGATTTGGTGCAGCCAATGCGTTGTTTTTATTATTTAACACTTATATATAGGGGTGTTTTTTGGCAACGCTTATCAAAAAGTTTTACACAACATCATTGGGCAGCACAACACTGTTATATTGGATCAATTTCCGGGTTTAGTATTTTAATTGTTGCAGGTAATTTATTTTCTTTCCAATTCTCTACTAGACGCGGAAAAAATGCCTTTTTTACGATTGGTATGTTAATATCGGCTGCTATACCAATATATTTTTGGGATTGTTATAATCAGGCAAGAAATGACTTTGCACACACATTTAGTTTGCACGGTTTAAACTTTACACTAATTTGTATTTCATTACCAGGTTGTGAAGGCATTTGTTTTATTTATTGGGGGTACATGCAATTATTGCATTACTGTTTTCTTTTAAAACAAGTTATTACCACAACTGATGGGTTCTGGGCTCTTGAGCCAACAATTTATGACGGGTTATTTTTGATGATATTTATTCTTTTCATAAGTGGTGTAGCTTGTACCCCAGTCTATGTTTGTAATATATATGTTTTGGCATGACTTAAAGTTGACATAACTAGACTCGCAACCAGTGTTATATGAAATTGAACTGCACAGGGTATACTTGGTCTATTTTTTATCGTAAATGGTTATTGAGATCGAACAGGTATATTTATCAAGTCATCTTGAGTTGCTATTCCAGTTATATTATTTATATTAATTAGTATATGAAACCCAACAAGTTTTTATCTTTTTTTTGGTTTAATTGACATTTTTGGAAAATTGCCAATATAATACAAACCATGCGACGAAAACCAAAAAATTATGATCGTAATACTACTTTAAAAAATCGAAGAACGTGGGGTGTTAAAACAACAAGTTTATCATATGGTAATACAGGTATTTTACCACTTGATCACATACTTATACTAAAAAAAACCAAAAAATGGATTCGTGTTCAAATTAAGCGGTTACTAAAATGTCGTGGTTTAATTCACAAATTTTTTTGAATTCGTATCAGAGTTTCTAAAACATTAACCAGAAAAAATAATAAAAGCAGAATGGGTAAGGGTAAAGGAAAGATAGTAAACACTTTTGGATACATTAAACGAGGACAAATTTTCTTGCAATTTAAACGATGAGTATACGAATATACAAAAAGATTTGCCAGAATATTATCAATTAAATATGGTCGTAAGTTATGTGCCGTACGTCAGCCAAATCATTTTGAGCAAAGTGTACACTCTAATCGATTCATTTATTACAAACAATGAGATTATAAAAGAAAAGAGTGAATGCGGGTTAATAATGTATTATAATGGGTGTTCAGAAAGGACGTAAAGAAGTTTCTACTAAACGTAAATGAATTAGGTTACAAATTAACCGGATTTCAAGAATGATCAATAATACCAGACTATTAATCAGGGCACAAGAAAAACCACAAGCAAAACCTATCAAAAATTCATTTAAAAAGCACACACCACATATATATCAAGCACTATTAAGTAAATACAAGTGTGCATTGAATCATTCTCTTAAAAATAAACATCAATAAAAATTTTTCTACTCTAACTCAACTTGCAATAAAGCCACGAGTCAAAAAGGGTCCATCTACACGTACATTTAAATTAAGGAAAAATCCCCAAAAGCTTGGAATGTGTTGACGCATTTTCATGTTTGCACCAAAGAAACCGAATTCAGGTCACAGACGTACTGTCAAAATCAAAATTCGACAAATGCATTATCATTCAAGACTAACAGCAAAAGTGACCGGATATAATAACTTCCCATCACGATATCGTCGTCTTCTTATTGAAGGTGGCCGTGCAAATGATACACCTGGTGTTACGTATACAGCCATTCGTGGTGCGTGAGAAATGCCGTGGCATTTGGAAAAGACTAAAAGAAGATCAATTTATGGTATAAAGCGACCAGACGAAAAAATTACCAAACTAAAGAAATCTTTAAGAATGCGCGGTATGAAGCTAATGAAAGATCAAAATAATTAAATTATGACAATTATTAGTTTAATAACCCTATTACTAACATCTTTTTTGTTACTAATAGTTACAACAAAGGATTCTCACAAAATAGTCAGATATATTCTTTTAATTTTACCAATTTCATTACTTTTCATTATTGCAGTTTCTTCAATTAATTTTTTGGAAATTAACTTAAACGAGGTTACTGCAATTTCATCAAACTTCATTTTGTTAGATATCGACGAAATTAATTCTCAACTAATAACTTCAATTTTAGGACTATCAATGATTTTACAAATTGCTATCTATTATGCAACAATAACCCATGAAGACAATTTAGAGCTATTTACACTACTGTCCATTATTACATATATAGCAGGGGTTTTATTAATATTATCTTCAACATTTGTCGAACTTTTAATTTCTTATGAAATATTAACAGCACTTACAGTATGATTAGTAGTTCTTGCAGGTAAAACCCAGAAAATAGTAGACGCTTTAAAAAACTTAATTGTTTGGTCACAACTTGGCGCACTATTGTTAGTTGGTGTAATTTTATATATTACAGACGATATTGCAATGGTTGGCGAGTTTACAGTAGAAGTTTCATACATGGAGTCATCAATTATTGCTATAATTTTAATAATAATGTTTGGTGTTAAAATACCAATATGACCGATGTGTTGATGATTAAATGATGTACACGTTGAGGTTGGTACACATTATTCAATTGTATTAAGTGGTATTTCAATTAAATTTGCATTATTGACTTTCATTCAAATATATGACTTATTTAGCACCACTATTTCTAACTCAATATTAATAGTATTGACGGTTATTGGAGCAAATGCTCTAGGAGAGAGATCAACAATGATTAATGATTTGAAAGAAGCTGTTGCAATCTTTACGCTATCCGAGGTAAATAACGCAATAGCATTATTTATTTTAGGTACAGATAATATATTTACAATTAATAATTTCGTTGTAACACATGCATTTTTATCAGCATTAAACTTTATTGCTATTGATATTCTATCAAGAAGATACCATACTAGAAATATAAACGACTTACGCGGTGTTGGACTATATAGTCCATTACACTTAAGACTTTTGTACTTTTTTATCATGGTATTCTCTGGATTACCAATATCTTCAGTCTTTGATAACGAGATTAATACAGCTTCAATTCTATCAGATTTTGATATCTTCGGTTGTATATTTGCAAACTTTTTCTTCGGTACAACATCAATTTTAAGAAACGTTTGACAAACTATTTTTACTGGGCACAGAAAAATGCCAAAAAAAATATTTACAATTTCAAAATTGGAACTATATATTTTAATTTACATAATCTTAATGATGACTATATGGGCATTATTTACTATAATATTATAATGCTAAAGCACATCTTATCACTAATTTCTATAAACGTTTATTTGATTTATGTTGTTAATACTCACATCCTTATTATGGGAATTTTATTCCTAATTTTTTTTCCTATTATGGTTGCATTTGTACGTAAACATATTTCATTTAAAGTATTTATGTATAGTTTTCTTTTTGTAATATTGATAATGGCAATTGGTACATATGTGCAGCTAGTTTTTGGTCTTAATTATAATTTATGAGCATCATTTGATTTATCAAGTATAGATTTTGTTCATGATAGTGTATTTAACTTTGCATGTACATTTAATTTAATAGCACTGTTTATGATTTTATTGCTTTTATTACTATCTACAATGGTTATCATGTTTGGATTTGAGTATTTAGCTAGAGATATTATACAATACTCATCTATTCAGTTGCTAGTTACATTCACTGGTATTGTGCTTCTTTTTGTTACTTCAAATACACTATCTCAAATGTATTTTTGCTGAGAGTTGGCTGGAACGTTATCATATCAACTACTTATAATTTATACGGCTCGGCTAAGAACCGCTTCAGCATTAGCTCGTGCCTACTCAGCTGGTCGTGCTAGTGACACGTTTTTATGCTATGCCTCAATAATGATTGTTGATCTAGTTAGTACGGATTATGTTCCAGTGATTAATCTGATTTGACCATTTATTGGTGTCGAAACGTATTGTATTATTATGGTAATGGATTTAGTTATTTTAGATATTATCGCTGTATTATTACTACTTGCTGGTATAGCTAAGTCTGCACAATTTATCTTCTTAATTTGATTGCCAGACGCAATGGAAGCACCTACTCCAGCCAGTGCACTTATCCACTCTTCAACACTTGTAGTACTTGGTTTGTATATAATATTTAAATTATACCCTGTAATAACAATGTCAACACTGGCACTAAATATGCTGTATATAGTATCAACTTTGACAATATTTTACTCAAGTTTCTTTGCAATGTATACAGGAGATTTTAAAAAGTCTATTGCTTATTCAACAATTGGACAAATTGCATATATTTATTTCATGTTAAGTGTTTATGGTTACTTTGAAGCATTTGCTTATTTAATTCTGCATGCAATATGTAAAGCAGCAGTATTTGTTATTGCTGGGTACATAATTCATTTATGTGGTGGCTATACAACATACAGACATATGGGTGGGTTATTTAGATTTATACCTCACATAGCGTTATTATATGTAATTTTATTATTAACATTAGCCGGATTTCCATTATTAACAGGTTTTTACACTAAAGAGCTGATATTACACAGATTATTTAAGTTTTCAACTCCTACACAAATTTTTGTTATAGGTTTGTGATTATACAGTGTAGCTTTTAGCATCTTATATCTGATAAAACTTATACATCTACCAATATTTGGAACTCCTAGAATGTCTTATTACAGATTCAAAAAAATAGCAGAACATTTTAAAAAAAATCACATAGAAGGAATTACGAACTTTAAGTTGATACGTTATTATAGTAGAATGCAGTCACACTTATTAATGGGTTACTTCACATTTATTGTAATCTTATTATTAACAGTAATTGCTTTATTCTCAAACGAGTTCATGCACGCTATTATAAATACAATGTATTTCAATATTACACAATTTCCAGCAATGATAATTCATCAAATTTCTATCATCCAAAATACACCAATTTCACTAATGTTAGCAATAAAAACAATTACAAAAATTACAATTGTTTTAGTTGCTACAGTTGCATTATACACAATTAAGCCAAAGGCGATGACAAAACAAACGCTTATCGCAATGCAAATAACAACAGTGGCTTTCTTGTGTATAATATTGTTTATATTATTATAGACAAAACAGTCTATTTTTGTAAGTATAGGAATATTCTTACTAATATGCCATTGAGCAATTATGTTGTAAAGTTTATTGACACAAAAAATAAATTTGAGACAAGTTATAACGTTTTACCATTACAATATTTATTTAGTGAGACGGATATCTTCAAGTCTAAAAATTTAAAACGTTTGACTTCAAAGCGTCACAAACTTTTAAATGTTTTACGATCTAAGAGATTCAGTGCCATTAGACTTTCTTCAAGTTTATATTTTTGATATAATACACTTAGGTATGTTAAAACAGTATCCAATCCAAACATTTTTACACATCAGCTAAAATTTTTTAAGAAATTTCATGCAAATAAATGATCTTGTGCAATGTCTTTTCGTTTTTACAAAAATGCACAGGCAGTTTATGCATGTACTTATATTAACAAATATAACTTAGATCATTATGCGTTGTATTACTTTGCAGCATACTGTCAAAATCAATATATACAGTACTCAACAAATCTCGATCAGACTATGTGAGAATCAATCAATATTACACCAAGTAATTGTAATTGATTTTTTTGAGGTAAACAACCACGTGTATCGCGTTTTCAGCAAAGATAAACAAGGTACAATTCATAAACAAAGCATTGGAGCTTGTAAAGCGTCCTGGATTAACGCAAATTAAACAGCTGCCGACACTGTATAAAACCAGTAAATATAAATTACCAACAAAAATAGGTTGAAGACTAAAGCCTTTATTAAAAAGAAAGTTCAAATACAAAAAAAGATTATACACTGCCGGCTCAAAACCTCATATAACACTGTTCTCTGAAAAAGCAGTTCAAAACTTTAGAGAATTACAAGTTTTTGACGATTATTCCAAAAATTTTTTTGAAGCTGCACCGTTCTGAATAACTAAGCACAAGCATAGAAGAAAGTATTCTAAACAAGCAAAAACAAATTTGTTTGATTTACGTGTCGCTACACGTTTTGCTGGAATAAGACATATAGAGCGGTCTGTTTTCCTTTCACAACACATTCAACAAACTTCCTATTTACAACTCATCTTTTTAAACGATTTAGCAACACCAAGAAAACGACGCTTAGCTAGACATTATATACAGTTTTTAACAAAACACAAAAATTTTAAAGTTCGCAGTTTTTATCTACTAAATCATCCATTAAGACATATTTCGAAAGCCGAATATGCTATTAGAGGAAAGCTAAACATTCAAAAAAAACTTTTAAAAAAAGAGGATTATCTTGAGAATACTTGAGAAGCATTACCAGCAGTAATTGATGCTAAATGGGAAAAATACCCAAACATTGACTATAGTAACGAGATTATTATTGCATCTCTTATTTATAACGATTATATCGTTCCGTTTGATACAGATTATTGTATCAGTTACGAACGTACATTATTTGAGTTAATATCAGTAATTTCGGAAATTATGACTCTAAATAATCATATTGTGTTGTGTATTGCTTTAAATTTAAGTGCAGAGTAGAATAATTAAGTATTTAGCATTATCGCATCCATGATCGCCAATATTAGAAGATAAAATTTTTCTATTTATTCATCGTGTAACTCCAATTACACAACGCGGGCGAAGATCTTTAGCTTTCGACAGATTTAACATAAATCAAAAAAATAGATGACTGCTTACAAAAAAGTGATCGGCGGGTCGTGACAGAACCGGTACAAAAACAATTTTGAGTAAAGGATCTCGTATAAAGCGAAGAATTACAACAGTTGCAATGCATCTTACATTGACTAAATATATGTTCTTTATAAACGACATTCACTTTAATGCACATACAAGAAGTTTTTATGCTGATATTGCAACTATGAGTGGTTTACGATTATGTATTCCAGCAACCACAGATTTCAGATTATGACATTTAGTACCATCATATGATATGCAAGTCTTAATAAAGATATTGCGGTCAAAACAGAATGAATATTCACCATACATTGAAAGACTTTTATATATTAAAATTCATACTGATATTTGTAATATATATGACGTTCTGCAAAAACGCATAGTTTTTATAAAAGCTGCTGGTACTAAAGGTCACATTATAAAAAAAGAAGAAAGATTTGAATCTGTGGTAATTAGAATGCCTTCTGGTTATAGAAAAGAAATTCACATTTCAAATTTTGCAATGTTTGGATATAATTTAACACCATTAAAAAGATTTGAAGCTTGTAGATTAGCAGGTTATACAAAAAAACAAGGGTTCAAACCAAAGGTACGTGGTGTAGCAAAAAATCCAGTAGATCATCCACACGGCGGTCGTGAAAAAACGATTTGTAATCCTGTATCTCCTTGGGGGTGATATACTAAAGCAAAGTAGCAAGACAGTCTTACAAATTTTCATATAGTCATCATAATTTTTTGTCAATTTTTAAGTACCAAAACATTATATATAAAAGATTACAAAATTTGTATGATTTTGAGCTTGATCCAGAGAATATTAAGTTTACACCAACTAGAGTTCCTTGGACAACAACTATGCGTAATCTACATTTTATAGTAAAGTGGTTGAACATCTCATATAATGATATTATGAATTATACCAAATTAATCTATTTTAAAAAGAAAAAATTTTTACATTATATTTATTTGAAGAAAATCAAAACATTTAGATATTCTGTTCAACCTTATTACACCAGACATATTTTTGGCGAAAAATTCAGATTTACACAAGTTGGCAAGTTTAGACAAACAGTAGATGCAGCTAAACGTCGAAAAGAATGAGAACAGCTTCGAAAAGAAAGACTTAGACAAGAACGTTTTTCTGTAGCCGGTAAGCGTAAGAGAGCAGCTATTGCACGAGCACGTGGGTTAGCTAAGGCAAGAAGATAAAGTTTAAACAAATACAACCTAAACAGAAAAAACAAAAAGAAAAGCTACGGGGTGTTAAACTAACGGCGGCCAGATTATTAAAGCGTCGTAGTAGATTTGTTCGTCTTAAAAATAAAAGAGTTAGAAAAGTTTATATACAAAGGCGTGTTAGATATGCTAGAGGAACATCAGAGCGCTTAAGTATTGACGCTATTCAAGGACGTGCTGTTGAATATTCTAGCGAAGAGCTTGATAGTATTAATTTACCAGATTACGAAAAGAAAACCGCTAAGGTTTTTCGCAGCCACAAAGTTATAAATTTGATATATAAGCCAGCTTTAAGAAAAGATGGTAGTATTGTAACCACTCAACTAGAAACTGAACAACCAGACTCTATCTTAACGACGCAAAAACCAATCAAACACAAAATTCAATATATTCATCGTGGTAGACGACATTTTAAACGTGCCGTTTCTATTACCGAAAATTTTGTTAAAAAACTAAACTGACTAATTAAATGACATTTACAGGAGGTGGATTTTGCAGACTATAATGATACGTTTGATGAGTTTAATAACATAGCAGATTTTCAAACAATACCTGGACAGAAAGATCATTATAGAACACACTTAGTTCCTCTTTTTGAAGAAAATAACAACCGTTCATTATATATTGATCAACAGCTATCAGATTCAATTTATCCATATTTATTTTTATATTTGAAACCGTGAATTTATTCTAATTATCAAATTTATCGCATGAATTTGCTACGCAATTTGATGATTAATACTTATAGAATCTATCGAATATTACGGCGACGCCCTTCGCACGGTCAAACAACATGAGGCCATGCAAATACAGCACGTCGATGTAATATTTGAATACGCGAGATGGCTGATGATATACGTGATGAATATAAAGAATATATAAAACTTAAATCAGAGCAGTCTAAACGTTCTGGATCGGGCCGGCGATTTAAAAAAGCAAAAAAAAATAAACCTAAAAAATGAACCAAAATTAAAAAAAAATCTGATAGACGCGTTTCTAAATTCAAAAAAAAGAGCCCTTGAGCATAACATGCGATATTTGAATTTATGAGTACAAAAACAATTACAAAAAACCAGAATAAGTTTCAACTCAAAATCAAATAACAGTATTACAAAGAACAATGTTTGGCTTCCACGAATGAACCAATATTTCTTAACAACCACGCTAAAAAATTGATTACCTAATATTTTTAAATACTTTAATAACGATAACTTGTATATGAACTACACACTAGAACAGTATTCTCAAAGATCAGCTTATGATACTATTAAGCTAACTTCTTATTTTAAAACAAATTTGCAAACATTTGATACCTACTTGCCAGTATTTGCATATATGAGATTTTATCGCAGACGAATTTTAATAGGTGATGCATTAGAAAACTTTACAACCATTTTTCATACAATAACAAATAGAGCTGCATTCAATTATGCAAATCCACTACCCAGTTACCCAAGCAAAAAGCTTTTTAAAAATGCTTGGTTGTTTAAATCATTAAATGAATTTGCTACACTTTCTGATTTTTACACAAATGATTATTATTCATTAGGTCGCAAATTTAACTCAATTTTATCAGACAGAGCGTTAAAGGTATTACACTTATACAATGATACACACAGCTCAACGCAAGAAGTACAAAATAATCGTCTTACAGAGTCACAATCGTTAGATACGCTAAATAAAATCATAAAAAATAAGATTTTTAATAAAAAAGTTTTTGATCAAATAAAAAAATTTATCAAATTAAATTTTATAAAAAAAGGTACGTTTAATACTAATTTAATTCGTGAAACTTATTTAACAAAGGACGAGTTGTATTTAACAATAACAAAAATGGCATTCGACATGACGCCACATCTGCAAGAGACATTAATTTGACAATATTTTTTACCAAATACCATCTTACAACACCAAAAGCAACTAAATTATGATTATATGCGCGACGAGCCTTTGTTTAAATCCTTTAACTCATCATTAGTTTCAACAAGGTGTATACGATTCAAACCAGGCTACCAGCGTGTATGGCGAAAAATACGTCGTTGGTTTGCTTATGAGGTTGGCATGTCTATTAAGCGTCAGGTAACAATTACTAAAAAAGTATCAAGAATTTCTTCAACATATTGATACACCATTTTGACAGCACAACAAAAAACAATTCAAAACATAATACAACACACCAAGTTTGACACAATGTTGATGAGTGAATTTAAATATTCTTCGTTATTTTTTTTAAACGGGTTTCCAGTTTATAATATTCAAACAATTTTAAACACAGGTGATTTGTTACAAAAGGTTGTTACATATACAACATATAAACACACAGTAAACATGTTTTGTACATTAGCATTTCAACAGCTAAAAATGTGTAATAATATCAAGATGCACAAGTTATTTTATGATCAACCATCTAAAAGAAATAATACATATAATCCTGATTTTAGTGTTGGTTACAGGTTTGATCATACAGCTTGACGTAAATATTTGACGACACAAAATAACCACTATTGAAAAAACATTTTTGAGTTTTTTCTAGATATACCTTATTTTATTGAAGTTGACTATCATTCTCTTTCATTATTGTGTCTGGCAGAACATAAAGACTACTATAATCCAAACCCTTATGATTTTACAGCAGCTAATCCCTCATTAAGAATGTTAAACTGAAAATACCTATTCTAATATGAATACGAAGTATACTATACTAAATTTTGGTCCACAACATCCAAGTGCTCATGGTGTCCTTCGAGTAATTTTACAGTTAGCAGGCGAATTAATAATAAAAGTAGATATACACATTGGTTTTTTGCACAGAGGTGTTGAATCTCTTGTAACTAAATCACATATTCAACAAAATTTGCCACACTTTGATAGACTTGATTACACATCCATGAATATTCAATCTCATACATATTATGATGCAATTAACTTAGCTACACTCAACTTTTCTTATAAAAATCAAAAGCTATACACATTATTAGATGAAGCTTCACGAATCTTGAATCATTTACTGAGTATTGGTACTCACTCAATTGATTTGGGACATATGGGACCAGCATTTTGAGCATTTGAATCAAGAGAGTTAATATATGAAATTTTCGAACAAATAACAGGTGCTCGAATGCATTATGCTTTATATTCCAAAAAAGCATTATTCACAACAACAAAATTTTTAACACTTTTAAAATTAACAATAGCAACTTTAATTAAAACAATAACCGAGTGCTATTTAGCACTTATCAATAATAAAGTTTTAAAATCCAGATTAATTTTAGTAGGTATCTACAAAAATCAATTCTGTAAAGATCTTAATATAACAGGTCCTTTAGCACGTAGTTCCGGTTTAATGATTGATGATAGATTTAATTACTTTAATTTCAACTTTATTATATATAAAAATGCTAACATAAAAACATATTTAGGCGCATTTGGAGATTCATATGATAGATTACTTATTCGTTTTTATGAGATGTTTGAAAGTATAAAAATTATGAATATTTTATATCAAAAAGAAAACTTCTCTCAAAAAAACACAAATATAGAGGCTACCATTTCTAACTTCGTCACATCAAAAATTTATAATTGTTATACATCAACATCTTTAGAAGGATCTAAAGGTCTATTTGCAATAACTATATTTATTAAAAATAACAGCATTATTTCTTTAAAAATGCGGTCACCATCATTTTATAATTTATTTTCATTACAAGCGTTGGCTACAAAAATGTATATTGCAGACTTGACTACCTTAATAGGTTCAATTGATGTGGTATTTGGTGAGGTTGACAGATAAGGTACTCAGAAACAAGATACTTCTCCCCATTTCGTATATATCATAAATTACTAGTTGATCAGCACAAACGCCAGTTAACCGCATATGCTGAAAATCAAATTTGAACCAAAAAAGTTTTTATAAATTCACAGTATGAACGACCTACCATCAGATTTCAGTACAAAATTAATTTTTGAAGGTTGCATAACTTCGCATCAATGTCAAGAGCACGAAATGTTTGTTATTTATCTGGCAGAACTTCTTTTATTGTTAGATTTTCACACACTTCACGATTAAAGTTTAGAGAAATTGCTGGATTTGGATTTTTAAGGGGCATTTCTCGTACAGGTCATTAATGGGACAGCCAGGGCTTCCACTACTATCGCGACTAGGCGTTATTCAAAATTGAAAATTACAAGATTTCAACTCACAGAAAAATGATACAACGTATCAACAATATCTGAGGTTTTGTTCTATCTTTATGTCTGCATTAACAATTGCTGGTACACCTATATTATGACACTCTGTTAAAAATTTTTATGGTAAAGCCTATTCTGATTTTATTTACCTAACAGGAATAACAGCCTCATTTGGCTACACGCCAGCACTGTATAACTGATGACACGATGAAGAAACTAAATACATATGAGGAACCTACCCGTGCGCTACTAATATGATTTGGACATCTGACGTTGATTATATAACAAACAGTAATTGACTATTTATTAGATTTAACACATTTTCCAGCCACCAATCATCACCTCAAATTTTAAAGGTGAAAGCAAAGTGTGCCGGTTTACCAAACTTAGCATCAAGAAATCAAGATGTTATTGATTTTGGTCAAGTAGAAAAAATAATCGTCGAAAAAAAATGATCATTCGATGATATGATATCAAAAGAAAAATTACACAAAAAAGATTATAGTCCAGAACTTAAATTCTATGCACACATGATAAAACACGGGCATGACATAAGTAAGTTTAAATACACACCAGTAACGGATTAGCCATCATCAAATTAGCAATGCAATCAAATAAATCATATGTTAATATACGTATGACTAAATTTAATGTATCTATCATTAAGTGATTACACTCACATAGTGTATTTTCTTCTATAACACACATTACTACTAGAAATGCCTATTTGCACTGTGTTTTTACTATATACAACAATGATTATACTATATCTAATATACAGTTGTGATACAAGCCTACAAACAAAAAAACAGTTACATACAAACAACTAGTATACATGAAAAAAAGAATGCCTACCATCAGTATATTATTATCTACATCCTATGGTATTCTTGATGGCAACGAGGCACTCAATAAACAAATTGGGGGTATAATTTTAATGACATATGTCAGATAAAACCATTTTCGAAAATTGAGATCTGCATGATCAACTAGAGTTTTCAAGACTCAAACAAAACTTAATGGTATCACAAGTATATCAGAGAGATTTAACACTTTCTGGCTCAGTATGTAAACAAATCGCACTCATTCTTGCCACAAAGTTAAGAATTTTAAATCTCAGAAGAACATCTGCATTTGAAGCATTAATGGTTAAAGCATATAGTGCGCCACGCGTTCGTTATATTCTAGAATCTTGGACTTATGAAATAGGAAGCACACTACCAGCATTAGATATTACAATGGACACTTTTTGCCGCGAGTGTATAGCCACATTTTGAATTAATTCGTCTGGAACTGTATTTGCGACAGCAAATAGCAAAGACTACGATTTAATTTTACATGTTGATACTAAAGTAGTACGCTTATTTTCCTTATATTGAGTTGACGGTAACGCGTTACGTATGTCTTTTTTTACAGAACAGTACGCGTTCATAGAAGAACATAAGAAAATTCAAGCTTTTTTAGAGGACGTTAAAAAAGCAATAGCACAAAAAAAGAAAAGCATTACTGTTGATTTTGATAAAACAACAATCGCTACATGTTCTTTTTTACGGTGAAATAATCTTATAGACGATCTAGACACAAGTGCAAATAATCAAATCACATTTTTGCCAAAATTAATAGATGCGTTGAACAAAAACCCATCTTATCTATCTGGATCAGATTATTGTAGAACAATATCATACCACACATGATTTAATTCAAAACACATATCATCGAATTGTTTAATGTTTAGAAATCACCGGTTTTTTCTAGGACACAACATATTTTTGCATCCGAACTATTTTTTCACAATCATTCTGTTTATTGACGAGCCCCAAAAAAAAGATGCGGTAATTCCATACATTTCTGGTTGTAATCACTTAAAATCTAGGCGATATAAAACTCTAAATGAACTTCGTATAGGTCATTTAAACAGAAAAGTACGAGTTACACGGCTAGACATTCTTGATAGGAATTATCATCCATGTTCTCCATTTTTTTCAGCTTCTGAGCGAAATGTAAGATTTCGAGAAGACTTTGCGCGCTTATATAAAACCGGAAGATTCAGACTTTTCAAATGTTTAACTTTAGTTAAACAATATTATTATATAACGTTGCGATACACATATAAGCACTTATATCACTTGACACAGGAAGATTTTAAACTTTCACATAGACAGTTTAACAAACTATTAAGGGAAGAAAAATCTAAGTATGGTAATATCGAAATGGATGGCACTGCCCTAGTTAACCTCAAACAAAAAAATGTTGATGATTTTTTTGCTCATCTAAAAATGAAAGAAGAAGACTGGCCTATTTATGTTGGTCCATATATAAACAAAAAAGAATAAATTATGCAGAATAATACTATATTAATACTATTCTTTACACTGATTGTAGTCATGGTAATTTACTTAATATTTACTAATGTTGGTTTCAGATCAAAAAGAAAGAATACTTATCAAGATAAAATGTATCAGCTTGGTTTTTATGAATGTGGTTTTCGACCTCGAACACAACTTTCTACAAAATTTTCTCAAAACATGAAAAATTTAATTGTTTTAGCGCCAATTTTAGAAGCCGATCTTATACTCTTAATCGTTATCGTGCTCTCTCCTGCAAGTTTGTACATTTTGCCGCTCAGCATTATTTTTGTAATAATTACACTACTAATTACAATTTTAATCGAGGATTATATATTAACTGAAGATCAAGTTAAATAAATTATACAACTTTTCATTTGACATATATTTTAACAAAAATTGTTGACAGTTTTCTGATTCAGAAATCAAACGTACCAAAATTCAAATTCCTTCGGATTATCAGCGTGCATTGATAAAAGGAAAGTATGTTACCGCAAACCGTCAGCTATTTTCAAGAACTCGTTACTGTTATGTTAAACAAACTCGTATGTTTAAAACAACACCTAAAAACTTGCAAATGACTAAGCTTCTAAGGAGCATTGTCCGACAGTTCTCGCTGGGTTTTGCAAAGCACGGTTTAATCAATAGTAAACAAACACAATTTATTAATGTTCTTAAAAGACACTACGGGTTTAAAATTACACAAGCACTGACGTTTGAAAAAAAAACATACGTATTTTTAGCATATCGTGATTATCTTAGAAAATACCAAAAGTTTGTACACAATTTTAACAGTATAGTTGGAACAGACGGTTCATATCATATACGACAACATAATTTACTTAATCAAAAACTTAAATATTTTAAACGGCTGCGCACATCTTTTACAAATAGATTAGCATTAAACAATATCATGAGAAATCCACATGATTATTTGCAGAGATATGTTGATAGATTTCCAATGATGGTAAGTACATACAGTCGAATCCCTAAAAAAATATGAAAAATTGTGCGCGGTCACAAAAACAGGGTGGTCTTTACAAAGCGTTTTTTGCACATGCCTCAGCGTATCAGTCATGGTGTTAAGATTTATAAGCTATATGCCCAAGCAGCAATCTTTAGAAAGTTGTACGGTAGAATTATGTCAGTACTTTCCGAGATAACATTTAACATTAAAAAAGTAATAAAGGTTCCACACGTTCTAGATAAAGAGCTACCAATCAACGAGCTTTTTAGAAGAATACAACTGCACGAAAAAATGCCAGAAACACTATATATTGATGAGTTCGAAATGAGGAATTCCGATGATGAAAATAATGCTGCTACAAAGGTAAAGCTACAGCATGCAATAATTAAGGATATACCAGAATATGACTATACAAAAATTCGAAACATTGAAGTATTAAATGGTTTAATTATAGATAATTACGAGAATATGTTAGATGTGCTTGACCAATAAGCGAGAACTTTTAATTAAATTTGGGTATTTGTTATATAAAACCATATTATTACTTTATTCAATATATACTATGGATTTCAGCACAATAACTGTTATAGAAATGTATGAAATGTATGAAGATATTCGTGAAGTAGTTGAATTATTTATTGAGTTTTTTGAAAGCTGCAAGATATTGCAAACGTCAGCTATCTATAATAACTTAGTTCGAATATTAAATTTACAGCTTGAATTGTACGAAATCTTCAAGACTTTATTAATGGTGGTGACTAAAGACAACTTAATTCAAATAACCTCTTTTGAAACCGAATTACGTGAAATTGCTGAAGCCGTTGATGATTATGGTTTAAGAGTAGAGCCTGAGCTAAAAGATTATTATTACATGCTCGCAGATGTATATTCTCAAATCCGAAAACCAACAAAAAAATTAAAAAAAAAGACAAAGCCTGTAAAATCTAAAGTTAAGTGAGTAAAATATGCTACATGAAAAAAAATGCAGAGCGACAAGCACAAAAAATATTTATTTTACAGAGCTAAAAAAAACAAACAAAGAAAAGCAAGCGAGAATTTATTACATCGAACGGATCAGAAAGATAAGTAAGCAACACCTAAAATCTCTAAAAATACAAAAATTTAGCAGGTACTGGTTAAAAAATGTATCTAAACAAGTTTCACCACAAATTCGTGTAACTGTTCCAAAACAATTGCCATTAGTTTTATTCGAAACTAATACAAATTATACGGCCGTTTTTCATAATTTTACAGACGAAATTTTCTTGACGGTTCCTAAAATCGAGATATTATCAATATCTTTACAGCAGGAGGGTTCATGTCTTGTGATACAATTACTCAACTACTCTACATACATCACAACATTCTTAAAGCAAATAAAGCTAGCAATATCTTGTATATTTACAATGTTTTCTGTTAAGTTCAGAATAAGAGGACGAAATTTTTTAATTAGTCGGGAAATTGAATATGACGAAGAAGAGCCTTTTATAGCTTATGAATTCGAATTTTATTTCACTGAAGAAATATATATTGAACACCAAGGCTTTACTATGAAACAGCGTGGTAAACGACGAATGACCATCTATGCATGTAATAGACATCTAATAAGTAAAGTTGGTCGTATGATTTATCGATTAGCACCGTATAATTTATATACTGGAAAATTCTTCAGAATAAAACGAATTATTTGATATAAAAAAAAGAGTCAAAAGAAAAAATGATAGCATAATTTATGCCCACATAGTGTAACAGCAGCATACTGGGCTGAAAACCCGGGGGAGGTAGTGCGATTCTGCCTGTGAGCAAAAACTGAGTTGAGGTTGAGTGGCTTTCTTCTGTAAAGCACGGTTTATTAAACCTGAGATTTTATACATAAGCTACTTTATATTATACCCTGTCTTATACGTCCACTACAAATATACTTAACGCGTATACCTGATCTCAAAGCTGTGTATGGCACGATGCGCAATATGACCAAAGGTTACTACATTGCAGTGCTATAAGACTCACGCATCTAGTCATAAAAAACAAATTACAACGTGAATTACCTCTGTAACAAAATATTCGATTTAATTATTTTTATTGTTGTTACGGGTATTATCATCCTTGTTGCAAATAAAAAAGATGACAAAAAAAAAGAGGATAAACCATTGGTTCTCCAAATATCCAAGAAAATCGACCCAAACAGAATCAATTCACGTACTTGGTTATGGGATGCTATTTATGATATATGAGAGTGGATAAAAAGCATCTTTGACTAAAAAAAATTGTTTTTTTTTACTAGAGCCTGTGTCAAATAGCACAATGATTTTTTTTGTAGTTAATACTACACAATTTAATGACATAAAAATTAGTTCGCGTTACATAAAAAGAACTTTGAAAATTATTATTTAATTCCAACGTTCACGAAAAAAAAAGTTGAATGCATATCAATCACTTGATACAGTAAGAGTTGTTATATTCATCTCCTAGCACTTTTGTGCAGTATAGCAACTTTACTACATTCACAAAGCAAGTAATAAATTATAATCATCAGTTCCGAATAAATTTGCCAAATGCACAAAAATGAACAAATAATAACCAACTACAAACAGTTATATCAAAGCAATACTAAGCAAGCGTTCACACAAACATTTTATTAGTAAACCCTTAAAAAAATTCATCGAGAGTTTTGTGTCTTTTAGAAGGTTGATTTATAAGTTTATTTGTTGCAAAACTTTTCAGTAAAGTTTATGAACATATTGTATAGCAATACCCTTTAAGTTCTTGTTAACAAAAATTTATACAAAATTACAAAAATCATGATGAACCAGCATAGAGGCATTAATACAGATACGCATATAAACGTTGCGTTGTATGAGTTAAAATGTGTAAAAGCAAAGATCGTGTTATTATATAGTTTTAGGAACATCGCAAAGTTAACTTTTATATATCACTATTACAATGTTGTTTTCTGATTTAAATATAGCACGGTATATTGAAATAATATACAACCACAACAATTAAAAACACTGTCAAACAAAATTTGAGCTATGATGACACCAACTGAAAAACCCTGAAGCTGTGCGCCGATAAGCAACATTTTGGAGCATGATCATGACAAACATTTGTATCATTTATGCGACACTTCAACATAAAAAACTTTTTTGTAAAAGTTATTAATTACTTAGAGTTGTGAAGAAAATAATGTTAAAAGTAAAATTCGGCTCGATTTGTGAGTATTATTATATTAGTCTGTATTAATACGTTCTGTATTATTTCATAAAATACTGCAATTCTGTATATATCACTGTACTACCATAACAAGTTTAAAACGATTAATTAACTCCTTATTATCATTATATATTGTGTTTCAGCTATAGCCTAGTTAAAAAAAAAACAAAAATTATTATATTTTAGGTGCTACATTTAAGCTTACTTTAATTATGTTTCAGTTTCTACTACAACTCGACGATATTTTTATCGGTTTTTATAATGAATAACAGGAGTTTACGAAAGAACAAAACGATTAAATTATGCAAACACAGTCTCTTTTAGTCTTGTTAACCACTATGTTATTTAGTTATAATATAATTTGTTTACTTATATATAATGATAAATTAATATTAGCAAAAATGCAAGAACACGAGGATTTAATAGTAGATGAATTCATTAACGTTTTTGAGGATTTACTAAGAATACTAACATCTAAGACAATGTTTGCCTTTCTTGCAGGGGGGGTTGCACTCGCGATATTTTTAATGATTATTATGTAAAATTAGATCTGTCAGTATACATTTTCGCACAAATTCAAATGAATTTCAAACCTTCAATAAGATAATGATTCTATGGGGTTGACGTTTCCACATAAGATAATGAGCTCTACCATAACTTGACAACAATTTTGTCGATTTCTGATAATGAATGACGGAAATTCTTTATGAAAGGACAAAAATAATTAAATTATGCAAACATATACTCTTTTGGCTTTATTAATCGCAATGTTATTTAGTTATGATATAATTTGTTTATCTGTATATGATGATAAATTAATATTAGTAAAAATGCAAAAACACGATGATTTAATAGTAAAAGTAGTCATTGAATTTTTCGAATTTTGAATAAACATATTAACGTCTAGATATACAATTGCCTTTCTTGCAGGGGTGATTGTATACGCAATATGATTAATATCTCTTATATAAATTGAAATATATATATTTCCGCATAAATTCAAAGGAATTTTAAGTCTTCTCATAAGACAACGAGTTCTATGAGGTTGACGTTTCCCCATAAGATAACGAGTTTTACCATAATTTGACAATAAT
>CAXXNE010000003.1:0-67900 GCA_963663115.2 uncultured Paludibacter sp.
TTGTCCCTGAGAGCCTCCCAGGAATTAGCCGTGCCGCGGGTGGCGATGCTGCGAGGATTTTTAGCAAACGCCGCGTTTGAGACGGGAGATATTCCCTGGTGAACTCCGGTGCCAGGTTCTAGATTGAACCGAAGAATCCATTATCAGAAAAGAGGTTGGGCACGTCTATCAGGTAACAAAACCACCACGACATAATGAGTGAGGGACAAAATGATCCGAACGCCGGCAAACGCCGCGGCGGCTTTCTGGAGAAGCTCGGGTTACACCGGCCGGAACTGCGCGCCTGGGCTTTGTATGACTTTGGGAACTCGGCGTTCATGACGGTGATCATTACAGCGGTATTCCCCGTCTATTATGGGCGAGTCGCGAGCGCAGGAATCCCTGCACAGACCTCCGAGGTGCGATTCTCGATTGCGACTACAGTAGCGATGTTGCTGATCGCCGTACTGGCTCCGTTGCTTGGAACGATGGCCGATTTCCGTCCCTTGAAGAAGCGGATGATCGGGATCTTTCTCGCTGTCGCATTGCTATCCGTGGCTGGAATGTTCTTTGTTCAAACGGGCGGATGGATTCTGGCTCTCGCCCTGTTTGTCCTCGCCAACATGGGCGCGAATGGCAGTTTTGTCTTTTACGACGCTCTTCTGCCCCACATTGCCGCTGAGAAGGAAATGGACCGAGTATCTACGGCAGGCTACGCCATGGGCTATATCGGAGGCGGTTTGTTATTGGCGCTGAATCTGGCGATGATCACCCAGCCTGCCTGGTTCGGGCTGCCGCATGGCGAAGGCCTAACCCCCGAGCAAAAGACTCTGCCAACGAGGCTGGCCTTTCTATCGGTCGCGATCTGGTGGGGCCTGTTCAGCATACCGCTTTTTTTGCGGGTGCGTGAGCCTGCGGTTGCGACCGGAAACGATGGGTCGGAATCCGCGCCGTTACGTGCGGCTTTGTCAGGCTGGGCGGCACGTTCAAGGAGTTGCGGCATTTTCGAAATGCGTTCCTCATGCTCTTGGCCTTTCTGATTTATAACGATGGCATAGGAACGATCATCCGGATGGCGGCAATCTACGGGAGCGGCCTTGGACTCAAAGAAGGTGATATGATTTCCGCGATTTTGCTGACGCAGTTCGTGGGAATACCCTTCGCGTTCTTGTTTGGAGGCCTCGCTGGAAAGATCGGAGCAAAACGGTCCATTTTTCTCGCGCTCATTGTCTATACCGGAATCAGTGTGATTGGTTATTTCATGAAGTCCGCGACGCATTTCCTGATCCTCGCGCTACTCGTCGGGATGGTGCAAGGTGGGGCGCAGGCGCTGAGCCGCTCATTGTTTGCGAGCCTCATTCCCCGACAAAAGGCGGGTGAGTTTTTTGGATTCTTCGCCGTTGTTGAGAAGTTCGCGGGAATCCTCGGTCCGCTGGTATTCGGTGCGATGGTTGCCGTGAGCGGCTCCAGCCGTGGAGCCATTCTGTCGGTGATTGGTTTCTTTGTCGTAGGGGGATTGCTGCTGTCGTTTGTGAATGTTGAAGAGGGCCAGCGCGTGGCCCGGGCGGCTGAGAAAGACAAACTGGCGCAGGATTGATAGAATCTGCATAACCACATGACCACGCTGATCCGGATCGATGAGAGCCAGTACCCAGGCCAAGTGATGGCCGATCTGAAGAATTGCTTTCGTCACCGGGCGGTTAATCACAAGTTCCATTACGACAGCGCAAAACAAACGCAACGCTGGCTGGCGCTGCACCAGGCCTACTCGCCTTCCCGCACGGACGCCGATTGCGCGCGCACCTACGAACTGGCTTTTGGTGAAGCCGCTCAACGGATACCTCCCGGGCCCATGCTGCTGACAGGTCTCGGCTGTGGCGGCGGGCAGAAGGATCGGCGGCTAGTCCAGGAATTGCAGACCAGCGGGCACCAGGTCGATTACCTCGCCACAGATGTCAGCACTGCGATGGTGCTTTGCGGGTGCCAGGAAGTGGCGAAGGCGCAGCCAGCGGCTTTGTTGACGCCGGTGGTGTGGGATCTGGCCCGTGTTCCAAGTCTTGCAGACGTGCTGGAGGAAGCCGCCCAAGGTCCTGCCGGAAGCAACCGAAAGCCGCGCTTGCTCTCCTTCTTCGGCATGATCCCTAACTTCGAACCGGAAGAGATTCTGCCCAAGTTGAGCGAAGCCGTTCGTGCCGGGGATTGGCTTTTGTTCAGTTCCAATCTTGCTCCCGGGGAGGATTACCGGGCTGGTGTGGAGCGGATCACACCGCTATACGATAACGAGCTCACCCGTGAATGGCTGATCCAGTTCCTGCTGGATGCGGGCGTCGAGCGCAGTCACGGCGAAATCCATTTTGCCATTGAGCCGATGAGGCCGGTCTGGGGTTGCTGCGCGTCACGGCCTCGTTTCGGTTTGCCCGGCACAGGGCTATCGAAATTGATGGAGAGCCCTTCGCATTTGAGCAGGGGGAACGTATCCGGCTGTTTTATTCGTATCGCCATACACCTGTGCTGGTGGAGCGCCTGCTGCACACGCATGGGTTGCAGGTGGAAGACACCTGGATCACCGGTTCTGGTGAAGAGGGCGTTTTCCTCGTGACACGTTCGCGGTAGCTGCGGGTCTCAGTCCTCCAGTTCCACGGCTCGGGAATCGAGCTTTAACCCAAGGCGCTTCAACCCGCGCCCGTGTGCTCCAGCCAAATGGGCAGGGTAGGGGGCATTCACGCCTTTCATCGCGTGCCAGATGATGCGGTTGAGGGCATCTTCCTCGGCGCGGTCCACTTCCTCAAAATCCTGCTCAAGGCTCAATTCAGCCAGGCGCAGCGCGGCACCGCTCAATGCGGACTTCTCAGGATTCATTTCATCAAGAGGCACCTGGTTGGGGCGGCATTGATACGGTGTAAAGTTGGCTTTAGATGTGAAGCAATCGTGCATGACGGGCGCGAGTGCCACCATCTGGTTCATAGCCGGCGCGCCGAACATGCGGCACATGGTGTGCTGGACCGAGGTTTGATTGTAAAACGTGCTGATCACTTGGCCCCGCTTGGTGTATGGGCTCGCGACCAGGCAGAGTGAACGGTGCCCATCGACATGATCAAACCCGTTCTGTGGATCGTCCTCGATCACGAAGACACAGGTCTTGGGCCAGAACCGGCTTTGCGAGATTCGTTCGATGATGCGTCCCATCGCAAGGTCGTTATCGGCCACTTGCGCCCCTTGGTGTGGGATTTCCCGGCCGCGTGCCTGAAGTGTGATCGCTCGGCAGAAAGATGATCGTCAGATTCGGGAACTGGCCGGTGTGCTCGAATTCGGCGAATTCCTTAAGGAACACATCGGCGCGGATGGCGTCAGGAACGCGCATCTGCCAACCCGGGGCTTCAGGCGAACTATACCGTTTAAGTGTTTCGATATCGATTTCATGTTCGAACGTTATCCTGCCGGTCTTCGCTTGGTAATCCTGCCAAACGTCTTTGAAGCTCGCCGAGCGTGGACGCGTCTGGGTCTTGCTCATTTCGCCAAAGTTGCGAAACGTGAGTCCTTTCATCAGCACCTGGTCCCAAATGAACCCTGTGGGAGCAAAGCTCAAAGGGTCATCGCCTGAGAAGGGATAGCTGCGCGCCCAACCGCCAAAGGATTTTTCGAGGTAATCGGTTGCGTAACCTTCCATCGCCCAGGCATGGCCATCAGCGGAGCACACGCCGTTGCAATAGTAATTGTCGAGCAGCACGAACTCCTCGGCTAAGGCATGGTGATTCGGTGTCACCTCGCGCCCGAATACGCAGAGAGAGGGATCGCCATTGCCTTGAGGCAGATCGCCAAGCACCTGGTCGTAAGTGCGGTTCTCCTTGATGATATACACAACGTGCTCGAACACGGAAGGCGCGCCAGCTTGCTTAGGAACGGGTACCGGTTTAGCGGGAGATTGCGCGCGTTCCCATGCTTTCAACATCCGGGGCACTCGCGCGTCTTGCATCACCTGCTGGGTTTGCTTCACCAGCGTGGTTGCATCGGGTATCTCCACCTTGCTAACGGTTCCTAAATGCCCGTGGCTGTTCCAACCCGGTTTACCGGCCTGCGGGGTGCGCGAGCCGAAGCCTTTTACATTAGCGATGAACAGGTGGTTTCCATCGTTGATAATCCCACCGGGAAACCACGCCGCAGGAATGAAACCGGCGGGCTTCGGGTCCGCGTTGTCTTTCAAGGGAACAACCGCGATTGCATTGTTGCCTCCGTTTGCCACGTAAAGCGTCTGCCCGTCCCTGCTGAGGGAGAGCGCATTCGGTGCACTGCCAAAACCTAACCCTTCAGCCGGGGTGACAACGATGGTTCCGCGGACTTCACGCCTTGTTATATCGATGATACTTACCGTGTCTGAATTGGCATTCGCCACGTACAGCAACCCACGTGCGGCGTCGAGTTCCAGGTCGCATGGGTGCAATCCGGTGGGAATCTGGGCAACCTCCGTACCTGATGACAAATCCACGACAGACACCGTTCCGCTGGCGGCTACGCCCCGGACATCCACGAGGGCGGGGGTTCCGGCTGAGGCGGCCGTTTTCTCGCCATTGCGTGGATGGCGGCCACCCCAGTTGGAGACAAAAGCCTGGCGCCCGTCTGGGCTGAGCACAACATCGTAAGGGGCGATGCCCACGGAGATTTGCTTGAGCACCTTGCCGGTGGCGAGGTCGAGCACCGCGAGGGCGTTGTTCCGTGAAAGGCAGATTAAAGCCGTTGTTTCATCCTGCGATAGGACGATACCTGCCGGGGCTGAGCTGGATTGCCCTTCGATTCCCGGCAAGGTGTATTTGCGGCGAAACTCGATTGACTGCTCGTTTATGGCAGCTTCCCACACGAGGCTTTGCGAGGTGGAGGCCAGGATACGTTTTCCGTCTTTAGTTATGACAATTCCATGCCAGGAGCTGCCGCCTTCCGGGAATTTCAGTTCCTGGAGAACCTTCCATGTAGCGCTATCGAGCACGACCAGTCCGCGGTGGTCCTTGACGTAAATGGTTTTGCCGTCCGGCGCTGCAACCAGATCCACCGGGCGGCCGGGGAATGCTGCAGTTTGCCCGGCAGGCCGTATCCACTGGTCGGTGGGCGCCAGGTGAACTTCGGCACTTACAGGTCCGGCTTGGTGCGGGGGTGGGGCCTGGCAGCCTAATATCCCGGCAAAAACGCCCATAACCCCTGGCAAAATTTTCACGACGAAACGGCTAAATCGGGGTCGAGGCAGGTGCCGCGGGGAAATAGGCTCGGAATTCATCAGGAAATTGTGCCTTTTGTCTTAAGAATAGACAAGGGAGAGTCGATAAGCTGATGATACCCGCATGCGCCCGAGAAGTGTGGACTAAAGCGCCACTCCAGAGACGTATGGCACGGGACTGGCTCCCATGATGGTAGATTTGTCTGGCCGCGAGGGAACTCAAGCTCGCGGCGGACCGCAATTGCCGCGCTCCTCCCGCCGCTCCTGGAGGGGATGGCGAATGCCCAATAAAAATGAGCAGAGAACGATTGTTTAATAAAGGTGTCGATTTGGCGGGTCCGCGTCATGGATCAGGCGCCCCCGGGCAAGCGCAGCGCTCTGCCCCCCGGAATGATTTGATGCCCAGCGCCCCACCGGATCCTAACGCGGTGCTCCATGCGAACACGGCTGCGCGGCAGTTAGCCAAGACGCTGCAAGGCTTTCAAAAGTCATCTGACCGGGAGGAACGCCTGCAATGCCTGGCCCAGATGCAGGACCAGGTGCACACGCTCACGAGTCTTCTAAGCGGAGCGAGATTGGAGATCCTGGCGGCGCTGGTGACCTCCATTGGCAAGTTGCTGACTACCTTTGTGCGCGACCTGAACAACGTCACGCCCTCTACGTTGCGAACCGTCACCCACGCGCTGGACCTGATGAGCCGCGCGCTGTCGAATCCTGGTTTCGCCATGGCTCGCGATACCACATTTCGCGTCCTGGTGGTCGATGATCATGCTGTATGCCGCCACGCGCTATCGATGGCTCTGCATACCCCCCAACTGCGGTTGAATGTGTGCGAAAACGCCACCGCGGCGCTGGCCATCCTCAAGGAAAGCAGTTTCGAGGTGGTATTTACCGACATCATGATGCCGGGAATCGATGGCTTCGGCATGGTGGCCGAGTTGCGCAAACTTCCCGGCCACGCTCGAACGCCGGTGGTCTATGTAACCGCGTTATCCGATTTTGAGACGCGCGCCAAATCGGTCCTAAGCGGCGGATGCGACATCATCGGAAAGCCTTTCAGTGCCAGTGAAGTCGTCATCAAAGCCCTGACAATTGGCTCAAGCACCGTTTGGAAATGGACGCGCAATCAGCGGCCAGCGCAGCCAGCCCATCGTCCACTTCTGCGCCTGCCGCGGTGGAGACCCCCAAGGCACAAGCAAAGAAGCGGCCCGCCATTGTGTCGAGCCCGGATAAAGCCGTGCTTTGCCTGGAGGATACCTGGCACATCACGACAGCCAACCGCGATACGAAGGTCATTCTTGGCTATGAGAGCGCGGAGGTCCTCGGTCAGCCATTAACTCTTTTGATTCCGGATGAGCTCCAAAAGGAAGCCGGGGCGCATACGCTTGAGTTTTTGTTGAATCAAAGCCCGCTCCCGCACGGCGCCTTCCAAATGATCGGACGACGCAAGGATGAAACGGTCGTGCCGGTGTTGGTCAGTTTTAGTGAGACCAAATCTCAGCGTGGGCGGGCGTATGTGTGCCTGATCCGCCGAGACCAGACGATGGAGAATCCGCCTGAGGAGACAGAAGCCGAGGTTGCGGAACCTGCGGTTCCCAGCGTTTCGCCTGTTGCCGTGGCGGAGCCCCTGCCCGCACCTACTCAAACGGAGGTGTTGGAAGAATCGCTGGGCGACATGGCGGAGCGGCTGAGCGTATTGGAAACTCAGCTTGTCATCACCCAGGCAGCCTTGCTCGAAGCACAATCGGCACAGGCGGCGCAAGCCCAGGCCGCTGCTGCTGCGCCTCCGGTGATTCCGGCAGACGCGTTGCCTGAGGCGATCCAGACGCTGCTTGAGCATGAGCGCGCCGAGCGCGCGCGAGTGGAGCGTCAGTGTGCCCGGCTGGAAGCAGATCTTCAGCATTTGAATGGTGAACTCATTTCACGCAAGGCTCTTGAGGAGTGCCTTCGAAATCGCGAGACGGAGCTGCAACGCCAGCTTGAACAAGAGAGCGAAAGAGCCCGGCAGGCAACGGTGGACTTGCTCAAAGCCCGCGCCGAGCTGCGCGCAGGGCAGCAACATACGGATGTTGCACCTGCGGATGGCACGTTGCGTCAGGAGCTCGCTGATCTTAGAAGCAGGATCACTCTGATGCAGGCGCAGGGCGAAACGCTCAACAGCCGGTTGCTCACGGCTATGTCTGCATTAGAAGCGGCGCGGCAGGACGCCTCGAGCCTGTCATCGAACCTTGCAGGCACCGCTCTTCCACCCAAGCCGCCTGCGGCTTAAAACGGGCCTTTAGGCAAACGCCAGTCTCGCTGGGCCACGGGAGCTTTGCGCGGTGGCAGCTCCTGTTCCGGAAACTCGGCGGCGTGCTCGCGCCTTTCCTCCTCCGAAGCGTAGTAGCTCAGGTAAACCGTTCTGTCATCGGGACCGGCGCTGCCGAGCACATCATGGAACCAGCCGCCGGTTTGGCTTTTCCCCGGCAAGAGCGATAGATCAGTCAGGCCATGCTCCCAAATTTCTGAGTAGAGCTCGCGGTCTGTCAGATGGTCGGTGTGCTGCAGGTAGAAACCGCGACACGCCAAATTGTGCAACAACTCCCAAAGGTGCGCGGGGACGCTCTCATCCGTTAACTCATCGGGCGGGAGCATGCGCACACCTTCCCGGCGCAGCACGTCACGAGGCCGTTCCCAGTTCTCGGCCATCGCCGGGTCATCAAACTCATCGTCGTCCTCTTCCTCCTCCGCACCGGTTATCTCCTGTTGCGCGCGGATCTCACGGTCCACAGCGGCCAATCCCAGGGGGTCAGACGAGAGTTCAGCACGATCATCCGAGTCATCATCCTCATCATCATGGTCCTCCGGGAAGATGCTTAGACTGGCAGGTTTGGAATTCTCAGCATCCTCATCCTCTTCCTCGTCATCCTCCATGATGAACTCCTCGGCTTGAAACTCGGCAGCCGACGGGAAGGGAGGCTCCGGCATCCAGCGATCGCGGTCATAGGGAGTCTTCTCCGGAGCCGGAATCGGTTCATTTGGAAAGTCTTCCAGCCATTGTTCCCGCTCCTCCGGAGAAGCATAAAAGCGCAGGTAAACCTCCGGGCCATCCTCCTGACCTGGACTGATTAAGCAATTCCACTCCGCTTCGTAAGGGATGTCGGACACTTCAGTAGACAGCCAGCGATCATGGAGCCAGATATAGAACTCGCGGTCGCTGAGGTGATCCGTGCTATGCAAATAGAAACGGCGTCCAGCCAGCGTGTAAACGAACTCCCACAGACGTCCCGTCAGTTGGGCGTCATCCACCTCTCCAGGAGGAAGCGGTTCATAGCCCAGGCGCTTGAGCAAATCTCGCGCGGGCAGGCTCGGGCAATCCTCGTAAGGATCATCCATTATCTCATTCGACTCTGCCATCGCTATAAACCTTAACCCTGATCCATGCTCAGAAAAGTAAAAAGTTCCCCCCAATCGAAGTGGGCAGTCCTCTGATTCTGGCGCCATGGCTGACTCGGAGGGGCCTGCTAACTTGAATCAGCCGCAAGCGGCACCGTTGTGAATAATAATGCTTGGACGGCGCTTGGACATGCCGAGGGCTTTCAAGCCCCGATGAACAGTGAATTCGAATTCCCCTTGCCCAGGGTGACAGGTGAGGTTTGAAACGGTTGTTTGCCAAGGCAATTCGCCCCCCAAACGGGGTATGGCAACCATTGCCCGAGAGGTCTAGTGTCTTCTCAATCACATGAGCAGCAGTAAGTTCCTGCAGAAGCATCGGGATCAGGGTGCTTTCACTTTAATCGAGTTATTGGTGGTGATCGCTATTATTGCGATTCTCGCCGCCATGCTCCTGCCCGCGTTGGCCAAGGCCAAAGAGAAGGCGCAGCAGATACAATGTGTGAATCATCAGAAGCAACTCGGGCTCGCAGTGCAGCTCTATAGTGCTGATTTCGGAGATTGGCTGCCGCCGATCCAGGATCGGCTGCCTGGTGGTTATGAAACGACCTGGCGTTCGTATCTATACCCGTATGTTGGCAAGAATGCCAAGGTTTACGATTGTCCCATGGAGAGGGAGGAAGTGTATGCGACAGGCACACGGTCCAAGCCCAAGCAGCCGATGCCGGCGTTGGTCGGGCAGGCACTGAGCGGGGAAATCGAATTACTCGGCGGCATTGGCGCGGTGAACGTCCACTGGGCCGATGCAAAATCGGCCCCCCCCATTTGGCCGCCCTGCCAGCTACGAAAACAACCTATGCCGCTGGAGCAAAGTTCAGACACCGAGTCTGCTGATCTTCTTCGGCGACGGCCATAGCGATATATACAAGGTTTACCCGGATGACCGCTGGTGGATTTGGAAAGAACAAGGCAACTCGGGAACCGCGGGCTTTAACCGTGCAGCGCAGCGTGATCCCGGAGCATTCCGGCACAATCGGCGTTCCAATTACGCGTTTGCCGATGGGCGGGTGCAGACCCTTGATCCGGGCGGCATTCCTTGCAACCAGGAAGCGTGCTGGTGGTCGGCACGGGCGCGTCCTCATCAATAGTCAATTAAAGTAATCAACGCCTTCCGCGTATGAACCGCAAGCTGATCTTCCAATCTATTCTCGTGCTGGCCCTGCTATCGGTGGCAGGCGTTCTGGGCTTTGGCTATTGGCACAACCAGACAGTGGATTCCACGGAGAAAGTCTATTTCTACGACTTAGGGCAGCAGCAACTCTTTGGAGCTGCCCGCTCGTCTGTGCCGCCGATTGCCGGGTTGGATGGGCGGGTTGATGGCGCGGTGCGTGCCATTGTAATCACCCCCACAGGCAATCCGCGTGAGAAGAAGCAAGTAAGCATAGCCTACCTCGAGAAGTACACGCCCGAGATGAAGGCGCTCTTTGAATCTTTGCGGCAAACCGAAGCGGCGGGTAAATCCACGGCCGGAATGATTCCGCATGGCATGGTGCCGCGCAGCACCCAGGTGCGGCGGTTAAAACGATACTCAATGGTATCCCATGACCTCTGCCGAAGGAGAACGGATTGTCTCGGGTTGGAACGTGCCGAATGCGGCAGGCCCAGTACCCGATGGTATGCGTTCCTTAACTTAATTTCCCGAGCTCCCTATTAACAAAACCTCAACCCCCGAAAAACGAAATGAAAACCAACAACGCCTTTAGACGAATCCTGCTGTCGTGCGGTGCGGGTATCCTCCTGGGCTCCGCCCCCGGCTTATCCGCCCAGACGCTGACCGAAGGGCTGATTTTTTACGCCCCCTATTCCGGCACACTAAATGACGTGACCGGCGGACGCTCTGGAGTAGGGCATAACGGCCCCACGCTTCAAGGAACTGGTGGAGTAGGCGGCGGCGGTTATGTGCAGTTGCAGAACGATTCAGTCAACCTTGAGCAAGCTGTCTATTACAGCGACCCGACTCCGGCTCAGGGAAATTTCACGTTCCAGGTCTGGGTGCGCACCGCGGATATGGGATCTGCTCAGAACGGCCAATTGGAGGGGGACCTGGCATTCGCCGCGAACAAAGATTGGGCTTCAGGCGGGAATGTCGGCTGGGTGCTGGCGCGTCAGGGGTGGCGCGGATGGGGACAAGTTCCAGTGGAACATGAACACCCAGGGCAACTCACGCAAAGACTTTGATTTGCTCACCCCATCCAGCACGGTGTTCGACGGTTTGTGGCATCAGGTACTCGTGACGTATGATCGCACAGGCAACGCCACGTTTTACCGGGACGGCAAGCAGATCGGAGCGGTCAACATTTCTGCCAACACTGGCAGCATGCGACCGGTCCTGGACGCGACCTGGGTAAAGACCAACATCATGGTGCTGGGCCAGGACGCTACCTTGCGCTATTGGCATGAGGCGGACCCCAACATCTCCAGCTTGAACGGGGATATCGATGAAGTGGCGATGTGGAGCCGTGTTCTGACTGCGGAAGAGATCGCAACGGCCTATGCCAAAGGAGTGGCGGGCGTGGCAGTCACAGCCAGCCTCACACCAACTTTCGCGGAGCAGCCCCAAGGCGGCACCCGGTATGCCAGCGACAATTTCAGGCTCTCGTGTCTGCCGGTGGATGATCGAGGACCTCTCACCTATCAATGGTATAACGGCAGCACCCCGGTGCCGGACGCAACGAACAGAGTTGTGCTGTTGACGAACCTCGCTGTCGGCCCGGCCAGCTACCGCGCGGTCGTCAATGACGGCGTGGGCTCTATCACGAGCGCACCCGCAGCGGTTACCGTCCTTTCGAGTTCAAACGTCACAAACGGCATTGCCGCTTACCTGAACTTCGATAACAACATCGATGGCCAGGCTGGGACTCCAATCAACGGAACGCCCATCGGCTATGATCCGACTCCCAAGTACACCAACGGAATTGTGGGTGCCGCCGCTATGTTTAACAACGATGGCTCGGGATCTGGCATTCCCACCGATTGGGCGGTTTCACTCGGCGACCTGGAATCTGTTTACTCGAATAACTGGAGCTTTTCGACCTGGGTTAATCTTACGAACAACCTGGATGGCGCGCTGCTGGGCAACAAGGATTGGAACTCTGGTGGAAACGTCGGTTGGGTGCTGTCTCCCTACAACACACGGGTGGCAAACTTCTACGCGGAAGGCGGTCCCCGGCGCGACATGGGCGCAGTGAGCGTGCGCGACGGAAATTGGCACCATATCGCTCTCCAGTTCAATCGCGATGCGAACCTGGCCTCGCTCTATATCGATGGCAATTTGAGTGCCACGGCAGGCATCAGCGGCAGCGGATGGGAATCTCTGACACCTGCCAACGTCATACCGAATGCCACGTTGGTTGGCGGCAGCGGCAGCGGCATTTATGCCGGGGCAGGCGGCGTGGATGATTTAGGCATCTGGGGGCGGGTGCTTACCAGCGACGAAATTCTCGCAATCTACGCTCAAGGAACCGATGGCAAACCGCTCACCCAGGCAGTTGCCGGTGCCGCGGTGAAACCTTCCATCAGCGGCCAGCCGCAATCGGTGACGGTGTTCGAAGGCCGTCCACTACGCCTGAATGTGAACGCCGCTGGAACACAGCCTTTGGCTTATCAATGGTACCGGAACGGCACAGCGGTTACGGTCGGTACCACCAACGTGCTGGCTTATACCTCAGCGACCTCTGCGGAGCAGGGCAGCTATGTAGTGGTGATCACCAACCGGTTCGGAGCAGTAACCAGCGCGCCTCCTGCTGTTGTCACGGTGACTCCTGTGGCCGACGCAAAGGCAGGTCTTGTTGTTTACCTCAATCTGGATAACACGCTGAACGCTTCGGGCAGCACCACCAATTCCGGAACGGCGATCTATGGCGATTATACGCCCAAATACACAGCCGGAAAGATCGGCACCGCAGCCGCATTCAACAATGACGGCAGCGCATCAACCTCGTCCGATTGGTCCATCTCGCTCGGAAACATCGAATGGATCTATGCCGGGAGCTGGAGTTTCGCCATGTGGATCAATGTCACCAACGCGAATGACGGAGCTATCATCGGCAACAAGGATTGGAATTCCGGTGGCAACATCGGCTGGTTGCTGTCTCCGACGCGCACAGGCAATGGGTTCACCTCCCGCGGCTGTCTCAATTACGCCACTGTTGGCGGTCCCCGTCTGGACCCGGGTGGCGCAACTCTGGTAAACAGCACATGGCGGCACGTGGCAGCCACATTCGATCGCGACAACAATCGCGTGGAGCTCTTTGTTGACGGTGCGTTGGTGACCTCCACCAACCTCTCAACAATTGGCACCGAATCGTTGACACCTTCGAACATAGCAAATGACACGCTAATCGGCAGCAGCGGGCCGGGCACCTGGAGCGCACAGGGATCAGTCGATGACGTTGGCCTCTGGGTTCGCCCGATCTCGGCGAGCGAGGTGCTTTCGATCTATGCCCAGGGAATGAACGGGCAGCCGTTGACCATGGCCAGCGCCGGGGCGATTGCTCCTCTGCTGACCACGAAGCCGCAGAGCATTTCACGTATCGAAGGATTGCCGGCCATCTTTGCGGCCTCCGCCACGGGCACACCGCCTCTGAGCTATCAATGGCTCCGAAACGGGGTTGAGATCGCGGGCGCCACAAATACCTCGTATATGACCATTGCGAGCGCAGCGGATTCCGGCGCCAGCTACGCGGTGCGCGTGACGAACAGTTACGGCACTACCCTAAGTGCTCCGGCTGCAGTGCTGACGGTTACTCCTGGAGCTAGTGCTATCATCAGCGACCTGACGGTGTATTTGAACTTCGATTCAAACATCGTGGCACAAGGCGGAACCACCGTAAGCGGCACAGCCATTGGCAATGTGGGCGTTCCTGTTTACACAAACGGCGTCATTGGAGCAGCAGCCAGCTTCAACAACAACAACAGCGATGACCCTGTTGTGAGTGATTGGGCCGTCAGCCTGGGTGACATCGAATGGGTATATACCAACAGCTTTAGCTTCGCGTTGTGGGTGAAAACCACGGATGACTATGGCGCGCTGCTGGGCAACAAAAACTGGGTCTCAGGTGCCAACATTGGCTGGTGCATCAGCCAATACTTTGTGGACTTCCTGAACTATCGTCCGGAGGGCGCTTCCCGCCATGAGGTGGGTGGCTTCGACTGGGCGGATGATCAATGGCACCATGTGATGGGCGTGTTCTATCGCCAGGCCAACCAGGTTTACACCTACGTCGATGGCCAATTGACCGGCATGGCTCAACTCGGAAACACGGGATTCGAATCCCTGACGCCGGAAGACATTCGCACCACGCTGGTGGGATCGAGCGGCAACATGACCGAGAGCGCCTTTGGCTCTGTGGACGATCTGGCCATCTGGAACCGCCCGGTGACCCAGGCTGAAGTGACTGCCATTTATCAGTCCGGTCTGCTAGGCAAACCAGTGCCCCAAGCAACGACTGTTGTGGCTCCGAAGATAGAAGCCGCTTTCAGCGGAAACAGCTTCATGGTGAGCTTCCCGGAATCTGCCGGCAGCTACACCCTGCAAAGCAGCCCCACGATGACAACCGGTTCCTGGACGACTGTAACCGGCACACGCACCACCGTTAATGGGCGGACGACTGTCACAGTGCCCCTGGGCGCTACCCCAGCCTTCTTCCGGCTAATGCGGTAAAAAAGGGCAAGCTGGATGAACAAACACGGCTTGCTGGCGAGTGCACTGGCAAGCCGTGATGTGTTTAAACTCATAGGGGCGGGATACCGAAACGAACCAAGAAACGGCGTCCCGCCCCTTTTCTCATAGTCACACCCAGCCGAACCGGCTCTGCAACTTTGCCGTTCCTTTCGAGGATTCCGCGGGTTACCTTTTGCCCCGAAATGCTGGCGGTATGGATTAGTGGCTGGGGGGTTCCTCCCGAGACGTTGCGCCCGATGGCGAGTGCTCACTCGCCGGAAGGAGCGCGCTTGCAGTTGCTTGCCCCAACCGAATCCGCAGCCGAGGCGGCAGCCTCAGCCTCATGGGTGGTAGCCTGGTCCTTCGGCGCATTCCGCGTTCTGCAAGCCGCCGCGTGCGGCCAGATCTTTGCCGGACAGGTGGTTCTCCTCGCCCCTTTTATTTCGTTCGCGGCGGAGCACGGATGGGGGGGGCGCTGTACGCTGACCCAATTACGGTGGCTGAAGCGCTGGATGGCGCGCGATTCCCTCTGCGCCTTACACGATTTTTATCAACGCGCGGGGATTCCCAGCCTGGCGATGACTACCGATGCTTCTCTCATGGACGAATGGGACCGTGGCCTGGACACGATGATGGAAGACACGGGCCGAGGGATCGCGGACCATTTTGCAGCAGGGTTGCCCTCGAATTTCTCGGCGGTGGTGGGTGAGTCTGATCCGCTGTTGGACGCCGCGCCGGATTGCCGAGGTGCTGCCCGGCACCCGTTTGATACCGGGCGCGGGCCACGAATGCGGTCCGCTGTTTGCGGCCTTAAGAGGAGCGCATGCGATTTAACGAGCGGGCCGCGACTTACGATTTGCATGCCGGACCACAGCGGGGTTTTGCCCGGCGTGTGGCCGAGTTCATTGGCAATCCGCCTCCTACAGAGGCGCTGGAGCTGGGGGCAGGTACTGGGGCGCTGACACGCGAGTTGGTCATGCGCGGGTTTGATGTGGTGGCTACCGACGCCTCCCCCGCCATGCTGGACCTTGGCAAAAGAGCCCTGCCCAAAGTGACGTGGCAGAAGCTGGATGCTTTTTCCGAGCGGCTGCCTGAATCCGCTCTTCAGGTTTCCTCAGGCTTGTTGCAGTGGGCGCCTGACCCGCTCAAGGTGCTTCGGACTTGGTGTGACGGTTTGCTGGCAGGAGGCTGCATGGTGCATGCCTTTCCATGCGAGCCATGCCTGCACGAATGGCGGGAAGTGAGTCACTACTCGCCGCTCGTTTGGAGAGATCCGCTCGGCTGGGTTCGCCTATTTGAAAGCGCCGGGTTGATTGTGAAACGCCGACAAGTTTGGACCGAACAGTTCTGGTTCAGCTCAGCTTTGGAAATGGTGCGAGGCATGCACGCCAGTGGTGTCACCGGCGCGCCGAGCCTCAGCACGGCGCAACTTCGCCACGCATTAAAGGAGTATCAACGTCTCTATGGTACGGGACAAAGCGTGCCAGCCACCTGGGCCTGGCTTGCGATTGAGGCAGTTGCTTCCGGATCCAAATCCAGCGGGGGCGGGGTGTAGTTGTGCTTGAAGCACCAGGCCGCCACGCGCACGTATTTCTCGGCCCAATGCTTGAGTTGGCCTGCTTCCTTATCGGTAAGCTGGCGCACCACTTTGGCGGGCGACCCCCATCACCAGGGAATGCGGCGGTATGATGGTCCCCTGCGTCACCAGCGAACGAGCGCCGATCAGACAACACTTTAAAATAAACAAATAATAGTATCGCACCCAAAACCACCTATTATAAAAAAAAAATGTAATCAGCGTAGCCATACGTACACATATAAAAATTACACCCAAAGTTGCCAAAAAGAACCGTAACAACTCGCTTATTACAAACACAGCAACATCGCCGTACAAAAATGCAAAACACCACACACATTTTTTTATCAAAGCATTTTATCAAATCTAACAACGCGTAGTCTGACAAAAATAAAATATCGTTTAATAAGATAAATAAGACAAACCAATAAGTGTGTTAATGCCAAAAGATGGCGACAGTTAACAAAAGCAATTTTACAGCAAAACCGGTCATACACGGGCAACGTACCCATATAAAACATAGAATTTATAAACCACAAAACATGATAAATCGAACAATGTTTAATAGTGCAACCGCAATCAGCTGCTAATGTGATGAGGGACTTAAACAAGTGCGATAATAAATAACAACAAGCCATAATGAGCGTAGTGTAAACACCCCAGTACGTAATTTTAAAATATTAACAAAGTATGTGCTACATATATATATACTAAATAAATAAACAAAGCTAACATTTTTATAAATATTTTTTAAACTAGACATAATAAACAACTAAAGCTTAAAAGCGTCGGCACTGCGTATTATGCTAGTCACCGGCATCATTACCCCAACCATTGCCGCCCTCGTTATCAGAATCACCCCTTTTAACAGGCTCATTTGCGTTGTTAGTGTTCTCGTACGGAGACTTCAATTCAGCTATTAAACGCTTGTATTCCTCCTCAGCCCTTTCTTTTTTAATTCTGTTTATTTCCGCGACTCTTGTGAAATTCTTGTATTGTCAAGGCATAAGCATTGGTAGATCATCATCCTTATGTACTACCTTTTTAGCGGGCGCTGGGGTAGCAGTATCGCCAAAACAACTAGACCCCCTTTCGTCAACATCACCTTCACGCATCCTACGCTCATACTCCGTTTTAGTCAACCACTCTCCATAAATTTGGTCTGCTTCTGATAATGTTTTTGACGTAGTCGGCGTTTTACACTCCGCACCAATAATACAAAAAACTACAAACAACACACCAAAACACATAAACACTTTAGTTTCCTCCCAGGTCACTTGCCGCCTCCGAGAATTGAACTCAGCTTTCTACCTTTTCAAGGTAGCGTGCTACCGCTACACTAAGGCGGCACACTCTACACTACTTTGAGCTGCACTAATAGAATAACTAAAACATATTGATGCATACCAGAAATACCCGCAATTTTTATGGGGTTATTAACAAGCGCAGCCGGCCGCAGCAGCCAAGCACGCTTATTCTAACCTTGGGCCGTCTGTAAAAACGTACAAATCCCAGATAAACATATAGACAAATTGGTGCCTTTTATAGATTATATGTTTTTAGTTTCTCAAATTATTTTTTTTATCATTTTTTTGTTTGTTAATTTCTTTTTCAAACCCCCCCCCCCCCCCCCCCGCCTTATTACCGCGCGAACATGCGTCACCCCCACGCTCGTCATCACTATTGTGAATAACATCACCAACTTTTGCAAGCTCTTTTTTTTTTTTTTTTTTCTTCTCCTTCTCGCTTATATCTAAGTAAACTCGACGCGACTCATCAAAAAAACCTTCTTCGAGATTTGTAAGTTTACGCGGCTTCTGATGTTTTCTTTTTTGGTTAGCGTTATCTACTACTGTTACCAAAATATAAAGTACTGCACAACCCAGCATTATATAAATATATGTCATATAGTCCATATGGCGCTGCTTGTGATTTAAACAAAACAGCGCTGACACTAAGTGCCAAAAAATTTGTGGTGTTTTAAGCGGCCGTGTAAAAATCACGCAATCGGGTGCTTTTATGCAATTGTTTAAAGCTATTCTAAATTTTTCAAAAACTTTATTTTTGCGTTGCTATTATAAACATGTTGACTGATTAGGTTTGTTTTTTTTATTTTATAAAAGCTTTTTTAAGTTTGTTAAAAACATTGTAGTACTGTTGCACAACACCCAAGTGCCTAAAGCGCCATTATTGATATGCTAACGTCCCAACGCAACAACACTACAAAGCTTTTTAAAAATTGTCATAAAGTTACTGATTTTAACAGCAACAATACTGCGCGTATTCTTGTGTTTAAGTGGCCACCTTGTTTAACATGCCATTACAGTAACCTTAAAAATTTTTGAAATTGTTAAAAAATACTGTTTTGTAGAAACATTACGAAATATAATGTTACGGTAGTAACGTGAATTGCATTGGCACAGCCGCTTGCCATTGTAATGCTACCACAACGATTTTTAGAAACTTTTTTTATTAACGTTATCATCGTTAAAGACGCGTTTGTATATTATAGGACGGCTGTTGTGTTTATTATAAGAACATTATTGAATATTTAGACGTGGTAATACTGTAAGTTTGTAGCAAAACGTTTTAAAATGGCGATCTTTTATAATGCTATCGGCCTTATTGACATTGCCGGTAAAGTAACTTTAGGTTACTAAGAATTACAAAACCACTTAAATATGCTGTAAAAACGCTAACATAGCGTAAATAAGGCGTTCTTTAATAGCAGCAAAGGTACGTGCAGCAACGCTTGGTATAACCCTATAGTCTGCTGCACCATTAATCAGCGCCGTTATATAAAAGCATGTCAAAACAGCGAAGCACGATATAACTACTCATTGCCGCTTTTTTTGTTTTCGTCGTCACCGTCTTTACGAAAATCTTTATCATCGCTATTAAGCCACTGACTCCAACCACTTTTTTTTGTTTCTGTTTTTGAATCGGTACCTTTAAAAAATTCGAACCAAAGAACAACCGCACCAAATATGGCTGCTAAAATTATATCGCCAATTTTCAACAACCCCCCTGGGAATTGAACCCAACCAAACGGATTTACAGTCCGCTACGCTACCGCTACGTCACGGGGGCTAATTTTTGGCGTGATTGGTGCTATGCGAATTATACACCACACAATAGCTGCATACTTGGTAAAAACCTGTACAAAGGCAAACTTGTACACATGTTTTATAGCGAGTATTGGCTGCTTATGTAAAAGTGCCATCACATTTTGTAACAAAATATTATACAAAATACACAACTTATATAGCGATGTAACGCATCGCTGGTAAGAATATAAACAAAATCTAACAGCACATTATTTTCTTTATAAAAAGCGCGCATTTTTAAATGCATAGTAGCGTTTCTTTATAAACTGGTGTATACAGATTGTAAAGCTTTGTAGTATTGTAAGATCTAATAATGCTTCACGGTGTGTGGCTATTCTTATTGCCACATTTATCAGCTAATAAACAAACCACAGCGCTGCTGTGCAATCAAGTGAAGACACCCAGCAAACGTACTTAAATGCTTAAAAAAAAAAACCTCTACTATATTAAAAGAACTATCGCTATATAGCTAGCGATGCATGCATACAAAATACAAAGATTTAGTATTTGCATAAAGCCTTATCAGCTTCGACACCGATTTCTCCGGACCGCCGCGTTGCTTTTTTTCGCGGGTGTTATCACGGTATGTTACTGCTACATCAAAGGCGTGGTTACCCAGCTTTTAACATGTTGGGTGATATGCTACACTGGACACATAGTATACGCATATACTATCACCAGACGCTACCAAACACACAGCAAACCACTTTGCTCCGGCATGCAAATAAAAGTTTGCTTGCCGGGGTTTACAATCTATTTGACTCGCGTTGTTATTAAATATACTATAAATGCTCAAAAGCTGCAACAAGACTACAGATTTTCTAACTGCGCAACATAAACCGCAGCCGCAGTGAACCGCTGAGTACTAGCCATACACCTATACCCAACAACAATTATAAATAAATTTAAAAATGGAATAGTATCTATAGTATAACAAAAATCGATGTTATAGAACGCAGTAATTGCATATACGAAAGCTGCCAGCACTGGCTAGATAAGCACGCGTGGTTCATTAATAACCTTTAATAGTTGTATTGCGCACTGCTATTATCGTACGACTCCGCTAACAAATCAAAAATATCTAACATTTATTATTTGAAAAATAGAAAACTAAAACTCGACCCAATAATCTGCTATAACCGCTTTTTTCCGAAACATCTAACACAATCCTAGCTGCCGCAATACTAATACGTAAATACGTTGATGTGTCATAAATTTATTAATTGTATGGTGATTTACAAGCCATTTATATAAGTTTTATTTTTTTAAGCAATGGTTAGTGCCACTACCGGCTAAAGCATTAACCGGCGCTGTTATATAAAAGCATGTCAAAATAGTGCAGCACGGTATAGCTACGCATTGCCGCTTTTTTTGTTCTCGTCGTCATCGTCTTTACGAAAATCTTTATCATCGCTATTAAGCCACTGACTCCAACCACTTTTTTTTGTTTGTGTTTTTGAATCGGTACCTTTAAAAAATTCGAATCAAACAACAACTGCACCGAATATGGCTGCTAAAATTATATCGCCAATCTTCAACAACCCCTCTGGGAATTGAACCCAACCAAACGGATTTACAGTCCGCTACGCTACCGCTACGTCACGGGGGCTAATTTTTGACGTGTTTGATGCGATGCGAATTATACACCATACAATAGTAGCGTACTTGGTAAAAACATGTACAATGGCAAACTTGTACACGTGTTTTATAGCAAGTATTGTGTGCTTATGTAAGAGTGCCATCACATTTTGCAACAAAATATTATACAAAATACATCACTTCTGTAGCTGTGTAATGTGCCGCTAGTAAGAGTATGGACCAAATAATACGGCGCATTATTTTATTTGTAAAGGTAGTGAATTTTTAAACGCATAGTAGCGTTTCTTTATAAACAAGTTTATACAGATTGTCAAGCTTTGTGGTATTGTAAGATTTAATAATGCTTAATAACGCGTGTCTATTATTGTTGCCGCACCTGTAGGCTAATAAACAAACCACAGCGCTGCTGTGCAAGCAGGTGAAGACAACCAGCAAACGTACTTAATGCTTAAAAAAACCACCACTATATTAAAAGAACTATCGCTACATAGCTAGCGATGCATGCATACAAAATACAAAGATTGAGTATTTGCATAAAGCCTTACCAGCTTCGACACTGGTTTCTCCGGACCGCCGCGTTGCTTTTTTTCGCGGGTGTTATCACGGTATGTTACTACTACAACAAAGGCGTGTTTACCCAGCTTTTAACATGTTGGGTGATATGTTACACTGGTCATATAGTATACGCATATACTATCACCAGACGCTACCAAATACACAGCAAACCACTTTGTTCCGACACTAAAACAAAAGTTTTCTTGCCGGGGTTTGCAATATATTTGGCTCGCGTTGTTATTAAATATATTCATAAATGCTCAAAGGTTGCAATAACACTACACATTTTATAACTATGCAACATAAACTATAGCAGCGGTTAACCATCAGACACCCCCTACGCATATACCAACAACAGTAATTATAAATAAGGTTAAAAATGAAATAGTGTATATTATACAACAAAACTCGATATTATAGAACACTGTCATTGCATATATGAAACATACAAGCATCAGATATACAAATACGTATGATTTATTAAGAACCTTTAATGCTTGTATCGCACGCTGCTATTATTGTACTGCTGCACTAACAAATTAAAAAATATCTAACACTTCTTATTTGAAAAATAGAAAACTAAAACTCGACCACACAACCCGCTATAACCGATTTTTTCCGAAACACATAATACAAATGCAGCTGCCATAATAATACACAAACATGCCGGTGTGTCATAGATTTGTTAATTGTGTGACGATTTACAATCAATCTATGTCGATTTTAATTTTTTAAGCGATGGTTGTGTTATTTAAAGTACCAAATTTGTGCAATATCGCACACATTTAATAAGTGCTTGCGGTTACACCCGCAGCTTTTAGTATAATATCAATGGTAACTGGCTGACGGTACTGCTTACAACACTGCAGCAGCAATCAGCTTATCAACGGTAAAACACGGGTTAGTGCTATCACTTATACACCAAACCAACCATACGGCATTTATCAACCAATAACTGCTGCTATATTAATACAACTATTGCTACGTAGCTAGCAATGCATATATACAAAAGACATAGATTAAGTATTTGCAAATAGTCCTACCAGCTACGACACTGGTTTCTCCGGATCGCCGTGCCGCTCTTTAACACGGTTGCAGTCCCGGTATGTTACACCTACACTAAGGACGTGGTTACCCAGCTTTTAGCATGTTGGGCGATATGCAGCACAGATTCAACAATACCCGCGCATGTACTATTGTCAGACGCTGCCAAACAGTTAACAAACCACGTTGCTCCAAAAGACGAATATAGCTCGGCTTCGGACGTTTGTTTTGTCAGCGTAAATATTAAAAAGATTACATAATATCTAGACCCACCCACCCAGCCACGCATTTTTAAATAGCATGCAGAAAACTATACTTATATGACATGTGCCATTTTACAACATCACCAGATAGCTACAGCTAACAAGCGCGTTCTAATTGTTAGAGTGCTGTTGTTCTTTATTGTTAATACTGTTGATAAATTGAATACGTGACCACTTGTGGCACCAGATTATAAAAGGCTTTAATATGCGTATAATAAAATACAACGAGAAAACGACTTTACAATAAAAAAGTAAAAAAACAATATCTAAAACAAAAATAGATAGCGCGAAGAAAAAAACAAAACCAAAAAATAATATAAGTGCAAAGTGAACTAAAAATTTTGTTGTTTTTAAATGTTCGCCCCTAAAATTATGCAGATCCGGGTAACCAAACAACAGCAGTACAACAACCCGTACATTAACTCCAATAAATAATAGTGTTCAAATATCTACAAAAAGCATAAATAGTATAAAGTTATGTACTAAATACTCCCCTAACGTTACAATCTCACCAGAAAACACCCCCCCCCCCAAACTTAAACATCGAATTAATTAAAAAGCAGAGAATAAAAATTATCACCGTTACTTGAGACCCTAAACCAAAAAAATTAAACGCATCACAATCGCAGTAAGCCCCATAAACATGCGCACAGGGTAAAAACAATCACATAAGTGGGTAAAAACTACAAAACATTGAAATCTCGTGTTTTGTGTAAAAGGCTTTTACGGATTCTATTATTGCCTTTGGCTGTAACGTCACAAATTTTAACCGTCGTCAAAATTAGCTGCTTATAACATGCTAATGCTATCACACGTGTAAAATCGTATCGTCTTAGTAATTTATAGTGAGTGTACTTGGGTAATTTTTCGTGATGACTTAAGTAGCTTATAACGTGGTTAGCCACCACACTATTACGTTGTTTTTCTGTCAAACAACCGATTTTGAATTAATATAATAACACGCACACACAAACCTGTTTCCGAAGTTTATAAGCACCTAAAAAAAAACTATATTAATACAACTATAGTAATATACGTAGCAATGCATATATACAAAAGGCATAGATTTAGTATTTGCAAATAGTCCTACCAGCTACGACACTGGTTTCTCCGAGTAGCCGCGTCGCTCTTTAACACGGCCGCCGTCTCAGTATGTTACACCTACACCAAGGACGCGGTTCCCCAGCTTTTAGCCCTGTTGGGCAATATGCAGCGCTGGTTCGATAATACTGCGCGCATACTATCGCCAAACGCCATCAAATAGTTAACAAACCACATTGTTCCAAAAGACGAACACAGTTCGGCTCTAGGCGTTTATTTGATTAGCGTAAATATTAAAAAAATCATATAGTCCCTAGACCCGCCCATCCAACCCCATATTTTTAAATAGAATATAGAAAACTACACTTATACAATGTGGGCTGTTTTATAAGGCCACAGATACGGCTACAGTCCACAAGGCGCATTTTAATTATTAGCTTACTACCATGCTTTATTTTTGATATTATCAATAAACCACATGCCCAGTTATGCATCGTACCAGCTTATAAACGTATTTAATATTCATATAACGACATGCGAGTAGAAAATTATTTTAAAATAAAAAAGTAAAAAAACGATATATAAAATAAAAGTTGATAGTATATAAAAAAATAGTATAAATGCAAAACAGTTTAAAAATTTTGTTGCTTTTAACAGCTATCCGCTAAAATAATGCAACCCTTAATAATCTGACATTACTCGTATAATAACGCGCACACACCAACCCAATAAACGGTTGTATTCAAATACCTACAAGATGTTTGCGTAGTATAAAGTTTCACACTAAACAACAACCCAGTGATACAATCAAATTAGCAAGCGTCCATTCAAAGTTAAGCGACAAATTGCTTAAAAAGAAAAAATAAAAATTATTGTTGTTATTCGATACTTCTTATAAAAAAATTAAACGAACCACAAGCACAGCTGATTATATAAGTGGGTGCAAACGGTAAAAAATAACCATGTACGTTAGTAAAAGCTACAAAACGGTGAAATACGCCGTCTTGTATAAACGGGTTTTATAACCTTTACTATCATTGGGTATAGTATCAAAGATTTTAACTGTTAGCAACATTATGAGCTTACGGCGTGTAGATACTAGCACACGTGCAGTTTTGTATCATGTTGTTAATTTGTAGTAACAATGCTAAAGTAAATTTTTTGTTTATCGAGTTGCGCAGCCGTTAAATGTCATTAGCCATTGAGCTGCTATACTATTTTCCCGCCAAACAAGTAAATTTGGGTTAGTACAAGAACCGGTGCACACAAATTTGCCCCATAAATTTATAAGCACCTAAACAAAACTATATTAATACAACGATGGTAATATACGTAGCAATGCATATATACAAAAGGCATAGATTCAGTATTTGCAAATAGTCCTACCAGCTACGACACTGGTTTCTACGAGCAGCCGCGTCGCTCTTTAACACAGCTGTTGTCTCGGTATGTTACACCTACACCAAGGACGTGGTTACCCATCTTTTAGCATGTTGGGCAATATGCAGCACTGTTTTGATAATACCGCGCGCGTACTATCCACAGACGCCACCAAATAGTTAACAAACCACGTTGCCCAAAAGACGAATACAATTCGGCTTCAGGTACTTATTTGGTTAGCGTAAATATTAAATAATCGTATAGTAAATCGCCTACCCACGCCACCCAACCCCACATTTTTAAATAGAATGCAGAAAACTACACTTATACAGTGTAGGCTGTTTTGCAAGGCCACCCATACGGCTACAGCCTACAAGGCGCGTTTTACTTATCACGTTGCTGTTATGTTTTACTTTTAATACCACCAATAAACCACACCAAGCTACTCGTTGCATCAGATTATAAAAGGCTTTAGTATGCATATAACAAAACATAGCGAAAAAACTATTTTACAATAAAAAAATAATATCTAAAACGAAAGTGGACAGTATGAAGAAAAAAACGAGACCAAAAAATAATATAAATGCGTAGCAAACTAAAAATTTTTTTGTTTTTAAATGCTCACAACTAAAATCACGTAGCTCCAGATAACTGAGTATTAGCAGAGCAGCAGCCCATATATTAACTCCAACAAACGACAGTGTTCAAATACTCACAAAAAGCGTAAATAGTATAAAATTGTGTACTAAATACTCCTCTAATGATATAACCTCACCAGCAAAAAGCCTTTCAAGCTTAAACATCGAATTGAGTAAAAAGCAAAAAATAAAAACTATTGCTGTTACTGAAGACCCCAACCAAAAAAATTAAACGCAGCACAATTGCAGCAAGCCCCATAAACATGGGCACGTGGTAAAAATAACCACATAAGTGGGTAAATGCTACAAAACAATGAAATCTCGTGTTTTGTATAGAGGGCTCTTACGGATTCTACTATTGCCATAGGCTGTAACGACACAAAGTTTAACTGTTGGCAAAGATAGCTGCTTACAGCGTGTAGATACTAGCACACGTGCAGTTTTGTATCGTGTTGTTAATTTGTAGTAACAATGCTAAAGCAAATTTTTTGTTTATCGAGTTGCGCAGCCGTTAAATGCCATTAGCCATTGAGCTGCTATACTATTTTCCTGCCAAACAAGTAAATTTGGGTTAGTACAAGAACTGGTGCACACAAACTTGCCCCATAAATTTATAAGCACCTAAACAAAACTATATTAATACAACGATGGTAATATACGTAGCAATGCATATATACAAAAGGCATAGATTCAGTATTTGCAAATAGTCCTACCAGCTACGACACTGGTTTCTACGAGCAGCCGTGTCGCTCTTTAACACAGCTGTTGTCTCGGTATGTTACACCTACACCAAGGACGTGGTTACCCATCTTTTAGCATGTTGGGCAATATGCAGCACTGTTTTGATAATACTGCGCGCGTACTATCCACAGACGCCACCAAATAGTTAACAAACCACGTTGTCCGAAAGACGAATACAATTCGGCTTCGGGTATTTATTTGATTAGCGTAAATATTAAATGATCATATAGTAAATCGCCTACCCACGCCACCCAACCCCACATTTTTAAATAGAATGTAGAAAACTACACTTATACAGTGTAGGCTGTTTTGCAAGGCCGCCCATACGGCTACAGCCTACAAGGCGCGCTTTACTTATCATGTTGCTGTTATGTTTTACTTTTAATACCACCAATAAACCACACCAAACTACTCGTCGCATCAGATTATAAAAGGCTTTAGTATGCATATAACAAAACATAGCGAAAAAATTATTTTACAATAAAAAAATAAAAAAACAATATCTAAAACGAAAGTGGACAGTATGAAGAAAAAAACGAGACCAAAAAATAATATAAATGCGTAGCGAACTAAAAATTTTTTTGTTTTTAAATGCTCACAACTAAAATCACGTAGCTCCAGATAACTGAGTATTAGCAGAGCAACGGCCCATATATTAACCCCAACAAACGACAGTGTTCAAATACCCACAAAAAGCGTAAATAGTATAAAATTGTGTATTAAATACTCCTCTAATGATATAACCTCACCAGCAAAAAGCCTTTCAAGCTTAAACATCGAATTGAGTAAAAAGCAAAAAATAAAAACTATTGCTGTTACTGAAGACCCCCAACCAAAAAAGTTAAACGCATCACAATTGCAGCAAGCCTCATAAACATGGGCACATGGTAAAAATAACCACATAAGTGGGTAAATGCTACAAAACAATGAAATCTCGTGTTTTGTATAGAAGGCTCTTACGGATTCTACTGTTGCCATAGGCTGTAACGACACAAAGTTTAACTGTTGGCAAAGATAGCTGCTTACAGCGTGTTAGCACTATCACACGCGTAGAATCATATCGTTTTATTAGTTTATAGTGCCGATACTAAAGTACTTTTTGGTAGATTATTTGCAGAGGACAATAAAAACTATCACTTTTGACTTTTTCCCAACTTATTATATAATCTCTCACCACCTATTCGTACACCCCTAAGACTATACAAGCCGAGTGGGTATTGCTCACGAATTTCTTTTGATTTATTGATTAGTTCATAATAAGATCATCCAAAAATACGAATTTGCTTCTTTTTTATATATTTAGCGTAAAAACCATCAATATATACCGTAACACGGTGCGTATGTCCAAACCTATACTGCAGGTCCCTATACTGTGTACGCTTGTATATTCTATACAATCGACCCTTAACACGAACCCTAACAGTAAACATTGTTCCAAAAACCCTAAGAAGTTTTGTTATATGCGATAAACCTAGCCCAAAAAACTTTTGTCTGCACATATAGCAGATCTCCACAGTCCTCGCCGTATAGTAATATTTTATTTGGTAAACTTCAGCTGCTCTAACAGAAGAACAAAAAACAAAATTTTGAGAGTAGAAATAAAAAACTATAACACCATAAGTATCATTTCTTATTAAACTAACATTGAGCTCTTCTGGTAATGTTAACAGGCCGGTATTTGGTGCTAAAACTACGCGCGATGTTGATCTCCACGGCTTAAAAAGCTTATCACTCGAAACACGTGCATGCTTAACACGAGACTTTACACTAGCTAAATTTGCTGCTATTATTTTTCGAGCATTTTTTGTACTACTTTTCGACTAACAACATACCCTATAGTTAATTTTGGATAACAAAGCATCAATAACATTATGTATAAAAATCTATTTGCCATGGTTATTTGTTGTGAGAATGTTCAATTAGTCTTTAAATACATTAAACCATAAATAACACTTTTTTTTTGTGGTATTTTTTTTACAGATACTGTATACCTACCGCCCTTACCCCTTAGATTTTTATAACGCGCTTTATCGACTCGTCTAGGAACGGCTGAGTATATAGGCGCTATTGCTATTAAACGCTTAAAAATAAACTCCGTAGAATAAACGTCACTACTTTGTACACCAAAAAATGTTGCGTTTTTTGACAGATTATCCCTTTTTGGATTTTGTTTTAAAAGCAGCTCATATTTTGCCATAGTCGTTTTTCCATATTTTACAGCTTTTTGTATTTGTACAAAAGTGCTAAAATCCTGCAAAATATCACCAGATGTTATCGTACTTAGCCTAACAAAAGTTAACAGTGCTGCCACAGCGCTTGCATAACCCTTTGCCACCCTTTGAGTAAGGCCATGTGTTGCAAACCTGTTAACAACCTTTGTATTGAAACGCTTTGCGCTAGCTTTGTTTTTTCGTAGTTTTTTTGTTTTTTTATTACCGACGATGCTAAACTGCATATTTTCATGAAGTTTGACAAAGCTCCTACTACGCTCAACAAAGCTTTTATCAAAAGATAATGGCAAGCTTAGCGCACTACTATTGGATACAAGGTTTTGTTTAGGATTTGCTGAAAAACTGTTTATGTGTGCATCCGCAATTAGAATAGTACACGCTGCTATAGATTTAAAGCGATACATGCTATCAACGCCACTTTTTAAAACTACCAAATTATTAATAATCTTCATCTGTATACTCAAACTCCACACCAGATATCGTTCAAAGTTCTAAAAAAGTTTTTGACACGTATAAAAAAAAGGGGATTTCACAATCACTGAAACACGTTTCTTTAATAATCTTTACATCAACAATAGCCCACGAATTACTCTTCAAAAGTTGTATAGACATCAGTTCCGACTCTGTTGCAACACCGGTAGCTTCCGATAGTGCATTGAGCTCTGGGAACTCTTCTTCAAAATTTAAATATGTTATTCCAAAAAACTGCCAATAGATATCAAAATATGCTTTTTTAAAATCACCAGCAAACTCGCAATCATAGGCATAGTGTTTTGATGTATCGTTAAGTAGTTGTATCGCTGTAGTATCGTGCATTAAACTAAACTTTACAATATCCTTTATTCCAGGCTCCTGAAAAAAAGGTGTTGCTGCGCTTGAGTATTTTTCCGATGATAACCAAAACCCAGCACGTCCTGAACGTAAAACAGTAACCCTAGCTTTCTGCGCCATTAGACCGTGATTGCTATTAGTACTATGCCACCAATACCCATATCTACAGCCTCCTGTAATGTCAATATTCCAAAACTTGTTGATAATATTAGAATACTCCATTGAGTTTTTACCAGCCTTTGTGCCTCTGCTACCTTTATAGAATACCTTTTTGTGCTTTTTGACAAGAGCTTTATATTAGATATTGCTGGTGAACCCATACTATATGCTAACGTTATTTTAGTATATAAGCAAATGCCCTTTTTGTATGTGAAAAAAGACTCTATAGCACCAACATCTACAAGCCTTGTAAGGATACTTAGCGTTAACCTGTTTGCCGGTATTACAACAAAACGTTGCTTTGCTATATAACCAACTTTTATTGCTGAAATCGTGTTAGCTAGTGCTGCTTGATAAAACAACTACTTACCGACGCGCATTATACCGGCCAAATAACCATAACCACAAGCTGCCCTAAACTGCATACGCGATAACCTAGCCTTATTTAATACAAAGTGTGTTCTTCCAGAAATTCTACAATGATTTCTTTGTGCTGTTAGGCTATAAAAACGACACATTTTTGATAGTTTTAAGTAGCAGCGTGCTCTTGGATATATGCTAGTATACTTGTTTTTTAATATTGCTGACAAAAAAAATTTTGTTAGCTCAACCTTTTCATAGCAGTATCTTTTTATTGTATCACTCTCTATATTAGATATGTTCGTATAACTCATTAACGGTCTATTTCACCAAAAACTAAGTCAAGTGTCCCTACCAATGTGATTAGGTCAGCAAAATAATGTCCAGAACCAAGCAGAGGTAAAAGCTGCAGGTGGTTGTATGCTGGGGAACGTAAAAACGCCCTGTATGGGTTAGACTCACCAGCTGATACGATTAACACACCAAACTCGCCTTTGCCCGCTTCTACAGCTTTATAACTAATACCGTTATTAAGCTGTATAAAATCAGATGCTGTTTTAAATTTAATTATCAAGCTTTCCATCCTTGTTTTATTATAAGATTTGCTTTTACTTGAAAAAACACCATAAAACTTATTTATGGTTATAATACCAAAAGTAGAGCTTGTAAATGTATTAAGTGTTTGCAGTATAATGTGCATGCTTTCGAATAATTCCCTAGATCTTATTAAAAATCTATCAAAAGAGTCGCCATAAATGCCAACAAATACTCGAAAAGATACCGCCTCGTATGCGGCATACTGCTCTGCCTGTGAAACTCTTAAATCTTTTGACATACCAACGCTTTTTAATATTGGTCCTGTTGCGCCAAATAATACTGCTGAATTTTTATCGATAATACCAACATTAACTAACCTTAGTTTCCACACCCTATTATTAAATAATGATATAAACATCTCAGAAAACGATTTATAACACTGCCTTAAAAAGGTATATGTTTTTAAAATAAAACCGTCCGTTATTAGGCCATAAAGCTCCTGTGAGGGTAAATACAAGCATGCATGCATCCTAGCGCCAGATACATACTCAACTAACTCCATAATTCGCTCCCTGTCCTCAAAAGCTCAGAAAAGGGGTGCCATCGATCCGACATCCAAAGAGTGTGTAGATATTGCTAACAAGTGGTTGAGCATCCTAGCAAGCTCATCAAACAATGTTCTGGTTATCGCTGTTACAAATGACACTGCCGTATCTAGTGCTAGGCTTTCAACGGAAATACAATATGCGTGCGTTTGCGTTAGAACAGATGTGTAATCAAGCCTATCTAAATAAACGGCTGCTTGCAGGTAGTTTCTACTTTCCATGAGTTTTTCGCTACCCCTATGTAAAAAGCCTATATGTGGGTCTATTTTTTCTAAAATCTCGCCGTTTAACTGCAATACAAGCCTCAAAACACCGTGGGATGCTGGGTGCTGTGGGCCGAAGTTTAGTATTACTGATTTCAAGCTGTTCTGTGAACGGTTATTTACAAAATTGAAAGCTTTCTGTAATGTCACAAATTTTAGCAAACATATTTTCAATTTAACATTTGTATAAAGCTAAATGCTGATGTTCTTGTAAAAAGTTTATCAAAGTCATTAGCCCTTCGTGGATCAAAAATAATAGCGGCGCTTATAGTTAAAAAGTCTACTTCAAAGTATGATGGTATATCACGAATTAGTGAGTACACCCTTTCCACCCTGGTTAGCTTTACTTTTTTTTGTTGTGCTAACAAGTACTTGTGTCGAATATTACTAACAACCGATGACTTATTAAAATATAAATCATTAAAACGTACAGTTGATCTATAAAACCTAATAATTTCGTCGGACATACACGAAAACGAGTCTAGTAGTTTTATATATGTAAAGTATTCTACGTGTAGCGATACAATGTCGCCTGTTTGTACCTGAAAAGACGCGTGGCGCACCGGTAAACCATTAATAAAAACTTTGTTGTTTTTTAAAATATGCACAGCATCCAATAAGCTGCTTGCAAATTTTATTGATGTTAGTACACGTGTAAGTTCAAATGTATACATTTTGAACATGGCTAAGTTTGATAATCGCTTGTATTTTACTAAATAATTAGTTAAGCGATATTGCCTACCTAGACTTAGACCCCTTGTTCGTATAAAATTAGCCCTTATTTTTCTAAAAAATGGTAGATAGCCAGGCGTGAACCTTATTGTTAGATAATTTTTACGCCTAAGCATTGTAGACGCTGGTCCGAATGCTTTTAAGTAATTATCGCGAACATCAAAAGAGTAAGTTTGTACAGATCTTCGCTGCATTCCTGGGGCAGTTTCGGTTTGTTTTGTAGAAATACTGCTGTTTAAACAATTTACCATTTTAGAAAAAAAGCTAACCTTGTTTATTGTAAATGTTTTAGCATAATCACCATACTCGTTGTATAATGATGCATAAAATGTGTTTTTATAAATTTTTGATACAAAATCAGAGTTATTCTTACCAAGTGCGGATATGCGAGACTTAAAAAAAAACGAAGAATTAACAACTAAGCTTGTTTGTGATACTTTGTATTTTGAAAATGGCATACTAGTAAAATTTTTTGGTGTTTTGTATACACTTTCCACAAGCTCTTGTGTTTTTTTTGTACTACGTACTAGTTTTTTTCTTGCTGTAAATCCGATATTGGTAAAACCCGAACTCTTGTTTTTATTGGCCAGCATATAACTATAAATTACGGCTGTATTTTTTACTACAGCCCTAGCCAACTTCTTTTTACTCCACGATTTTATCAGGAAACGCACTATCTTTGACCAAGCCAGTTGCTTTCTTAAAAGTATTGTTCTTGTGGCTTTACCCCAAAAACCTTTGTGAAAATCCCTCTTATATTTTAATCCGGCAAGCAACGGCATAACACGTTTAAGCCAAACAGATCTTTTTAGAAAACCCCTGTTAAAGTATATACTATTAAACTCTTTTAAAATTGCATTTTTACACTTTTTTCTTTTTTTAAGGTTTGGTTGTTTTGCCATTAAAACTAAATCAATACACCTTACGTTAAAAAAGTGTTTTTGTGTTTGTCTAAGAACAACCTGGTTGCTAGCTTTAGACAATTCGGCCATGCTTGTAGATATGGCTAAAATACTTTTATTCGTTATTTTTGTATTTTGCATTACTGTCATGGTGTTTTTTTTTGTTTTTTTGTTTGCAACCTCCTTTCACCAACCTTTCTAAACTTTGTTCATTTTTTTTTTGGGGTTTTTTTTTTCAACTTAGCTTTTTGACGCATCTCGTGCAGCTTGGTCCATTTAAACTTTGTTTTTTGTACCATATTATAAAGATCTTTTTTATAAGCCAAAACATTGGTGTTTAGGAATAAATTGCACCTTTTTACAGTGTTTGCGTTTGACCAACGGCGTTGACCATGTGCTGGCTTACACCTAACCATTCGTCTAGCCCTATAAGTACGCGCAACCAAAGACTTTATTAAGTACACGTACTGCAATAAAGTCTGATTAAAGTTTTCTGGCATTATTGGGTCTGTAAAAAAGTTTCTCCCAGTATAAAAAACAGCGTTGTTTACTAGCTTAGCCTTATATGTTATTCTACGGTTATACTCGTTTAATAATATCAATGTTTTTGATATTTTGTTTTTTAGACCAGATACGCACCTATATGACTTTATTGTTGTATTTGGTGAAGCTAATTTTGGTAAGTCTGCTATTTTATAATTCTCTAACCTATGTAAAAATCAACCAGATCTCCTAGATGCTATTTTTTACCCTTTACTGAACGACCTGTTCGTTTTGCTTTCTTCGCCGCCTTTTCCTCCTTCAATGCTTTGGCCATTAAACGCGCCTTTTCTTTTATTTGGTGTATTCTTTTTCTCGCCTCCTTTTCCATATCTTTTGTAAATTTTGCAATCTTTTGCTTATCTTTTTGTGCTCTGTAACCACCAAATGTTCTTGTATCCATAAAATTACCGAATTTTTCGGTTAACATATTTTTGTTTACTTTATAAAATCTTAAACGTCGATACCTTGCTGGCCTATCTTTACCCGCTGGTAAACCCCTCTTAAAATCATTCCAAATACGCAATTTTGTTGTTAAACGCAAAATCGTATCTGATTGTTTTGGTATCAATATCACCCTTTTAAACTTTAATGTTAACTTAGCGTTAACACCCTTTCTGAAAAACTTTCTTTTTCTCCAAAGTTTTGTTGTACCCGATATGAGATCGTGCAACCTTTTCTTAAACCCATAGTATTTAGTACCCATTTTTCTTGTTGTTAATAATAATTTAACAGCATGCTGCCTACTTATGTGCAGCGGTTTTCAACATGATCGGGCCACTACTTTGTGGATTTACCTCATGGCGTTCTTGGCCACAAAATCGTATTTTCCCTACCACCGTGTGGGTGATCTACTGGATTTTTAGCTACGCCACGTGTTGTTGGTTTTACACCAAGTCTTCGCCAGTAGCCAGCCTTAGTATTTTTGAATAAAAGCTTTCTTGCCACCAATACAGCACCCATCAAAACCAAAGACAGACTATCAATAACTTTTAATTTGTATGATGGTAGTTTAACAACAACACCAGTTTTTCGCGTTTGTCTTTTTTTAGAAATAATAACAACGCTTTCTCCAGATGATTTAGCAATTGCTGGCGCACTCGTAGAACGCGCTGAAACGAAGCAGGCCCTGTCTAGTGGATCAAGCATTGATATTAATTCACAGAATCTGTGTCTGTATAATTTAAAATTTGCACCACGCTTTACAGCAATTCTAGCTAACTTTGCTGCAACAACTATTCGAAAAAGATACATTTTACGAGTTAGCGGTACATACGATATACTGGAATCCATTGTTAGTAGAACAGCCGCCATTTTAAATGATAATGTATCCTTATGTATCCCAACGGTCATAGTCAGCCCGCAAAGGTTATTTAGTGACTTACTGTATGATATTATAACTTTCTTAGAAACCTTGCTTTTTGTATAAACAGTTGTTGTGCCACCAAGCGTCCTACCACGTGATCTACTATAACCGGACGCTAACACCCTTAGTGGGCTTGTTTTTAGAAAAGGTGCTATTTTTGTATATCAATGCATTCCAGAAAAATTGTGTGTATACATGTGAACTTTACCAACGTGCCTGTCCTCCTTTGCTACTTTAAGTCCATGATAAATGTCTGCGTGTTCTTTAAACCTAAAGTCTAGCACGTTTTTGTAACCTTAGCTTGCAATAACAAAACAAATACCTTATAAAACTCGTTAGCTGATGACAAGCAGAATATGTCAAAATTTTTAAGCATATCGCCGATAATAGTATCATCAGCAACTACACCAGCATCTGGTATTGTATAACCCCAGTATCTTTTTATAGCACCTCAGCACACTGTTGCTTTATTTTTATTTTTTGCTATTTTCAACACCTCTGCTTTTTTAAATAAATCGTCAGCGTACAATTTTATAAGTTCTTTTGTTGAAACATCTTGCTTTGTTTTTACAAAAAAAAAACTTTTGAATGCTAGACAGTTGTTCATGTATGGATTTTTATCAAAAAATGTAGTGTGTCTTGTTATGTATGCTAGCTCATTGCCCCCCTCTTCAAAAAAGAAATTACGTCAAAGATAGTTTTTATAACTAAAAATGTAAAACATTTCAGGTACAGCAACCAGCGTGTCTGTATTGTATGATAATGAAACCCTATCAACAGCCTGCTTTGACACAGTTATCAGCTTGCTTCACCTTGGTAATACAGACTTTAAACCCGAGAACCTATAATCGCGGCTCCTTCTAGTAAAGCGGTATGGGAACGCGTGCCTAGAATGCCTTCCGCGATATTTAGCTAATGTTTTTTTAGCTTTTGCTGCTAATTTTGTAGTGTGTATTTTTCTTATTAACTGTTCCGCGGCTATAAAGGTTGTTCGTTGAAATCTCGAGATTAAAAAGTATGAAGCCTCTTTTGCATAAGTCGAATAAACACCACCAACCCTTAATAATTTATTTATTTTTTTTACAGTTTTTATAACATTACCGGATAAACCATAACGCTGCCCAAAAGTGTGATAAGATAGGTAAAAAGCTTTTTTTTCTTGTAGCGCCATAGGTTTCTTAGCATATAGTTTTTTTTCCTCCACAACCTCGGTGTAACCTCTAAGCACGTTTAAATGTTGCATAATGCTTTTGCATGGTAAATAGTCAGAAAGTTCATCGTATTTTAGCGTATCTAAAACACCCTCATCATAAATACGGGCATCCGAACTGTTTTTTGCTGTATATGATTCTGCGCTTATAGCAGAATCGTCTGTCTCGCTAGACGATGTCAGATCTAATGATCCGCTATCAGTGCTGCCAACGTCGCTGCTTGTTAGCTGAACTGCGGCACCGGTTACTACGAGTTTTTTATAGTATTTTTGTGCTTCTACAGGTATAAAAAAACCGGTATTTTTGATATCTGAATAATCGCCGGCAAAAACATCATCGTCCGACTCCTCTGATCACACTCTAGAATTATAACTAGTAACGTCCCACTGTACCGATTTTAAGCGAAAATCCTGCATAAACACTTTATCTGTAATTCTTGTAAACGTAGCATTTTCATATAACGGCTTAAGCTTCCTTGCTTCCAATTTTGCTTTTTTTTTATACTCCGCCGCCTCTATCCTGTCTCTCTCTATCTTAGCAACCCTCTCTGCCGCCTCTTTAACTGCCTGTTCTTTTTTTTCAGCCGCCATTTTAATAAGATCATCAGCTGTTAATTTCATGAAGCTGCTCAACGTTGTATCCTTCTCTGTTCCAACATCCTCAACCTGTGCAGCAATTGCAAGCTCCCTCGCTTCTATAGCAGCCAACTCAGCTTTATCAATATCAGACGACCTCTTTCAATACTGACGTACTATAGTTTGAAATCTTGAAAGTCCTCGAGCAAGGACATATCCAGATCGCCTCTTGTACCTATACAATGGTAATTTTGTTATGTTTAGCTCAGAAACAACTCTGTTAACCTCATTTAAATATATTTTTTTTCGTAGGCTACTTCGTATACGCCTCCTTGATCCTAGTTTTCTTTTCTTAAGATAATGACCAAAAGCACCTCTTCTGAACCTCTTTGTTTTCGATACTACAATCGGCCTTATTAAACCAACCGATGTGGTTCTACGCTGACGCCTTAATCTACGAATTTCGACTCTTTTTCTTAAATGCCCCCTCATTAATTAAATATATAATTAAAATCTCTTAAATGCCTTCACACCTTACCCTGCAATTGTATTAAACCAAATAGTAGTGCCTCGGCGCTTGGTGGACAGCCCGGTACGTATACGTCTGCCGATACTACACTACCAACGCCCCTGGCTACAGAATATGAGTAGTAGTATAAACCACCGCCATTTGCACACGATCCCATGGATAACACCCACTTCGGGTTCATCAATTGTGTATACAGCCTCTTTACTGTAGGTGCCATCTTATATGTTACTGTTCCAGAAACCAACAAAAAGTCGGCGTGTCTAGGGCTTGGCCTAAAAATAAAGCCAAACCTATCCATATCATACCTGCTTACAGTAACATGCATCATCTCTATTGCACAACATGCTAGTCCAAACGTTAACGGTCACATCGAACCCGCGCGCGCTCAACTTATTATAGCAGTTGATCTTGATATTAACCATGTAAAATTATTTTGTTTGTTTTGGTTCAAAAAAAACTATAACATATTAAATTGCTGTGATAACAACACTTTATTGAACTTGTACGGCATATAATATCGGCTTTTTGTTAGTTTTATAAACTCTTTAAACATTACAAGCCTGTTTACTATTATGAATGCAGAACCGACGCGCACTATTTTAAATACTGGAAAACTTGTCGTAAATAAAATATCACACAGAACGTTGAAGAACAGGAATGGGTTGGCGTAATTTAAATCTGCAAAAATAAATAATATTTTATAGTCAAAAAATGCTGGGGAATTGTTACTGTATCTTTGCGTGATAGTTTTTTGACCCTTGACATTAAACACATCCTTTATTGTTATGTTTATATTATACAGCGTTCTGCTAGAGTACCTAGGCTGTACTAAAAAACGCCTTATTCGGTATATTTTTAAACGCGTATACTTTCCGTGGCGATTTTTGTAGTTTCGTTTTCAGCCCCTTAATAAATACTTTTTATTTCTTAATCTTTTGTATTTTTGTTTATTGCTTATTCTTAAGCTGCGTTGCTTATTCTGCTTTTTTTTATTTTTAGCTACAACAGTACTGGATTTTAAAAAGTATCGTCGCTGCCTTCGCATACTAAAAAAATACATATCAAAAAGTCCTTTCACTCTAGAAAGAACCAATGTTCTTGTGTCAAACAAGGTCACTTGTTTAATTAAAAACAACCACCCAATGCAATCAACAATATCGGCTAACCCTAAATCTGTTGCGGATGCTGTTAAAATTTTCGTCATCGCAGCAAATAATATGACCCCGCTATCTGACATAAACAACGTATAAAGATCATTTATCCTATCATTTGATATTAATTTTACACCGGACTGATTATCGGTAGCTTGTTTAGCTCTTAAATGTTTTTGAATATGCACATTGTTAGTTATTAATATTTTTTTTATAAATTTGCTAAAAAAATAACCCTTAAAACTTAAAGAACTAAATGCGCCAAACTGAAAAAGCGATATAAAAATATTTCGTTTTGTGAATAAGACTTTAGTCCTAACCCTTTGGTTAAAACACAGCCTATACTGCTTTGCATAAAAAGAGTTTTTTATAACGTTGGCCACATTGTTACTACAGAAACTACTACAGCAATTACCAAAAGCCAAACAATTGCGTAGCCATTAATTATAGCGTAGGATAGGCTGAACAGCTCGTCGATAAACTCTACTGGTATATTTATAGTTGATAGTAGCCCCGCAATAATATCATACATCGGTAATACCATTGTGGAAACCTGTATTAATAGTATAACTACCAATATCAAATAAGCAGATCGGAAGCTTGCTATATTCGTTGCGAAGTATATAGTAACAGTTGCAAACACCAGTACCGTGAATACTTGAATTTTGTGTGCTGTTATTGCTGACGTTAATAAAGCTGGTGCTGTTAAACCGTAGCAAGGGTTGCTTATTAAAGAAAATCCGAATAAGTGATCTGTGTTAAAAACACCCAATACAATATAAAACAGCATCTCCCCAATAAATAGCACTACGAGCATCATTATAAAATGCAACAGTGCTGTAACCCTGCTCGTTATAGTCAAATCCTTCCACTCAAAGCTGAAAAATAGCAGTGGGTTGCTGATTTTACTTAAATCAAATGACCCCATAGCAAAGTATTTAGACCTATTCTCCAATGCCAAAAGATTTCTATAAACAGCTGAGCTGCATTTTGCAAAACCAAAATAGGGTAATACGCATACTCTAAACAAGTATATAGGTGCTAAGCATATAGTTAATAATCAACAAAGCATTACAAAGTTAGCTATCATGGCGGATGATGCAAAAACTTTTGATATAAGTAATTCTTTTGCAGCATATCCGGCTGTTAAAGGGTATCCCATCAAAATTAGACAAAGAATAAAAACGTAAAATGCTACGTTAGGTATAATATTAAAAACTCCACCCATTTTTCTTAAAGATGTGGTTCCGCCAAAAAGGTGTACAGTATAACCAACAAAAACAAATAGCATAGCTTTACACACAGCGTGTACCATAAGATAAATTATGGTTTCCTTTAATGCCATCAATCCGCAACCGCATATTAAATAGCCAACCTGACTAATAGTGGAATATGCTACAGCCTTCTTTAAATCGCCCGTTTGTACAGATGCTATTGCGCCGTAAACTATTGTTATACAGCCGCATATTAACAAGAACAGGTTAACTATGAATACAGCGTTGTATACTGGGCTGAAACGTACTATCATAAATATACCCATAACAACTAAAGTTGATGAGTGTATAAGTGCTGATGCTGGCGTTGGTGCCTCCATAGCGTCTGGTAATCAAACAAATAATATGAATTGTGCACACTTACAAGCTGCTGCTAAGAATAGTGTAAAAGCTAGTATAGTCAAAACACCAATATCTGTAAAGTAAGAAAATACAACCGAGCATTCTTGTGTAACTTCTGCAACAGCTGAAAAAAGTGTTGCAAGATATGAGCTATTACAGAAGCCATTAACCTCTGCAAGTGCTAATAGTAAAAAGTAATCACTGAGTCTGCTTATAGCAAAAGTTCTCGATACTGCTTGTGTCGTTCTTATCCTATTATAATATGATTCAACTAATATAATAGAAAAAAATCCAGCAAGCTCCCAGATTATTATCATAAATCCAAGATCGTAGCTAAAGATAAACCAAACTATACATGCTGAGAATGCTACCATAGTTACTATAGTGTTGTGTGCAACAGGCTCGCGTGTTAAATACTCTACTCCAAAAGTTAACGATATCATCGTTAATAATACTACAAGTGATCCGCATAGAAGTGCTAGAAGATCAACATTTAAAGCACACACAATGTTAGTATTATCAGTTATTGGTAGAGTGCCTAATCTTCATGTAACCAACGTACCGTATTTGATAACAACGTTTATAGAGCACAGCATTGCCAAAAATACTGATGCTAAAGTCAATTCTGACATATAAAATAAACCTTTTATACCAAGCTTACCCCAATAAAAGAACATGACAAGGCCTGATATTAGGTAGTTTATCAATAACACTAATAAGATGCAATATACAAACGTTTGTGGAAATAATTCCTGTAAAGTCAACAAATTTTATAAGCTATCTTGCTGATCCAACTTTTAAAATATCTGCAACAGAATTTATACCTTGTTTTCTAAGTGCTTTACGTACACGCGTTACAGCAAATGCTGGTCTTTTTAATCCGTAAAACGATCTTCTTTTCGTTTTATCAGCGTGACCCCTGAAATCATAAACACCCCTAATACCCGAATACGTTACGCCAGGTGTATCGTTTGCCCTACCGCCCCTTGCTAAAAGTTTACAATATTTTTTTGGGAAATACTGGTAGCCGACAATACGCGCCGTTAACCTGTCGCGTCTTTTTACGTGCCTTATTCTGGATTTAGCTACACGCCTTTTACCAGAATTAGGTTTTTTCGGTGAGGCAAAAAAAATCCTCCAAATAACGGTAGCTATTTGTGGGTTGCCCCTTAATTTGTAAGTCCTGCTTGATGGACTTTTTTTCTCGCGGCCGACCGAGTATAAGCATTGAGAGGCTGTAGTTATCCTAACGGCGGTTGGAATTGAACCAACGCGGGAAACCCAATGGATTTACAGTCCATCGCCTTTACCATTCGGCCACGCCGTTTAAATTTAATACAAGAACTCTATTATTCCAAATGCTGGTATAAGTTGTAATAGTAGTATATATATAAATAGTGTCTCTGATCTTGTCATAGTAAAGGCCTTGCTTTGTGTAAAGTGTAGCATGTCACCACCACACAAAATTCACCAAATATTTTTAGAAAAAACAACCAAGCAAAGCTGTAAAAATATGAATAGTATGACGTTAAACATCGATGTTGATCCAGCTATCTGTACGAAGAACTCAACCGTAAATACTGCAGAGCCTGGTATAGATCCAAATATGAATACCGTTAAATAAACAAATTTTACCAATAAAGGTGATCCATAAAAAATACCATAAAGGTGCTCCAAATTCCTAGAATGATATCGCTTAGATATTATATCTACTAGAATAAACGATATTGTTGATAACCAGCAGTGTGTTGGGAACATGAAGTATACAAAATTTATAAATGCAGAATAGTCTAATGAGACATATACAACGAGAACGTGCATTTCGGCAACAGTCTGATATGCTACTATTTTTTTTATGTCTGCCTCGGAATCCACCTTTAATATTGCATCCATAAAGCCAAATAGTGCGATAGCCGCAAATATCCAATAAACGTCCCCGGCTCCGAAAGTGCCGACAAACCTTATAAAGCCCAAGAATGCGAACTTTACAGACAAGCCGCTAAGTACTATAGAAAAGCTGGTTGTTACCTCAACGTGTGCCTCAGGTAATCACCAGTAAAATGGCCAAATAGGCATTTTTGTTCCAAAACCAAAAAATGCTAAAGATACTATAATGTTTTTTTGTGACCTAGAGAAAAATATAGATGAACCTATTAGTGTATACGTACTATAGTTAACGTCTATCATTATTAATATAAAAAATAAGCTTACAGCACCAATCTGAGTCCAAGCGATCATAAAATATGCAGCTTCCTTACCTCTGGCGGTTTTTGAAAAACGGTCTATCATCAAGCAACTTGGTAGTAACAGCAGCTCATATGCTATAAAAATTGATATAGAGCCTTTTGCAAAAATGAAATATGTTCCGCTTAAAAATATTGATGCAAGGTATAAAGAAAATTTTGAAATATCCTCATTGGTGAATTGGACTGTATAATAAAGGGCTGCAATACATATTAAAAGTAGTGATGTTGTTATTGGTGATATTATATCAAAGGTTGTACAGACTAAATCCCTAGTACTATCCATGTATGCTGGTATTATACAATTAAGGAATGTAAACATCTCAGCCTCTGTTGAGGAAAAAACATCAAAAATAAGTGCTGTAAATAAAAAACCAAAAAACAGTACGCAAAGTCCAGCTAAGAACGGCTTAATAACCGCCCCTGTTTTTATGAACCTAGCGCCGGTTTTAATAAAATAATATCTTGTCAAAAGTGCATGAATTATCAACAAAGCTATAAATATAAAAATCGACATTAATTGTGGTGTGCCCGCAAATCCCAAGTATGTTTAGTAGTGCTGCAAATCTAGTTTTGTTGCAGCGTAGCTGTTATGACGTTTTCGCATTTTATAGTATAGATGCTCTTTTCGCCTATAAGAAACAAAATTTGACTCTTTTGATCCGAAAGACTGATACGGTCTACCAGTCTTTGCTATAATTGCCGAAAGTCTTGTAGCCAGCTTACTATTTAAATAATTTACTAAATTTTTTATCAGCTTTTCGCGAGTTATTTTAAGCTCTAACAATATGAACCCGGCATTTAAATTTGTGAAAAGACCGATGAGTTTACCCTTACCTTTACCCATCCTAGAGTTTTCTGATTTTCTTGTGCACGGCAAGAACGACTGTACCCTATGTCAATACGTTCTACGGCCTTTATTATTTTTTCTTCTGTAACCAAAAGTCAGTTTTTTATAATGCCAACGCATCCTTACCCTAAACCAATAAACTGCTGAAACTACCAAAAACATCCTTTTTAGTAGTACCGCCCCACTTGTACCCCAAACCAAACCCCTAAAAACCCTAGGACAAAGGTGTCGACGTTTGAATATCGCAAGTGGCTTCTTATTTTTTAACGATTTTCTCATTATATAAGGAGTTTTGCTAAAATCAATAAATCGTCAAAAAACAAAAAACCGAAAACATTGAATAACATTATAAGCACGACAACTACACCTATTTTTAGAAAATTAATGTTATTTGAAAAAACAAATTTTTTTTCTGAAGATACGGCCCTTATTATAGACAAATAAAAAAACAATCCAAAAAGTATTAATAGTGCGCACAGTGCTGCCAAAAAAAAGGAAGAAGTTAGTGATGTGTATACAAAAAAAGCCGTTTTAGTCCAAAAACCAAAAAATGGTGGTAACCCAGCCGCTGAAGCTGCTGCAGATACAAACACGGTGTTGTTCACCCAAGATGCTGTAATATCTGCGGATGTTGCTGATATTTCAGTACTACCATCATTAACATTTAATGAATAGCAGATCGCCAACAACGCTAAACTATAACCAAGCCAATGTACTAATACTAACGCAAATACATCGGATGTGATTGTTGCTGTAACTAAACTTACCAACATTATTTATTAGCCCACATTTTTGTGTTGTTTTTTATAAATACTTTCACCGGTTTTTAATCTTGTATTATGGGTGCTGTACAATAGCGATTCGCATGCGGCCCTATTTTTATAGGCATCGCTCAACTCCTCCCAAAAAGGCAGCTCAAACATTAAAGCTTCTTGCGTATACGGTGCTACTAGGTTAAAGTCATGCTCAAACCTATCAACACGTCACAAAACCCTAGCTTTAAATAATTGTGCTGTTTTTATACCAGAGGTTTTTGTGTAAAGCGTGTCAGCATAACCTATATTTTTTGATAAAACTTTTCGACCAAAATACACGTGCTTATCGACGAGTCTTGTGTCAACACGTTTTACCACAGCATCCTCCTCTTCTACAAATTTTTCAAACGGTGTAAACTCATCGTCTATATAAGGCGCCTCCTCCTCTATAAGTGTTTGTAGGTAATCGATGTAATCGAAGTCTGAAAACTTAGCTTTTTCTACATTAAATTGATGTTTTGCTTTTCGTGAAAATAATACCGCCATATACTTAGCGGCCGCCTTAGTATAATTTTCGCTTATTGCCCGTAATAACAATAACGCCCTTACATCAGCATTTGGTAACAGTCTTGTTGTACTTACTTTTTGTAAAATATTTTCTGAGCTTTTAAAGTTGCTATTTATACATGAACAGCATTTACTAAAATATTTTTTTTTGTTGTTTTTTTGATGTCTACCTTTCTGTACTCCCAACTAAATTACAAATAGCACAGAGCTACAAATAACAAGAACCATAGCACCATTTACAGCACTGCTGTAAGCTAAAAATTTAGCTACGGATGCTGAAACATTATTAAATGCGTATAATGATACAACAGCTACTAGTGTTATAAAATATATAGGTAGTCCGGATACTAGCGCGATTGCAATATTTTGTAGCAGTATTCTTATAAAAAACAAAAAAACTATAGAAAAATAAAACGTGACGTAAAAACAACCAGAAATGAAACCAGCAGCTTTTAACAAAAGCACCTTTCAGTGGAAAAACGGTGCCAAGCCGAGCTTTATCGCAATGAATGCTATAAAGAATGCAAAGCATACCGTTTTTAGCACCTTCGAAAATATGGATAATTCAACGAGGTTGCTTAGTATTAATGAACTACTAGCATCAAAAGTAAAAAAAGTGAAAAAATTAAACAAAGAATGTGAAAAAAATATTATTGTAGATAAAAACGCCACCCAAAAAAATGTGGATAATCCTGATACAACATTTTTTGCATCGGACGAGTTTATTAAAAATAACATATACAGCGCCAAATTTAGAGTATCTATCAACAAAATTATAGTTAAAAACCCATTGGAGGATCATAGTAGTAGACATGTTACAAATATTATTTGACACAGTATTAATATGTTTATTATACTTATTTTTTGTACTAAAAACTTAAAAATAATCACAGACAAACTTAACAGGAAGTATACTACTATAACTGTGTACCAAGCCAGTAAGCCTTTAAAACAAAATATGTGGCAGAATGCTGTACCAAATTCAAAAACGAATAAAAAAAAAAAAATATACAACAATAGTGTTATGTGGTAGAAAAATGTGTTTTTTAAGTGTTTAACATCAATGATTGCTGACAACATTGATATTAGCGCACGTAAAACATTTATGGCCGCTGAATCGAGTATATATAACACCACAACTACTGCGGCAATTATGTAGAGTATCGAATAAACAAGAAACCACAATCCGTTTATACTGATAAATGATGTTTGACACCCCATTTTTTTTTATACCAGCTCCACTGTTGGCAAGTTTTTCTTTTCGTTTATTCTTAGCGCATAGTTGTATAAACCCGCGGTTTTTAATGCATTAATGACGTCACTGTAAAAATCATGTTTTATTACGTCAGAAGAGTCATACGAATCCATACACAAAACATAAATATTGAATGTATGCTTTCTCACCTTTTCGTTATATGCCTCCTTACCCCTTTTTTTAAAGGCCATAACACTTTTGTTAACGACGTATCGCTTTGACTTTTTTATTGGTGATGAGATGTCAAAGCCAAAAACAAAAGTAACATCGTGTACAAAACCATCGATATTTTTTTTCACAACAACACGCTTCGCCGATAACATATATAATGCTACGTTAGCTTTATTGATGTTCTCGTAAAAATTAACTGTGAAGGATTCTACCGTTATGGTATATGAAATTACTAGTTGACTTGGTGTTAACACTATAATGCTGACCACCTTAGCACCTGATCTACAGAATCATACCTTATTACATATGCGTAGTTATTTGCGATATCCTTTTTAATCGGATTTTCAGAGAAGCCGTATGGTAGCAATAAGCACCTGTTGTCTATCGAACCCGTAAAATCAGCACCAAGCATTTCAGTTGTCTCTCTTTCATACCATCAAGCATTATAATATAATGATCTTATACTGTTTGGTGATACCTTTGTTGTTGTGAGTGTATACAAAACTAAACGGCAGCTATTTACAGAAAGTATGTAAACCAGGGCTGTTGCATTTTTTGACACGCTATACCCCGTTATAAGACTGAGGGTTGTTGCACTGAATATGGAACTAAACCTTATGTGAGCCATCGAATAAAAAAGCTGCGACGTTTGTAAAATAACCGAATCCGCTGTATACATCTTTCGTGTAATACAGCCACAGGTATTAAAAAAACTTACTATAACATAAGGGGTTACAAACTTTCGCATAACTTTGCCCTTGTTTATTATAATGTCTGTCTTATTTTGGCTGATTAACATTAGTAATATTGCCAAAATATGCTACGCTGCTTAATATCAAAAAAAATACCTAAAATAAAAAAAACTAAATACAAGACTATTAACAGCATATCTACAGTTGCAAAAATATTAAGGTTTTGTAGAAAAAACAATAAAAGAACAGCCTCAACATCGTAAAGAATTGTCATAGCAAACATTACGTAATTTTGCATACTAAACTCTATAGAAAGTTCCTGTCTTGGCCTAAAACCGCACTCATAGAAACCGTAACGCTGTCTTAGGTATTGTTGCGATTTTTTAAAAAAATTTTTATAAGCTATGTTGTGAAATATCATATATACGAGTAACGCTAAAAAACAACAGGTTAGCACAATTGTCAATAGCATAGCGCCACTTGTCAAAGTATTTTTATAACAAAATCAGTTTAGACAGCATGTTTAAATGGTCTGCAGTCTCGTTTTTTAATAGATTTTTCTGTCCTAAACATATACCGAAAAACGCCAGCTCTAAAAAAAAAAACTGAAATTCTAATGGTGCTACGCCTGTAGGCAAAAAAATATCGTAAAAAAACGCCTGCTCCCTATTTTTACAAAGTCCAAACATGAAGTATGCGCCGCGTGATATTTTGCTAAGTAATTTTGGTTTTATAGTGTGATCTACAACAAATACCGCATCAGCACCACACATGGATAAAAGCGCTGTTAGCTTTTTTGTCGAACTACCATAGTTCTTTAACGTCGCATCTAGCAACACGTGCTTGTTTACAAATCTAGAAAATACGACATAATTCAATGCTTGTGCGTCGAGATATAATGTTTTTTCTGCAATTGTATAAAATGAACACCCGGTCTCACCAAACTTTATAAAAAAATTAAAAAGCCTGTATACGGCAAGTACCGCGGCAGTACTGTCAACGCTTAAACCAGCAACCTTGTTAAACACTATAACATTAAAAAATGCGTTAGAAAATTTAAAAGCGTTATTTGCTGAGTGGTTGAGGCTGCTTAATCTATATAAGATTTTTATAAAAAGTACTGCTGTACAATTACCAACACCAATATTAGTGTTATGCACATCTTTGGTTAAGCGTGTGTACATTATATGTAGAACAAAAACTTTCGCATCACTTTCTCAAACCCAACCATTCTTGTAGTTAAACCATAAAAGCGTTTACCTTTTAAAACCTTTCTTTTTTTATATAATATTACAGCATTGTCTCTAAATCGTAATGCTGCGCCATCCAAATATGGTATGGTTCTCCTTATCCTAACAATTGTAGACATCCTTCGCTTTTTTCGCGCTATTATTTTACGCCTTCTATTTGCCATAACCTTTTTAGTTCGCCTAAGCCTTTTAATTGTTTTGGTTGATAATCTTACAAAGTCACCAAGTCTAGCATATGTTTTATTTCCCGCAAATACTTGTATAACCATAGCTGTTACAACACCGGTATTATCAATAACTCTAACCTTTGTTAATTTTTGTAACATTTATAACGTTGCTTTTTTAAAATAAAAAAACTTCCTAGTACCTCGCCACTTTTTAGTATTTTTTATAAACATTGCAGTCGCCGTAGATCTATTTAACTGTACGCACTGTTTTTGGGCTCTTAATAGATACCCGTTAATTACAGCATTTGACTGCTTACCACATGCCTCCGAACACACACCCTTGCTGTTTACTATGCTTATGGTTTTTTGTAATATTACATATAAAATTATAGCTAAAAACATAAAAAAGTTTACAACCAAAAATTCAAATGCGTGCAGTATTAATATTATTGATGAGATGTACTGGGCTGTTACTGTAGAGCCTGCCACTAAATTATACACTAAAAGTTGTGTTGTTATTGTAAATGATGGTGTGCTTGAAAAGTTGGATGAGTTGTTAAAAACATCAACAAATATGAACAGCGTTACAACAACCAGTGCGACAGCAACGGTGGATAGTGCTATATACCTGTTTTGGTTTGATAATATCGTGTTTATTTGAGTATCAAAGCGTACCCACGATAATGATAGGCAGTAAATCAAAAAAATAACGTGTATTTCACAGAATAACAAAACTACAGCAAAAACTTCACATCCGGAAGAAAATAAAATTAAACACGCTATTACTATAAAAAAAGTTAACAATACGAGCATTGAGTATGTTAAAAACGATACTAATAATAGTGCGGCACATAATAAGAATGCTGTTTGCAGTAACACTGGTATTATTTTATGTGACGATTTGTCAATAAAGACCTCCCAGACCTCAATATAAATTTTGAGACATAGCGCTCTGATAGTTGTAAATTTGCTGGGTTTTTTTTAATAATAAAAACTAAAAACAAAACCCATACAGAGCAGTCTACCGATGCAAATATCAATATTGGCAGTATTGCTGCAGCAACTAAGCTTGTATCAAAAATTTTTGAGGTTATTGTAAAAGCGCAGTATAACAATACCCAAGCAGCCTCACTATATAGTAATAGCTGTAGGCCGTTGAGCGAGAAAAGAAACATCAAAAAAATGAATAAATTTAGCAATATAATAGTTATTTCTAGATTTGTTATCAAAGCAAAACTACTTTTTTAATATAACGCTCCTGCTGTAAAATCTGATAGTCAACCCGTAGGCGCCAGTATCTGATGTATACTCCTGATACTGATATAGCGCATTTAGGTCTACAGTACTTGAAGATGTTTTACCTAGGCGAAGGCTGACTGTTCTACTTATGGTTAGTAAGTGTCATGACAACTTACCGCTCAACGTTAAATAAATACCGGCGGCTTTATAAGCCCTCCACCAAAGGAATCAAAAAAATCTTATCATTTTTTTTATGTTTGATATAACATACTGCATGCTTGGATACGGGGTGCTGTCCAATACTGTCGTTAATGTGTTTACAAATAACAGCAGGTCGTGTGATTTTCCAAAAAGGGCAAAAATATCATAAACCATACTTGGTGAGATAGCTTTGCTGCTCAAAACGTACGTAAATCTCGCCGTAAAATCACGTTTAAATATAAAAAGCGTTGGCTCAGTAGCTGGTTTTTTTACAGTCCTTATACGTATAACTGTAGGCTGCCCCGTTAAATGCTCAACCTCGTCAATGAATCAACCAATATTCATTGCTGTTAGACACAATTTAGCTGCTATTTTAACCGGCATTTTTGATATGTTTATCTTTTTGTTTTGTCCCATTGATTTTATATTTTTTTTTTTTTGAACTTCCCCATAAACCAAAAAAATTTTATAATATGAAGCTGCCGCAGTTATTGTAAAAAAGATGGTGTTTAGTAAATAATTACGTCCTATTATTTTTTTTTTTGAAAATAACGCAAGTCTTAAAGTCATATCAACAATACTCGGTAAATACTTTCGCACGTTAACACATTTTAAGAAATTATTGTCTATAGCAACAACCCTTACACTGTTATTTTTAAAATACTCGTTCGCGCCGGAATATGTATAGTCGGCAACGGCTACAGTGTCGTAGTCGAGTTTGGTTGTATACATTTGTGCTTTTTTGCGGCTATATACTTTTGCAATATTGTTAACCGACACGGCCGCCCCTAACTTAGTTATTTACGTGTTGATAAGTTCGCAAACTGCTTGCTGTAACCGTACACCCTGATAATAATAACTCCATTCTTACAACAGCATTTAAAATGTTAAGTGAATTAAAAACCTGAAACCCATCAAAAGATCCAAATATAAAATAATTTTTTAAAATTTTTTGATTTTTTACTAAAAAAATGTATTGCTTTGTTTTTTGTTTTTTTAACTTTAAAATAGCTTGCCCTTTTTGAACAGCTTTTAGGTTTAAAACTGGAGCAACTAAAATATTTGCGTTGCTATAAAAAAAGTTTTCAAACGTGCTGAATGCTGTATCGTTCACTAAATTTAACTACTAACTAATATAATAATGGAACATAAAATACTCAATATGCTAAAAATATTAAGCCGAATAGTGATCAGAAATAAATGATCATCAGTAATACAACAAAGCTGTCATAATGACAAAGTCAAGTAAGGTACTCGCTAATACGATCAGCCCAGTCTTCCTCAAACCAGTTAAAATTTGCCCGTGTGTGTATATTTTTAAGTTTGTATTCCCTTACCTTGTCCTTATCATAATACCAAGCATTGTCATCAAACGTTGTTTTATCAAAAAAGTTTTGCGAAAAAAATTTATCGGAAGCCTTTATAAGCGGCATGAAAGATCCGGTTATTAATGCATTTTTAACCGGTTGAAGGTAATTTCTTATCACGCGGGCGAAGGGAATCGAACCCCTTTATCAAGATTTGAAGTCTTGCGTTCTACCATTTAACTACACCCGCTTACCATATTAATTAGTGAGCGTCTCGAGTCGATGTGGGCTTGATTTAATTTTTGACGACAGTATTGCCTGTATACAAATCGGCCCACTGAAAAAGCTATTATTCTTTTTATAGCTACGTCGCTTTATTTTTTACTACTAGACTTTTGCGGTTTTTTGTTAGGCGACAACAGCCAGGGGTTTATAAACTATCGCAATAAGTCACATGTTATTGCGCGATAACAAAAGTCTTATGCGATATCTGCCTGTTTTACGTAACCCATTACGCATAGTTGTATACAAAAGTCTGAAAAGCTATTATTGTTATAGCTACACCCAGTATCTAAATTGTTGATACACTTCACACAAAATGAAATGTGCGTGTACGCTTGCTTTAACACCTACCTTGGCTGCTGCAGTTGTCAAACTTGTACCACGTTAGCGCATCAGCAAAGACCTTTTTTTAACTGTTAGTCCACAGCCCTACTGTATTCCGTCCCTATCCATTTGTGCAAAAAGCTCATCAGCTGCTTTATCAAGGAGTGCATCATTGGCCTCCCAATCAGCTTCATCAAGTTTTTCAACATCGTCCTCGATGTCAGCACCTAGGAGTTTGGCAATACGCCTACGGCTTCAATAGTCAATATCCAAATCGCCGGCCCACAGTAGTATATTATCCTTTGCAAATATGATATCGTAATCGTTTATTTCTACCAACGCTTTTGATTTATTACATGTTTTGGCAATATTAAATAGGCCGTCTACGTCAGCACCACAGTATTGTTTTGCGTTTATGGCCAGATTACCTTTAATCACGTTATTCTGTATTTTTATTATAAATCTCCTGCGTTTTATTGTTTTTTTAATGTGTTTGGAATAATCGTTTAAGCCACTAACATCAAGTAAAGCGAGTGCCCTATGACGTTTTAATAGGTTTTTTATTGTGTTATTAAACACACCTATGGCGCCACAACCGTTTTTAAGTAGCGTACTTGGCAGAGCGCATACAGCTTGGCTAACTTTTAAAGCGACTAGATTACTCGCTCTACAAACCACAAATTTTTTAGTAAGTACCGCATTTCGTGATGTTTGCGTTATGGTGCGGCTTGAAAAAGCATTTTTATCATAATCACCAAACACGCCACAAAAACTGAAAAATGTACCAAATCCGTAGTCCAAACTAAGCATCTGCGCTTCAATAAAATGTATAGATTTTTTACATATACTTACCTCTAACATCAGTTTTTATTTTTTTTTTTTTACAAACCAAACCTCCTAGAAATCCTTTTCTTAATTGCCCTAACACTCATGTTGTATAGATATTTGTTTAAAAAAACAACATATTTAATTTTAATGATGTTTTTTTTTGCTCTTCCTTTTTTAGGGCCTAAAAACAACTCCCACAAAAATCGTTTAAATTTACGTACAAGACCCCTAACTATTAAAATTATAGAATAACCACCTATATATTGTAGCAGCGCTTTACAGTATCGCAACATGTATAGTTTAACAGCTTTTGAGTATCTAGAACACTTTCACCTGCGTATTTTTATTTTTTTGTTAAAGAGTTTTTTATCTTTTTTTTTTAAGCTTCTAATATACTCTAACTGACGTTTCCTAACATCTCTAGGTTTTTTTAGGTACCTATAGCCTGGAACAAAAAGCCCCGAGGATAGCGAGAATATACAAGAGCGTCGCCTGCTTATTAGCGTTATAAATAGTGATTTTCGTCTAAAACGTATAAAAAGTTTTAGAAAATAAAAATTGTTATAAACAGGCTCATTTATCTGCGGCTCGACGTCCTCTACGGCGCGCGTATAATATGGCGTAGATAGTACACTAATAAGTTTAAATAGTTGCATTTTGTTTATCAGCTGCTTTTTACACAATTGCTGTTTTTCAGCAAGCGTTGTATAAATACTCAAAAAATTGCTAGTTATATAAAAAGTACTCATAAAGTATTTAAAAACTCGAAAGTCTCGAGCCCTTTTTATGAAATTAAACCATACCTGTGGGACTGATTTTTCCTTGTGTATGTGCACCTCTTTTAATTTGAATGCTTTTGACTTTTTTTTAAGTCGTCGATCTAAAATATATATAACTTTATGTTGCCACGTAAATATACGTGAGTAATTAATAAAATCTTCGTGATAACTGCTTGCACGCATATAATAATAGAATTAAGCACCGCATCCGGTGCTTTGTCTATAAAAAGTTTTTACGCAATTTCCGGGCTAGTACCGGCGCTGGCCTGCTGTTATAACAGTCACTGCGTACGGAAACGTGTGGTTACACAAAAGAAACCACACATAACCTTCTGTTCTTAAAGACTACTAGTTTTCGCTCACCACTACTAACTACTCTCTGTTGATTTCTTTTATCGGCTACTAGGTTGTGTCTCTTCGCCAAAATTTAAAGCATTTTACCTTCGTTTTCTCTTCTGTTCACCAATTGTTCGAAGTTTTCGTGGTTGCACCACGTGCTACTATTTAATATCTGAGGCATCCCTTTGGTGCTCTTAACCCTTTTATTATAGCAAATGGTTGTGCTATAAATACATCACAACCAATTTGTAAAGTAAACTATAGTGTGTATAATTTACTGCCAAGTCTTATGACTATGTGTTTGGCGACGTTGAGGTGCTGCCCCTCACTTGACCGGGCGATGAACCCGAGTAGACGACTGCGCACGCCGCTGGTATCCGATACCAAAGTTTTTTTGAATTCTACTTCAACAGCAGCTTCCGCTACCGTTACCTTGTGTCAACTTAGCTCGAATTGGCACCTACACAACTGTAACCGTGTCGCGGCAAACAATTTGACATTGTATTGCTAGAAGCTACGATTACAAGCTGCGGAAACACCTCTTTGAGCGTGATGGGCGGTGTGTGCAAAGCTTGACTTTACATTCACCGCATCATTCTTATATGCGATTACTAATGATTCCGCCTTAATGTGCACGAATTGCAGCGCACAATTAGAACTACGATAATTTTTAAGGTATTGCTTTAGATCGCTCCATAGCATCCCACTGTTTTTACCATTGTGACACATGTGTGGCCCCGCGTATCTGGGCCATGTTGACTTGACGTCCGCTAAACCTAAGATAGGGAGATTGTTAAAACCCCCGAATCTTCGCATAAATACACACTCCAATTTTTTAACATGTTTGAAAAAAAATCAGTCGCCTCTCTATGCGTTAGGTTGCATTCGTTTAGTGACCTAACACTATACTTCACAGCACGAATTGCCGACAGCCATGCAGCACTAGCGAAAATATACTCAAAGGTTAATGTAAATAGTTTTTTACAATATTTTACCTACGCGGGTAAGGTTTTACGTGCATTGTCGAATTAAACCACGTGCCCCATCATTTGTACAAGCTCCCGCCAATCTTATTAGCTTCAACCCTTGCGGGTTTGCTACCCAGGCGAGCCGTTTTCGCGTAAGCTTAGCCACTATGTGTATAATGACTAACGGCCATAAATTCAGGGTGTAGACTACAAGGGTGCCTAATCCTTTTCGCTTTCTACACTTAAATAGTTCGACGTCAGGTTACATTAGCTAAATACCGTGGTTTTTTGCGACCCTCGTACCCTCTAAGCATTTTAGCGCTAAGATACGCGTGTCTTTAGCCCAACACAACCTCTAGCATGACGGTATTGTAATATTAATGTTCAAACGCTTTTTTTCTTACAATTTCGTCAGCGGTCTAGCTATACTTTACGCCCAATCACGACCAGTAATGCTCCCCGTACGACGTCTTGCCGCGACTGCTGGCACGTCGTAAGCCACGAGTTCTCCCCGGCCAAAACTCATTATATTTGCCGGTGCTGGTATTTTTGAAGGATTTTTTCCTTCTTCCACAGACTGTCAGTCCAGGTCTTACCCCGTTGATCAGTATTCACCACTGCTGCCTTCCGGATGAAGTCTGACGCATTTTCAGCGCCAAAGTGGCTGGACGATCTCTCAACCCAGCTACGGTTGTTGGCTGGCGTGTTACCACCATAACCCTATCCGAGCGTCAACAGATGCATAGTAAACTTTCTTTGCGTTTTAACAACAAAACCTGTTTTATAAGCTTTTATTTTGTTGTATAAACGATCTTCGGTATTTAGCGCAGTACATATCAGTTTGCGAGCACCTTTAATAGGGTGTGGTCCACCGAATAGACAGATGCCGCAGTGACAGAAGCTATAAAAGTCTTATACCGAACTATACACGTGTTTTAACGCCTTTTCTCACCTCTATGCCACGTTTTTATTTTGTTATTTCGTCGACTAGCATGTGTTATACAGTCTGCCCGCATTCACTCAGAGCTACAGTCTTACTCACTGCATCTTGAAGCAAACAACAATATATCACTAAAGCATTTTATCTATAACAGAATTACAAATATTGATGATAGACCAAAAAGCATAAATATAAAATGTAGCGCACCGTTAAACAAATGAAAATACTCAGAAAAGTATATTACTAAAACATCTGGTCCGCTATATTCAGTATTATAACCAGCTACTAGCTCACCCTCAACCTCTATCAAATCTATTGGTGATCGCTGTGCCGCTATAAAAAGTTGAAATATGTGTAAAAATCCGGCAACAACTGCGAGCAAAAAAATGTTTGCAGAAACTGCCTGAGACGTTAAAACACTATCATAATCAAAGCCGGAGCAGTTATAAAAGAGTAGGCTATTTATTACCATAACTGCAGCATCTACTGAAATCTCTGACATGGCTAGACGTATTGATCCTATCATACCGTACTTGGATCCAGATAAATACCCTATAAGTGTTACAGATATGCAAGATAGTGTTGTTAGTGTGAGTTGTATTAATATTATAAGTTCAGCATCATCATATAAAGACACACCAACGCCAAAACTAAACAAATCTGAAAAAATCAGTTGTGTAAAAAACAAAAAAAAAATACTAGCCGCTACAGTTGTTATTGTTTGAAGGCGCTGCTCAAATATATCTTTAAAGAGTGGTTTTACAATATCAGCAAATATTTGCAAAATACCACGGCGACCTAATATCGCTGGCCCTATCCTACGCTGCGATAATGCTAAAAGTTTTCGTTCAACCAAGATTATAAATGCGACTACGGCAACCAAAATAACTGTTGTAATTAAACATACAAAAAATGCATACAATGTAGACATGGTATAAAACAGGGTGCGCAACATGACTTTTGCGGTTCCATATCTTACAATATTTTCGCCGCTACGATTGGTATAGGCTAGTGACGGTAAATCTGGAATTCCACCCACACAAAACCTAAAAAACTTCAAGCACTCTGTATCAACATAGTTGTATAGCTTGTGCTACAGTTTTTACTGGTAGTATGTGAACCCGCCACCGCTTATTAAGCAATCTTATCATTCAGTAATCTTCTGTTGCGTATGAGATATTTGCAGTAAGTTTCCCGACTTGGATATTTTTCAGCAGTTATCTTTTATTGACTTGGCTACTGGGCATGCTAAAAACAGCCCAATCACTATAGGTCATTCCGAATACAAAAACCGTTCCTCTCGTACAAGGTTCGGCGCTGCATCTATCTCTATTGTCACAGCGGATAAGGACCGAACTGTCTCACGACGTTCTGAACCCAACTCACGTACCATTTTGCCCGGCGAACAGACGGACCCTTGGAGGGTTATACTCCTCCAGGAGATGATGAGTCGACATCGAGGTGCCAAACGATCCGCGTCAATAAGGACTCTCAGCGGACATCAGCCTGTTATCCCCGGCGTACCTTTTATCCATTAATCGAAACCACTCTCAATCATAAGTTTCGGGTCAGTATGACAGGCGTTAACCTTAAAAAAACTTGTTTGTTTTTTTATCAGGCCCGATAACCCCCATTCTGGCGTTAGCACCGCGTTTGACCGCGGAACCCTTCGGGCCATTGCATACCTTCGTTACTCTTTAGAAGGCAACCTCCCCAGCAAAACTGTCTCTCTAGCGTTTATCACTCAAATCGTTTTTATAGAGCTAACTCGATGTGAAGACATAAAAATAGAAAACTAAGCTCGTCTATCACACCAAGAGCACCAGATAACAGTAAAGGTGCACGGGGTCTTTCCGTCCTGCTGTGACTAGGTGGCATTTTCACCACCGACTCAATTTCACCGAGATGTTACTGGAGACAGTGGAACAGTCGTTACACCATTGATACGGGACGCTATTGAGGCGTCAACTGACTACGCTACCTTTGGACCGTCAGGTATACGGCCGCCGATTATTGTAATTTAAAATGTTTTGCAAAACCAGCCAAATGGCCAAGAGAACGAATCTCGCTTTTCACAAAACATTATAAGTTTTTACAACTCTGGGCAGGTGTCAAACCCTATACAACATTATTAAATTTAGCAGGGTCTTGTGTTTTTGTTAAACAGTCGCCACTCCTTCTTAAATTCTACCATTACGGCACCCCCTCTCCAAGAAGTTACGGGGCTAATTGGCCGAGTTCCTTCAGTAACATTCACTCGTAGCCTTGATTTATTCAACCAGCCAACCTGTGTCGGATTTCGGTACAGTTAAACTAGCACGAATTTTTCCAGTCTGTCCACCCCCGGGCGAAAATTTATTCCCCCGAAAATGACCAGATTTAACGTGCAACCCCCTTGTAACATCAGCTTTCGCTAATAACTGAGGGACTGTATTTTACAATGCCGCTTACCGTCTGCATTATTGGTTTTAAGCTTAGAACTAATCTAAAAGCCTACCCACCCGAAAACCTTTGGCTTAAGGCTATTTGGTCTTTAACCAAAATACGTTACTAATCCCAGCATCATTACTTTCGATATCTCCATCAGATTTTTCAACCTAACTTCTACAACCTACGAAACATTCCGCTACCGTGCAATAATGTGTTCAATTAATACAACACAAATCGCACCCACGGCTTCGGCCAGCCGCTCAACGTCTCTAAAGTAGTCGGCGCGTAACCAAAAATAAAACAAAACACTTTACATATTTATACGGTGTGCTACTACGCTTTCTTTAATGGATGGTCCGCATTTAAACCCACCACCCGTATAATTTTTTGATTACACGCCTTTCGACTTATCAGCTTGTTAGACGCCTTATCCTGTGGTCTGGGCTGTTTCCCTCTAGACGCGTGACCTTTGCGCCCCGCGTCTGCCTAGCCTAAACTTTTTGCGTATTATAGGATTCTTAAGGACAAAGATTACCTTACCCCACAAAAAGATCAAAGCCGCAATACTAAAATATATTTCGCGGAAAACCAGCTATAACCAGATTTGATAGGTCTATCACCCCTAATCGCAAGTCATCCCAGAGTTTTGCAACACCCACGGGTTCGGCCCAAAGTCTCAAGCGACTGCAGCCTGCTCACGACTAGATCATCTGGCTTCGGGTATAATAAAAGTAACTTTTTTTTATTTACATACGCCTACATTAATACTTAAGCTCGCTACTTTTATTAACTTGCTGGGCCATTATGCAAAAGGTACGTTGTCGCCTAATGCTTCAACCGTTTGAACACCAAATTTCAGTGGTAACATCACCTATGCTATAGGCGTGCTCTCCCTTTTTCACTCGCGTTACTATTACACTATCGATACTAAATGTCTTAGTCTTCTGTGTTGATCCACAGATATTCCACGGCCGTATTTCATCGAGCCAGGTACTTTTCTAAGAACATAACACCTTTTTTACTGACGGCAAAGCTACTTATACTGCTGTTAAATTTATATGCATAAAGCTATTACAAGTATAATAAGCAGCAGAACAACTATTAAGCATACCGCACTTGCTGTTTTTGTAAAACCTTCCGAGTTAGAGCCAAAAACTAACCTAGTCAATTTAAGTAAGCAACACAATAAAGCATTTGTTGTGTTTTTTATAAGTAGTGTTGGTCTTTCTAATAATCTAACAAGTTGCATTGCTAATTTGTAGTAAAATACCGATTTTAGATTCATAAAATTAGTTATAGCCCCTTTTCGTCTAAGTTGGTTTTTTTTTAGTTTGTATGCCAAAACAATTGCGTTATTAACAGTGTTTTTTAATTTTGCTATTTTATGGCGCCTAACATTGTTGAATCGCTTTACAACTTTTCGTACTTTAGCAATAACCTGCTGTTTCATCAACGTAGCATAAGTCTCTATGGTAGATAATACCAAAATGATTGCTAGCGTAGGTAGTACTGCAAAAATGCTGCTAAACGACGTTACTACCCATATTAAAATGACTCAAAATGTAACAATACGCCAACGTACATCAAAACACTCAAGACTGTAAGGCTGCATAAGCTTCCTGCTTCACTTTATTAGGTATACCGTTGCTGTAGCTAAAAGATACGTTAGCATAGTTATAAATACCGTAGAACATATACATACCCACATAACAGCATTGCTTGGGTCGATGGCAGTTAAAACGACTATTAAAAAAATTTGTTGCATAAGTCGCATACACAATGAGCTGAAGCGGAAAGACGTGTTATCGTATGGACCGGTATGCGAAAGGCTATAATATGTGCTGTAAAGACACATAAGCGTAGGCGCTATAAGCTCTAAACTGTAGAATTCTTGCAAAAAGAATGCTACTATTGCTGCAACAGCATACTCAGAAAATGGTCATGTTGCCTTTAATCCAGCAACAAATAAAACAAAAGGGTTTGGTTTTATAAAATATAAACCGGTATATTGTAAAAATAACGCTTTAAATAAATTTATAAAAAGTACTATCATTATAATAGAGAAAATAATCAGCATACCACCAAGCATATTGCTACAACCACATACGGTTAGGTGCAATACGTGTAAAATCAGCATTACAAATATGGCTATTGCGGTATAAACCTCAAAAAGCCAGTGCGTTATAAAAAACTCAAGGTCTGCCTTCGCGGCAGTGTATATAGACCAGGCGTAGGTTAATAAAATTATTGCTAATAAAACTGATAATTTACATTCTAATGTTTGCATGAATTCGCCAATTCCCACGTATGTTTAGTAGTTGTATTTGCATAAATACATTTTTAATTCTGGTTTTTAAACGTTCAGTTTGTTACAAAAACAATGTTGCTTGTTAAAAAAAAATTTATTTTGCTTAATGTTTTATGTGCAAATATAGTATCTTATAAACAGTGTGTGGTTTTGCGCCACCATTATACGCAACTACCGATCGCCGTAAGCCTTAAAATCTTTTTGTAAAATATTTAACATAAGTGTTTTTCATGCTAGAATAAACACTAAAGCATTTCTTTTTAACGATTTTATTATAAAAAGTGGTGTACTAAGCAGTATGCGGTGTCCTATAAAACAAAATAAAAACTAAAAAAGGGTTGCTCAAAACAAAACACGGTACTAGCGTAAAAACCTATAATGCTAGCAGCACTATAATATGTGCCGATGTTTCTTCCATAACCCAAGTTTCTTGATATGGTATAAATTTTATAACCAAACAATCACAAATATGTGTGAAGACGCGCCCTATCGTATCAAGGTTGGATAACTTTTAAAGTTTAAACATCTTAGCTTTATCAACGCCATTACTCGGTTCCTATCAAAGTAGTAACGATGCCAAAGATGCTACAAACACCAAACCCAATATTACTGGAAATAATCGATTGCGCGTTTTTAGAAACGGCGCTAACAGTATAATAAAGAAAATAATTAGCGCGCCAATAATCAAATTGTTATCGCCAAATATAGTTACATGCAATACATGTAAAATTAGCAGCGCAAACATGGCTATTGCGGTATAAACCTCAAAAAGCCAATTTTCTACAAAAAACCCAAGATTTGCTTTTGCAGTAGCATACATAGACCAGGCGTAGGTTAATAAAATTATTGCCAATAAAGCTGCTAATTTAAAATCAGTGGTTCGTATGAATTCACCAATTCTCACGTATGTTCACTAGTCGTATTTTTATAAATACGTTTTTAGTTTAAATTTTTAGTTGCAGAACTTGTTACTAAAAATATTTTTTAGTTTTGGATTAATATTTTATACAGTGGCATACCAGCATCTCGATGGTGTGACGAATTGTGTCACCGCTATACGCAACTATCACCTCTCGTCATCCTTAAAATCTTTTTTTTTTTTAAAATCTTCAATACGTGTGTTTTTAGTGCTAGAACCACCCTTATAGAATCTTTTTTTTCGCATTTTTATAATAAAAAGTACCGTACGGATTAGTATACAAGGTGTCCATAAAACAAAATAAGGACTGAAAAAAAGAGCTGTCCAAAACAGGAGAAAGCACAGTACCTGTACAAAAAAAATACGCAATGTCAGCAATGCTATAGCACGTTGTGATGTTTCTTTTGTTACCCTAGTTTCTTGGTAAGCTACGAAATTTGTGACTAAATAATCACAAATAAGTACGCAGCCAATCTCTATCATATCGAGGTCAAGGTAGCTCTGAAAATTTCATAATATCGCTCATATTAATGACCTCACCCAGTTTCTATTAAAGTAGCCACACTGCCAAAATTGTTACAAGCACCAAACCCAATACTGCTGGGAATAGAAAGCCAAATGTGTATATATTCAGCTGTTCTATTCTATATCTTGGTGCCCCGCCTCTTATAATTACAAGGATAAAAACGCATAATAATGTATAAATTAATGACAAAGTATGCAAGAATTTGGTGCTTTAGGGTTTATAAACCAGTTACCTGTTTATAAAATTTGAGCACCTGTGTTTTGATAAAATAAACACGAGAACGCGCCACCCAATAGACTAACACCATACAATTTTATAGTGTCGACATACTTGAATGGCTACGTTTATATATTTATGAACAACATTCAATATAAGATTGTGTGAACTATCACAGCTATATACATGCCTTGTTAAAAAACGTTTATATGGCTTTAGTTATAAAAATTAATAAATACCTATTATTTTATAAAATGTTTTAAAAACTTATTAAATTAGGTGGTTTACATTGATGAACGGGCCCCACCAGCATCACCACCCCACTAAGAATATATGTTATATACTGTTTATAGGCTGCATACTATTACATATGTAGCCCGCGTTTGTTGCGGGTACATATTCGACTTTAGTGCTTAAAATCATCAAATATTTCGATATTTTATAAAAAGTTTTAAAATTTACTAAATCATAAGGTTTATATTAATGAGCAGGCCCCACCAGCATCAACACCACCACGTAAGAATAAATATTACGTGTTATTTATAGGCCGCACGCTGTTACATACGTAACGGGGTTTATTTAGAAGCGTGTGTACAGCTTTAGTACTTAAAATCATCGAATATTTAAATATTTTATAAAAAGTTTTAAAACTTCCTAAATTATACTATTTATATTAATGAGTAGGCCCCACCAGCGTCAGCACCCCACGTAAGACTAAATATTATGCGTTATTTATAGGTTTTGCGCACTTATCGCTGCTGCGCGCCATTATAGTTACAGTTGCGGTGAACACAAACAACAACACACCTTATACAAACTACAATAAGAAGACGTTATGCCTTAACTAGATATAAAATATAAACCACGTGCCGTTCCGGCATTATAATATAATTTGCTTAATTAACAAGCCACGACAGCGCCAATACTAGAGGTGGCGCTCAAAGAGTCAACACACCACTATAGTTATAGACCGCCATGTCGTCACTGGCAATATACGAAAAAATAAAATAACCTTATAGTGTATAAGACATGACACCCCACCCCACCAGTAAAAAGCTAGCAACATTAGCAACAGCTAACCCGCGTTGTTTTTCTAATGGCATTAAAAACACCACAACGCGTGTTAGCTGCTGCTAAAATAAAATGACCTAAACTTTGATAAAGCCCATAGCGTCGAAGCCGTAGAAACGTGTAAAAATGCGTTTTTGGTGGCATGAAAAAATGAAAAAATAGCCCACAGTACACATAAAGCGGCTGGTAATAATGTGCGCAACACCGCGCAAGACGGTGCGCGGGTGCTGTTAGGTTCTGGCATAGTGTTGCGGTGAGTAAAGCGTAATGCCACACAAATTAAATGCTGTGCGTGTGGCCACGCTAGATCACGCACAAAATACAGCGCTTATGATAATAGTATAAACATCGCACAACCGGAAAAACAACAGTGTATATAGTACCACAAACAGTGATGTATAAACAGCACCATTGTCACAAAAGCTTTAACACTGTTAACGCGGTGCGATAATTGAATAGTAACGGCGGTGCGTACGCGCGCATCGCCACAATAAATCGCATGTTAGGCTGCATATAATGTTACAACAAGTATAGTACCACAAGCAAACCACAACACCCAAAAAACAACCACAACGCGCCCAGCACTGCACCCAGCACTGCACCCAATAGCATCGTGGTGTGATGCTAGCCAGGTTTTGTGCTGCGTCGCGGGCATTATACAACACCTTATCAACACAACAACACGCCAGATACCAAAAATGTTGATTAATGTACAGCACCGCAGGTAATAACCAACGCTACATCATAAACAAATTATAATATACAACAAACAACCAAAACGCACCCAGCACTACACCCAGCAGCATATAAGCATAGCACCGCTGCAATAGCTGCACTATTGTTGAAAAACAAACAATAAACACCACCATAAACAAGCACAATATAATGCGGTATGTGGTTAGTGTGCCTGTTAACAACAAGTTAAGTGTTGTTGATAAAACCCAATGATATGAATAACCAATAACGTCAACTAGCCGCACCGCAATTGTAGTTTATAAACAGAACTACAGATTGTAATTAGTATAACGTTAGAAGCAAAGCATGGCGCACAATAAACAACTACACCAGTTATACACTGCTGGTGCGATACAGCAAGTGTTGCATAACGCTTGCTTGACATTACAAGCGACACTGTTTATTCGCAACTACTGTAATAATTGGCATATTAGCGTGATAAAAAACAACACTCAACAAATAACAAGAATTTGCCCACCACTAAGCAACATTAAATAAATTCACGTCTAACCACACAAAACCAACCGTTGCGACTCAAATATAACATGCGACAAAAGCTACAATACGCCGGCAACATATAAACAGCTGGGTTGCTTGCAACAATCGACGCATTATCAGTAGAGCACGACACGCGACAAACATTAATAAAAGCGTGCGCGCTACTACAGCCACGGTTTATAAATAGCATTGCTGACTACAGTAGGTGTGCTGCTGGCATCGTATAATACACAATAAACACGAAGCACCCAGCACTACACCCAGCGACATATAAAGTGTACCATCAATCAAAAATAGTGTTATATTAAAAATACGTTACTAAACTAATACTAAAACGTTATAAACACTACAAGAAACTGTGTGCAGGTAGTTACTGGTTATACACAACACGATATTGTGAATAGGGCACGCTACGCGAAAAACACGGTATAACAAATCACGCGGCTATTTGTGCAGCGCGCACAACCTGTAATAACGTGTGTAACGTAACAAACAAAACTACAATCAAATAAACACCGTACCACCAAGCTGGTTGTGGGTTATTTTGGTGCCACCACATAGCGTGCTGTTACAGACAAAACACGTCAGATAACAACAAATAACACGGTACTACACAAAGCAGCACGGGATGTGTATAGCCAACCAAAAATAGTACCTATCAACATCAAGTACTGGATTAATATCAAAATGTGTGAAACACCGCAATAGTCAGTATTTTGACAGCCGCCGGTTATATAGTATGTTGTTGCGAATAGGGCATGGTGTGCAACAACCGCAGCGCTGCAGACCCCACACCGGTTTATATAGAGCGCACTAATAACAACGTGTGTAGCGCAATGCGTTTGGCTTGGCATAAAACAAACACAACAACATGCATAGCACTAAAACAAGCGACATACAATCGGTACGGATAACCATAACCGGCGCGTTGTATTAAATGAAATACGCTCAATAACAGTAGTGTGCACAGCACTACACGCAACTGCGCATAAAGAGTGTGGCCGATTATAGCTAATATAATACGTAGACAAAACAACATATTATAAATAGTTGCGATATGTAGTGCACCCCGTACACCAATAACCGGAGGCATATGGCAACATGTAAAATGGCGGGATAAGTCCGTCGATGTAACACATACACACGGAAGTTTTATATCAAATATCATGCATGCTTGTTATGGACCCCAAAGTGCGTGTGGTAGTGTACTGTATAATTTTGTAATGCGGTGTTATAAGCCGCCACCTATTCATATTAGCTTTGTACCAGCCCGGCCTAAGACAACATGTTACTGTAGTACCACTACGCCGATATATTTTATACAAAAGGGGTCGTGTAAACATGCCTAATCAATTTACAAAATAAATAAAAATGTTATTAAGTGACAGCATCAAAAAGTTTAAAGTACTTATATTGTAAGTAAAGTACTATTCACAACCCAAAACATAACGGTTATGCCCAGTGAGTATAGGCGTCACGCCGCATCGTGGGTACAAACACATTTTTATAAACTACCCAATAAATATGTTGGCTTGTTTTTTGCTATGAAGCTGTTTGATGCGTATTGGCGAAGTGGTGTAACTAAAATCTTTATATCCAGCTCACCGCTTTATAACCTTTTTTGTTATAAGTAAAAAAAAAGCTACTAGTAGAAGCACAGCTGTTGCTAAGTTATAACAAAGATTACAAGTCTATATAAATAAACAGTTATGCAATATTGCGGCTGGTAATAATGTTGCACACACACGTACATAACTTTAGTTGTAGTATTGACTGCACTCGCTAATTAAGCTGCGCAGTGCTGTAGCATGACGGCCGGTGTTACTATCCGTATCGACCTACAACGCGCGTTACTGTAAAAAATTTAAATAACAGTAGCTTAGACACAAGTAATGCCAGTTTACCAAAAACAACACATGCCATAGCATGCATAAAGGAATTTAAATTTATTAAGTACTCGAAGTGTTGATTGTAGTGATTATAAATAATGGGTGTAGCAACGGCACTATTTTACACATAAAAGTAACAGGTCGCGTTTATAATATGCTGCATGTTCTTATAATAATAATTGTATAATATACAAGCTGCTGTTTTTTGAAGGAGCTGCGTTAGTAGCAACCTGCAAATAAAGTGGCTGTATCTTTAATGCAATAAAATATGCTTACTAAACCGACGCAAAAGCATAGCATCGCTAACATGTATCGATATAACGCATCTCATGCGGGTACTTTACCCGGCCACAAACCAACACGGGTAGCTAAATAGTTGATAATAAGAACAAACGCTTGGTCAAACTAAGAAGCACAAACTATCATGTTGCAACGCTTGCATATTTTATACTCGGTGTGCGATTGTTTAGATACTTAACACCCGGTGTTTTTATATTACTGTCGCTGCCAGCTTACAATAAAATACCGCCGCAATTTAGTAACATTTAACGCTTACTTACTACCACGTAACAAATAAGAAGCTGTACGCAGCGGCAGCGTTAGTAATGCATTGCTTATAAAAGCGTAATCCACGCATTTTGTTGTAGCGTGACCAGCTATAACGCTGTTTTTAATAAACCAAATACTAATGCAAAAATTTTTGCTTATACAGCTATTGTGCATGCTTAATTTTTGGTTATTTTTTGTTTTCACATTAGGCTAGGAAAAACCTACAACAGCTACGCTCTTGGCTAATTAGTTGATGCAGCTGCCGCACGGTTATTACAACGTCCAAATTTAATAGTTAAGTTTATATGTTTAGATGGTATTTTTACCGCGCAAGCATTCACAGCTTAATTACGGGTGCTTAAATAATGGTTAGCTTGGTTGTGCACACCGTCAGGTTTTGCTTATAGTAACATTTTTATATTTTTATTACACAACACGTCTACAATGCCCGATTGATGCATAAAAGCGCGTCACAGCTGCCTTTGTATAAACACCGCCCCAATAGCACCACTATAAACCACTTACAATAGTATTACCACCTATACAATGCTTGTTGGTATCTTTACTTTTTATATTTATGCAATATGATTAAGCCCGCAACCAATGATACAACCACCAACCCCTGACATCGCCGTGTAGTATAGCCGCTTCAATAACAGTTTTTCTTAATTATCGTATACAAAATATACTGCAAGCACTGCGTATATCACAGCACACACGCACAGCTATTTAGTGTTTCAGACTGGCATCAACAACACGTTTTAAATCAACAATACTTTATAAAACCAGCAATGGCAGCACCTTATAATACGTGGCAGCGCGGTCACCTACCGTTTGGTAGTAAACCCGGCCATAAGACCATACAAAACTGTAGCAACACTTTTAGTGGGTATTTTTGCTGTTTTTAAAAACATATAAGCTTTTCAGCACCATCGTTTCTTGTTATTAAGCTACGCACCTGTTATGATTTTTTCTGATAATTAAAAAATTAAACTAAAAATTATTAAATTTTTTGTTTTGCTTTAAAGTTGTGCCGCTAAAAACCAAAAGCTAGCATTAATTTATGTTGTATAAGAAAATTGCTGTTTGCATGATTAAAAACAATTCTTATAATAAATTAACTAAATGCCTTTGTTTAAACAGTGTAGCCACTACCTTTATATTTATACAGCACAACACAACTTGGAAATAACAACTACTGCCGCTATCCCACAGCGTGTTCACATAGTATGCACGCACTACTAATAGTAGTAAACAAATTCGTGGAAGTACAGCACGTTGTAATCCTGGTAGGTGTTACGCAACATATTTATTGCTGTTTAGTGCTTGCAGATAAGCATCACCACAAACACTTTATAAAATAAGTAACAATACGCCATTTATTGCACGGCTGGGCTGCCGTTTGATATTTTTGTAACAAAACTGGCCGTAAGGCCGATCAAAACTTGGACAGCAAGATCGGCAATAATTTTTGCAGTTTTTAAAAACGTATAACTTTTTTAGAGTCTTTATTTGTTATTTTTAAGCCGAATACTTATTATCACCCTTTTGTCTAAGCTTTTCACCAATAGCTGGAAGGGCGGTTAAAAAATTATTAAACCTCCTGTCAAAAGTGTTTTTCCCGTGGCTAAGACCTGTATGCATTCACGTTGTATAAGAAATCCGCACTTACGTGATTAAACACGATTTTTATAATAAATTATTTAAACGTGTTTATTTCGACAGTATTTATTTTACTCGCGTTTTCAAACAAAACAGTGGCCGTCGCGGCTTT
>CAXXNE010000004.1:0-429563 GCA_963663115.2 uncultured Paludibacter sp.
TTCATCGGATACGTTTCGCCCGACTCGCCTATGTATGGCATGACAGAAATTTCGCCCAACGAAATGCAACTGGAACAACTATGGGTGCTCGAAGAAGGACATTGCCTGCGCAATCAGGTATTTAATTTCTGCGAAAACAAATCCTACGCTTCCACCTACGAAGCCGGAAGTATTGATACGCTGGTGCGGATTGTGGATGTGAATGGCGGGCATACAGTCATTCCTGAGTTGCATGTTGATTTACTGACCGACAAACAAAAACAGAATCTGCGTCCGATTGTTCGTCCGGAAGCCACGCGCGAAATTTCGTTGGTTATCCGTCATGATTACGTTCGGGAGGGATTGATGAATGCCGTGGCCAATACTGTGAAGCAGATTATTCCATCGCATATGTTGGATGCACGACTGAAAAAATTTGCTATCAAGTTGTAAGCATGGACAAAAACATTCGTATATTACTTTGGAAACGCTTTTTTGCACCTATTGCCATACTTGTGGTGCTGTTGGTGGTTGGCTTTCTGGGCTACATTTATATCGAAGGTTATACGGCCATCGAGTCGTTGTACATGCTGGTGATTACTTTTGCCATGATTGGTTTTGGCGAAGTTCACCCGTTGTCCGATGCCGGAAGAATTTTTACCATTTTTATTATTGTTGCCACCTTTTCAGCCGGATTATATGCCATCAGTCGGTTGTCGGCCTTTTTTATTGATGGTGAACTGTCTAAACTTTTAAAAAATAACAGAATGAACAAAATGCTGGATAAAATGAATAATCATTACATTGTTTGCGGTTATGGAAAAACCGGCAAAAAAGTAGTAGACGATTTGCTGAAGAAAAAGCAAAAAGTAGTTTTGATTGAGGGTAATGCCGAACGGAATGAAAAACTGAAGGATTTTTACGATGAAAATCTGGTGCACATTGTAGGCGATGCTACCAGCGACGATGTGTTATTGCATGCCGGTGTGCAACGTGCAAAATATATGATATCGGTACTTACTACCGATGCCGAAAACCTGTTTGTAACGCTCAGCAGTAAAGATTTCAATAAAAACATCAAGGTGATTACCCGTGTGGAGGAAACCAATTCCACCGGTAAATTTATGAAAGCCGGAGCCGACCACATTATTTCACCTATCGAAATAGCCTCCGAACGTATTGTGTCTATTGCCACCACCGGCAGCGACTTTTTCGATTTTGCCCGCTTTGCCGAAGAGCACGAAGAATTCAGCGAATATAAATTCGGACAGGTGCAGATTAGCACCGGCAGTCAACTGATTGGCAACACCTACCGCGAAGCCAATATCCCTCAACAAACGCATTTAGTGGTGATTGGCTTTTACTCACTCTCCAACGAATTACAGGTAAACCCCAAAGCCGATAATATCATTCAACTTGGCGACCGCCTGCTGGTGTTTGGTAAGGATGCGGAAATAGATTTATTGAAGAAACTGGCAGGGCAGGAGTGAGAAGAAATCGTTGAATAACAAACGTAAAATCACCTCGCTAACGGTGTAAAATTATCTTTATCCGCATTTGTTGAGATTAGCCACGCGATACAAATCGTGCGACAGCATGGGGTCGAACAGAGGACAGGGTTTTGTGCATACTCAACCACTTACATTCAAGCTGTTTCAGTTTTCGCTTTTAGTTCTTTTAAAATAATCGGAAATTAAAAGTAGTAATTTATTTGTAATGATTATCTCATCATCGTTAGGCGACAAATCAATATGAGTATTGCAATACATGATGCATTTATCTAAGTCCTCTCCTGATAATTTACTTATTTCAACAATAGTCTGCCGATTGATTTGCCAGTATATATTTTGAGAGAAAAAGACACTATTTGACTTGATTTTTGCAAATTTGCGCTTGAATGTTTCTTCTTTACTGAAATAAGTGATGGGGTGCGATATATCAGACAGAAAATTCAAAGCCTTTAAAACTTTAGTTTTCTTTTTTTCAGCAACTACCTTTACCGAACGAAGCTGATAAACTACCGGCTGCATAAACACATTGCACATTGATGAATCAGCAAGCAAATCATGAACGCTCAACAAACGGGGGCAATAACCTATTGCAGTGATCATAACAGAATCCTCACGCAAACAGCTGAATTCGAACTTTCCATCATTCTCTGCTACAGTTACCCTGTTTTTCGGCAACGTTATTTTGGCATCAGGAACAGAATTATTTGTCATTCCATCCAACACAAAGCCCCTGATTGTGATGAGTTTTTGAGCATAGATATGATCTACTAAAACAGTTTGTCCTGTTAGAAATAAAATGCATGTTAATGCAACTGCCAAACGACTACATACTGAATTCATATTCTCATTATATACAATTATATTTCATTATTCATCTTTGTTTTTTCTGTTTCTCATTGTTTTAAAATTCTTTACCATACGCAGTTTGTCGTTTTGCGATTGATTTCTATTTATGCACTGCCTGCCCCGTCCTAACGGGGTCAGCCAGCCAATGAACATAGGCGTATGTTAGCGGCAGATTTTTATTTGAAAACAGTGAACATTTCTTTGTTTTTCCGTTCCTTCATTTCAACACCAAATTCGTTTTTCAAAATTGCTGTCATCTTCTCAAAACTAACCCATTCTTTTTTAATAGGATCAACAATATTTAAGCCCCAGTCATATTCATCGGAGGTAGCATTTTTTACATAGAACAATCGGGGAAAATATGCACTTTCAAGAAAGTTCACAACCTCTTGTAATGTATAATTATCAAACATGTAAGTTGAGTCATTTATAATATTTCGGGATTTTAAAGTATCTGGTTCTTCGAATGTGTTTTTATCCTTGAGAAGTTTGCGGTTAGTAACCTGAAAGTCATATACGGTTGTTTTTTTTATAAAAGTACTTTTGGTAATGCCATAAGTAGCCATCAGCTGGTTATAAGCAACAATTTTTAAAGAGTCGAAAGGTGTGTTACGCGAAAAGATTTTAACTTCAACCATTTTTCGGGGTATGTTTTGAAGATTCATTCTATTTGCTAACCTTACTCCGGTTAAATAAGGTAAAACCAGATGTAATGAGTCTCTCACAATGAGCGTGTAACCGTTCTGACTCATGAATTTGGTCATTCCCTTCTTTTCAGATATTTCAATAGAAGATACTTTCTCTACACTATCTTCAGATAGTATTATTTTACTTGCAATAATGGGTTTTGCTGCATTGTAATTTGTTATAACTGAATCAAGATATGCGTCTGAAATTTCGGAAGAATAGCCGGAAGCTAAAATTGTATTTTCAGGTGAAATTAAAATGTATTGAGGCACTGATTCTATTTCGAGTTTCGAAAACAGATTCTTTTGAATATCTAAACCAAAGATGAGAGAATTGAATTTATTCTTTTGAAGAAACCCTCGAACATCTGTTTCCTTTTCATCACTAATCGCAAAGAAGATAACCTTTTCTTTATATTTTTCAGCTAATTTGTCAACATGTGGTAAAGATTTTCTACAAGGAGAGCACCATGTTGCCCAAAAATCAATAAATACAAATTTATTGTCGATTTTCGGCAACTGCTTGTCGATTAGTTTTATTCCTGATAAAGTTGGAGCTTTTTGTCCAACAGTTGGTTGAGATAATAATTTACTACCAAACGAAAAAGATAGTAAAATCAATAGTAAAATCGTGAGTTTTTTCATCTTCTTTTGTTTTTTAATTTACCACTATCGACGACCGAGTCTAAGTGCATTTGGTCTCGCCCGTGGCGAGATGGGAGCAAAACTCCCGGAATGCACTGCTTGCCCCGTCCTAACGGGGTCAGCCAGCCAATGACCATAGGCGGGTGTTATGGGGTCGTTGTGTGTCCTGCGTTACTTCAGGGTACTAAAGTATGAAAATATTTTAGAAAAAGTAACATAACTTTAATAGAGATGATAGAATTTATTTATGCTTGTCAAAGAAACGAGTTGTCACCAATCAGAAGAACGGCAATGACAGAAGTCTCACCACCGACAAGAGAGTAAATAAACGGCCTATCGGATAAGCTTTTCAGGAGGATTTTCCAAACCACCTTGTGGTGCTGATTTCCTGTCGAATAATTAGACAGGGTCACGGATTGGTATTGAGCGACAAGGATAAACTCATTTTCAGACAGTTGTAAGTCGAGAAAATGTATGGGTATGGACAGAGGAGTTGAACGCAAGTGAACCGTTATTGAAGTGTCGAAAATAACATTTACTGCGGTAAAATCAAGAGGGGGGCGACCTCACGAGACTGAGTGTAACGGATATCCTGATTACTGGTTACACACCGCACGGCATTAAGACGGCAAGAACTCTGTCTGGGCTCTATTAAGGAACAGGAGAACCAGAACTGTAATGTAAAGCAAAAATGCAGAGAACCTGTATAGGAAATGCAGAAAGTAGCAATGTACAGTCTCTGGGACAGATGAAGTCGTAGTAGCGAATATACCCCAAGAGAGTCCCATTGAAAACTGGGATGAGCGAAGGACTTCACATGATTAGTTTTTAGATGCATAACAACTTAAAATTAGTTTTAAGAATGATTTTCGTAGAAAAACAGAAGTCGCACCCGATAACCCGAGTGCAAGTAATGGAAGCTTTCAAAAGAGTGAAAGCCAACGGCGGCAGCGCAGGAATCGACCGTTTAACAGTCGAGCAAGTATCAGCCAATTTGCGCAAATATCTGTACCCCTTGTGGAACAGAATGGCAAGTGGGAGTTACTTTCCTAAAGCTGTGCGCCAAACATTAATCCCCAAAGGCGAAGGCAAAATGCGAGCTTTGGGCATTCCCACCGTAGTGGATAGAGTAGCACAACAAGTGATAGCCACCGAACTGGAAGCTATTGTCGATAAGACGTTCAGTGTCAATTCTTTTGGGTATCGTCCCAATAAATCGGCACACCAAGCTGTTGAGCAATGTCGCATAAACTGTATGAATAACAGTTGGGTGATAGACCTCGACATAAAAGGATTCTTCGATAATATCGACCATGAGTTGCTTATGAAAGCCGTGATGTATCATACCGACAAGAAACATATCTTGTTGTATGTGAAACGCTGGCTCGAAGCACCTGTACAACTACAAGATGGAACACTCAAATCCAGTGAGCGCAAAGGCACACCACAAGGCGGAGTAATCAGCCCTGTGTTGGCTAATATCTTTCTGGATATAGTGTTTGACAAATGGATGGATAAGCATTATCCCCAAATGCCATTTGAACGGTATGCCGATGATATAGTGGTACATTGCCACACTATCACAACGGCATTGCGTTTATTGGAAGCAATTAAACAACGATTTAAAGACTGCAAACTAGAATTAAACAGGGAGAAGTCGAAAGTAGTTTATTGCCGATTCAACCAAAAGAAGCAACCACCTTTCAAAGTACATTATCAGAAATTCGATTTTCTGGGATTTACATTCAAGCCCCGTATCGTTAAGGCACGAGGCAAGATACGTTTAGGATTCACACCCGCTATCAGTCAAAAGAGCATAACCCGAATTACGAAAGCTGTTTTCGAAACAGGTATTCACCGTTGGGTACATTTGCCTATCAGTCAGATAGCACGTTCACTGAATCAGAAAATCCGAGGTTGGATAAACTATTATGCACCATTCCGCAAATCCACACTAAGGGAAGTGTTCCGAATAATCAATTTTCGTTTAGCCAAATGGGTACGCAATAAGTATCGGAAATTCAGGCGACGACCATGGATGTTAGCGTTCAGATTTTTGCAGGGTATTGCTAAAAGCTACCCCAATCTATTTGTTCACTGGCAACACGGTTTCACGCCTTAATGTGTGCCTTTAATCATGAAGAGCCGTATGAATCGAGAGGTTCACGTACGGTTCTGTGAGAGGTTTAGGGGTGAGATTCCCCTTTACCTACTCGATTACATTTCATTAGATTCACTTTCAAATAGTTCATGTAGTTTTTGCCTTAAAAGCTTTTTGTCTGGAAGCTGAGTTTTATAGTCTGAAACCATTGTTGGGGAAAGACTTCTACTTAAGGCATATTCAACTACTTCACTGTCTTTGTCCTTGCACAATAGAATTCCAATACTTGGATTTTCATTTGATTTTTTCACATCTCGGTCTAATGCTTCTAAATAAAAGTTTAGTTGACCTAAATGTTCTGGTTTAAACTTGTCTGCTTTAAGCTCAAAAGCTATTAAGCATTGAAGTCCCCTGTGATAAAAAAGAAGGTCAATATAAAAATCGCTGTTTCCAACTTGCAATTTGTATTCTTCACCTATAAACAAAAAATCTTTACCAAGTTCAAGTATAAAGTTTCTCATCTGTTTAATAAGCCCACGTTGCAATTCACGTTCACTATGTGATTCAGACAAACTCAAAAATTCAAACACGTAACTATCTTTAAATGTGTTTACTATGTTTTGATTTGTTTTGTTTAATGATTTCGGGAGTTCTGTGTTGCCTATCATTGTCCGTTCGAATAAACTTGAAGATATTTGTCTATCAAGTTCCCTAAAACTATAACTTTCTTGTTTTGCTAGTCTTAGATAGAATTCCTTCTCTTCAATAGTTTTGCATCTTGAAAATATTGCCAAATTATGTGACCAACTAATTTCTCTCAACAGTGTTGAGAGTTTTGGAAAATCCTTGTAAGCCTCGTAGAACTGCTTCATTCTCCAGATATTCTTGTCAGAAAATCCTTTTATTTCAGGTTCGTTATGCTGAATATACCTAGCCAATTCTGAAACGACCGAATCACCCCATTCGGCATTTGCAATTTTTACACTAATGTTTTTACCTATACTCCAATAAAGATCAATAAGTTCGGCATTAATAGCTCTAATTGCATTTGACCGTGATTGTTTGATAAGATTGATTATATCCAAAAATTCTTCTTTCATATTCTTATATTAAGCCACAAATTTAGTCAATCTTTTTAGATTTTGTACGTCATTTCTAATCTGTAATTTCACATTTTTTTACCATTACTGCTAACGACTAAAATATGTGCAGTGCCGACTTGTCGGGCTGCACAATGATTCAAATTACTAATAGGCATTGAACATATTTATGTGTTATGGGCTTGCCGTGTGTCCTGCGTTACTTCAGGGTACTAAAGTATGAAAATATTTTAGAAAAAGTAACATAACTTTAATAGAGATGATAGAATTTATTTATGCTTGTCAAAGAAACGAGTTGTCACCAATCAGAAGAACGGCAATGACAGAAGTCTCACCACCGACAAGAGAGTAAATAAACGGCCTATCGGATAAGCTTTTCAGGAGGATTTTCCAAACCACCTTGTGGTGCTGATTTCCTGTCGAATAATTAGACAGGGTCACGGATTGGTATTGAGCGACAAGGATAAACTCATTTTCAGACAGTTGTAAGTCGAGAAAATGTATGGGTATGGACAGAGGAGTTGAACGCAAGTGAACCGTTATTGAAGTGTCGAAAATAACATTTACTGCGGTAAAATCAAGAGGGGGGCGACCTCACGAGACTGAGTGTAACGGATATCCTGATTACTGGTTACACACCGCACGGCATTAAGACGGCAAGAACTCTGTCTGGGCTCTATTAAGGAACAGGAGAACCAGAACTGTAATGTAAAGCAAAAATGCAGAGAACCTGTATAGGAAATGCAGAAAGTAGCAATGTACAGTCTCTGGGGCAGATGAAGTCGTAGTAGCGACCATACTCAAGAGAGTAGGAGTAATGACCCTACGAGCGAAGGACTTCACATGGTGGTGTCTCTTTATAGTATTACAAGTTGCATTAGTAACGATGATTTTATGTAAAGAGCAAAGCTGAAATGCTTCACTGTGAAGAGCCGTGTGATGGGAGACTATCAAGCACGGTTCTGTGAGAGGCTTAGGGGTGAGATTCCCCTTTGCCTACTCTATTTTCTTTCTTAAAATTATTCACTTCAAAATATAAAATTATGTACAAAACAGCTTTATTTTCTATTATTGGATTTTTATTAGGTTCAATAATTTCAGTTACAGTTTTTGATTGTTCGATAAAATCAGGTGTTATAAGTTTCTGCGTTTTATCTCTCGGATATTTGATTTGCTTTTTTCAACGCAGAATAAATGAATGGTCAGACACTGAATAGTATTTTTTTAGGCTTGCCCATAACGACCGAGGCTATGGGCATTTGGCGGTTTGCGGGAGCATTCGCTGTCGTGAAACGACAAAGTGAATGCGGGAGCAAAACTGCCGGAATGCACGTCAGCCAGCCAATGGACATAGGCGTGTGTTATGGCTTAGTGCAGTGTGTCCTGCGTTACTTCAGGGTACTAAAGTATGAAAATATTTTAGAAAAAGTAACATAACTTTAATAGAGATGATAGAATTTATTTATGCTTGTCAAAGAAACGAGTTGTCACCATGGATATTCCGGTCAAAATGACCAGTCTTCTCCGGATGAAATTGACCACCCACACAAGACTGAGCCCGAGCTAGTATTTTCAAGCTTAATAGCGGTTACAAATTTATATGTTTTTCTTAATAATGTTTGTATTTAATAAATTAATTTTTGTTTCCTCCTCAATGATTCCCCAATGAGTTCAACCCGATGCGACTCATGAACCAATCTGTCAAGTATTGCATCAGCCAATGTGCTATCTCCAATTACATCGTACCATTTAGCAACAGGAAGTTGTGATGTGATAATTGTTGAACGATTTCCATGCCGGTCTTCTATAATCTCCATAAGCACAGATCTCATCTGGTTATCCATGGGTTGAAGTCCAAAATCATCAAGAATAAGCAATTCTTGTTTTTCTATTTTACTTATTTCTTTGATGTAAGAGCCATCGGATTTTGCCATTTTAAGGCGTGAAAACAGTTTGGCTGTATTTGCATAAAGAACTTTATATCCAAGCATACAAGCCTGATTACCGATTGCCGAAGCGATATAACTTTTGCCGATTCCGGTACTTCCTGTTATCAAAACATTTTCATGTTTACGGATAAAATTACAATCAGCAAGTCGCATTAGCTGATTTTTGTCCAGATTTCTATCCACATCAAAGTGTAGCTGTTCTATGTGCGCTTTGTATCTAAAGCGTGCATTTTTTACCTGTCGTTCAATCCGACGATTGTTACGGTCATCCCATTCAGCGATAGTTAGCTGTGAGATCATTTCATCTGTTGTAAAATCGTTTAAACTTCCTGTTTCAAGGCTGGTAGAAAAAGCTCGTGCCATACCCAGAAGTTTCATTTGTTTCATTTTTTGAAGCGTTTGTTCATTCATATGCATTTTTTAAAATTGTGTTTATTGATTACATTGTTCTTGGAGTGCAAGCAGTTTATTTGTAATAATCTTTTCCTCTGACATTTGGATGTTCAGGAAGGGATATATCATCTTGTTCTTCCAGGTAAGACTTATCTCTGTCTTTCCCTTGCTCTAAAATAACACGAATGGCATTATATCCTAATTCTCCAAAGGTAAGGGCTCGTTGACAAGCATTTTCTAATCTTTCATTACCTGCTTTTGAAGCGAAGCTCAACACCCCTTGTGAGGATTTATATGCCTGTTCCGGGTGTTGTCTTGAGTTTAGTATGCTGGTTATATACGCTTTGGTATATGGTCCGACTTGCTCCGCCTTTTCTATAAACTTAAGTGGGTTCCAATCGCTCTGATAACGGAACTTTGGAGCCAGATGTTCCTCTTGATGGGTATACTGAAACATATACCGATTACGTTTATGAACAGCAATGCGTTCATAGCGGAAAAACACTTCCACTTCATTTGCACTGTAAAGAATCGACACCCGAGAACCTACATACTGATATGGAACGCTATAGTAATGCTTATCCTCCGATAAACAGACGTAACCGTTCTTCATTACCATTACCTGGGCTTTGCGTTTGATCTCATACTTTTTAGTTGGAAGTGCAGAAAGAGCCTGACGTTCAATATCCTCAAACAATGCTCTTCTACTGTAAGGACGATTGCTTCTGAGTTTATTGTTGTAGTCCTCTAAAAGTAGGCTAATAGCGCTGTTCAATCCTTCAAGGCTCGTGTGGGTTTGTTCCCTGAGCTTTCCATAAAAGTGTCTATATACATATTTTACGGATAGCTCTACCAACGCTTTATAAGTTGGCTTATAGGGTGCAGCAGGAAGAACAGTCATGGAATAATGACTGGCAAAATCACGGAAGGAATCGTTTAATGAAGGTTCATAGCGACTGCTTTTGATCACGGCAGATTTTAGGTTGTCTGTCACTATTGCTGTTGGAGAGCCGCCAAAATAATGCAATGCATTCTCGCAGGAAGTAATAAAATCTTCTTTTTTCTGAGAATAGCTTGCGTCAACATAAGTCAACTGACTTCCTCCCAAAATGGCAACAAAGACCTCGATAGAGCTTACTTCACCGGTTGCAGGGTCTACAATTGATAGCTTGTCTCCGGCATAATCAACATACATTTTGTCTCCAACTTTATGTTCGATATGCATTTTATGATTACGAGACTTGTACCACTGGGCATAATGATAGCAGAACTGAGAACGACTATAACCCCCTGAAGTTGATTCGAAATACTCTCGCCATTGTTGCTCCTTAGTAACCCCTTTCTTTTTGAGTTCTTTCTCCATTTTGGGAAAGAATGATACCAGACTTTGAAAACGAGGATCATTCTCTAAATGAAACCGAGAGCTCATCGAAAGGAACATCTGCTCCAAATCGGTATCGCTCATAGTCTCAATATCGGTGACAGACAAATTAGATGCTAAGAACAGCTGAATGTACTTCTTTACACTATTGCGGGGCAGTGATAGGCGATCACTGATTGAACTTTTACTTACACCTTGGGTGTATAACTTAATAATACTTTTTACTTTGCTCATGTGAATTAAATTGTTTGGCATCTCGATGTAAATTGGTTTGGACGGCCAACTTACTCAAAATGATTGCCATGAGCAAGAAAATAATAGCTAAATCAGATGGTCAACTTCAACCGGAGAGACCTGGTCATTTTCATCCGGAGAAGGGTGGTCAATTTCATCCGGAGAAGGCGGGCATTTTGATCCGGAATATCCAATTTACATTTTAATTAGAAATTTAATACTTAAACTAATGCTGAGAAATCAACTCTCCACAGTGCATTGTTTTTTTTGTTTCAAAATGCAAAGAACTCCTACAATTAGAAAAAAACAATGTACTGTGACCGCTCTGCCTATTATCAAAAAGCTATAAAAGCCACTGCAAGACGTTTGAAAATAAACACTCACTTGCTGTGGCTTTTATAGCTTTTTGGGCGATTAAGAATACAGTTTTAAAACGTTTTTATATGTTCTTTTTAAATCAGAAATTAAACTTTCAGGCTGAATGACCTTTACATTTTCACCAAACGACAATACTTCCATAAAAAAGTCATGTGTTATATACAAACTAAGTTTTATTAGTAGTTCTTGTTCGTTGTCTTTAAGTATTACTTGCGATTCGTGTAATGGCAAAGTCTTTATATATTTACCCTGAAATGGATCAAATGACAGTATTACTTCTTGCGGTTCATGTCCGTTTGGACTAATGATGCCAAATGAAAATTTAAAGTGTTCGTTTGTATTGAAATTATTGGGTAATTGGAATTTCTTATTTGTGATTTCCAACTCAGTTAAACGATCCAATGCAAAACTTTTTACTTTGTTATCTTTCAAGTCGTTTGCTAAAACATACCAGCGGTTCTTAAATTCTTTGAGAGCATAAGGTTCAACAACCCGTAACGTAATATTGTCTTCCCAGAATTTTTGATACGAGAAACAAATCTGCACTTTGTTTTTTATAGCGTGTAATAAACCATAAAGATTTTCAGTTCCTTGCGGTCTCCGTTTCTCAAAATGAATATAGTCAGAAAGTCTGTCGCTAATATTCAATGCATTAAAAGTGTCAAAAGCTTCAAAAATTCTTTCGTTTACTTCTGGTTGTTCGTCAAAGTCGATATAATAAACTTTTCGCGAAAAATCATAAACTATATCGATATTATAAAGTGAACTTATATCTTCAATGTCTCTTTTAAAAGTTCGTTTTGAAACATTAAAATTGTACTCTTGCAATTCTGATTCTAACAAAAGATAATCTGATATTTCATTAAAAGTTGCGGGGTTCTTTCTCAACTTTTTAATTATCAGACTATAGCGCGTTATCGATTCTCTTTTTGACATAAATTCTTATTCTTTTGTGAAACCAACTTTGAAAGACTTGTTTCTTAACAGTAATTCTGAACTGCAAAATTCTACAATACTATTGAAATCAACTGTAATTCCGTGTACAATTTCATATATTTCATTTTTGCGTATTATATTATCAATCTGACCTCCCGAAAAATCAAAGCGGTTTGCAAGCGTATTGCACTCATTTTTTGTTAGATTTGGAAGTTTTGAATTCCATATTTTTGCTTTGATAGAATTATCTGGTTTTTGAAATTCAACTTTAAACAAAAAACGTCTTTCAAATGCTGTATCCAAATTTTTCACTAAGTTAGTTGTTGCCAAAAATATACCATCAAAATTTTCCAACTCTTCAAGTAAAATATTCTGAATCGTATTTTCTGTTTGGTCAATATTTGAATTACTTGTTTCTTTACGTTTCCCAAAAATTGCATCAGCCTCATTAAATAACAAAATAGGTTTTAGCTCACAATCTTTCGCATAAGACTTGTAATTTGTGAAAATCCGCTTGATAATCTTTTCACTTTCACCGAACCACATCGATTTTGATTGACTAATATCAACTTTAATAATTTCTCTGTTGGTTTCCTTAGCTAATTGCAAAACTGTTTCTGTCTTACCTGTTCCAGGATAACCGTGTAACAAAGCAGTAATACCATTTGGTAGCCCTTTTGATGTTAAACGTTTTTGTGTTTCTCTGAAATTCTCATCCTGAAGAATTTGCTTTAAAATACTAAGTTGCTTTGCTTCTGATTCATTATAAAATAGATTCTTTGTAAATATTTGATTTGGCGCAATTAGATTATCTTGAGTAACTTTTCTTTTTGTCAAAAGTTTTATACCACAATCTTCAATCAGTTTATTCGACTTTTCGGAAAGTTTAATTTCAGTGTCATTAAGAAATTTTGCTTCGACAATTTCAATTAAGTTTTGACGTATTAAATCATTCTCATTTGACATTATTTTTTGAACGAACTTTATTCTTTGAGTTGGATTATCAAAAACACCTTTACATGTTCTATCAACATCTATTGATTCAATTCCACATAATGTTTTCCAAATTAAATACAAATACACAAAAGTATCTTCCGGCTTAAAGTCAAAATCGTTAATCATTTTTATTAATGGAAAATGTAAACTTGAATTTACTAATTTTATAGTATGAAGTAATAGCTCAGTTGTTGATATTTCATCATCATCGCGTCGTTCTCCAATTTTATAAATATTTTCTAAGAATTCAAATACGTCGCCAACTTCTTCATCGCCAAGTTTCGGCAATGGCATGTTATTTAAAATGGCTTCTGTAACTTTTTCATTTATTGTAAACTGATCATTTGATAAAGCCAATTTAATTCTATGTCTTGACTTCTCCTTTATAAAAATTCCTTTTGAATACAGATTATCAAAATCATCGCTATACTCAAGTAATTTCATAGGATTACAATCGAAATATTCAGTTAAATCTTTAAAATCTACCGTGTCTCCTTTGTAATTTAGCGAAAAAACCATTGCCACAAGTAACGACTGTGTAAGTGATATTTCAAAATAATTGGATAACTCTGATAATTCTTTTTCAACTTTATCAAAAAATGCAGGTTCGAGTTTGCAATTTTTTGATTCTTCATAGATTTTGCCAATGCTTTCTAATAGTCTAATTCTAATATTCTGTTCCATATCTTTGTATTTTTGAGCAAAAATAGGTGCAGAGGAAGACAAAGGATGGCAGAGGTGATTTTATTCAATCAATTTGCACTCATCTCTATTACTGGGTCTTTTTTTCCAACCAAATAATAAACATGCAGAATTATCATTTAAAATACCGAAAAAGTGGTATTGACAATACTTATCAAGCAATTCAGGCTTTTTAATTAATTGACATTTCCAATTTGGCATTTCTTTTGGGCACGAAAATTTAGTCAGGATTTCATCTAAATCTTCAACAGTCATTTTTAAAATCAGGTCCTTTAAATATTCTCTATAATAACCATTAGTGAAGTTTGTTTTTAAATCTAAAACGTTCTCTATTAAACATCTTTTGTGAGAATCAGTACCATAACTCCATGATTGCCAGTAATTGTAATAATCATTACTTTTAATTGTCAGCAACGCACTTCTAAACTTATTTGATAAATTATTTGAATTTAAGTGTTCATTAATCACTTTATATATTGAAAATAATTTAACTTTATCAAATGTATCCTCCTTTTTTTCAAAACCTATACAATACAACGCAAAGTTGATTTTTCCTTTGAAAAAATTAGTATCTTCGATAGCAAATATCACTTCTTTATTTTCGGAGTTTCTTATAATAATTGAAGCTTTCAATTTTTCTTCTAACAGTTGTTCTTTTGCAAATCCCGATTTAATATTCTCTTTATCTAAATAAAGATAAATATCCTGACAACCTCTTGATAATTCCTTGATTAAACTAATTGCACCAACAAAAGCAGAAGAACTATCAATAGATGCATTTTGTACTATGTTCCGTACAACTCTCATCCATTCTGTAAATGATTCAGAATGGATAGTTTCGGTGCTTAATATGTACTGTGTTTGAGCATAGAATAATACTCTTTGTTTATAAGATGTTTCGGATTCTTTAATAAATTCAATAAATATGTTATTTTCAATTTCAATCGTACTATTAATTTTTATCTTTTTGATTAATGCATAATCCCAAAGTTGTAAATTAACAGGAGAAGATTCATCGTTAAGATTTACAGAATAAACATCTAAACAATCTTTTAGGTATTTGAAAGAGATATTTGTTGGAAAATCATATGGATTTACATCAGCAGGATTATTAAATAGTGACGCAATTCTTCGTTCAATCCTTTCTATTTTAATTGCTTCATCCGTAATGTTTTTTTCTTTCTTTTCTTCGAGAATTTTTCTTATTTTCAGTTCATCCTCCAAATTTATATATATATCTTGATTCTGAGCATAGCAATTAATAGCAATACCGGCAACAAATTTCAAAAATTCATTGTCAATCTGATTGTCAATTCCTCTGTGCTTCCAAAATAAATTTGTCCAAACAGTATCAATTTTATGAGAGAATGTGTTTTCTATTACTTCTTTCCATTGTGCCTTATTATTTTCCGTTAAAGAAAGTTCTTTTTCAAACTCTTTTTCAAATATATGTTTTTCAAATCGAGCTTTAAAGTTTTCAAATTCGGTCAATGCTTTTCCTCTGGCATTCATTTTTATATAAAGGTCATCTGTTAAACCCACATCGTTGAGTTGCTTGAAATGAAAAGTGATTGGAGGATTTTCCGAAGTTAGCTTTTGCCACAGAATCTTTAATTCTTCATCACTTTTTCCTTTTAATCGTTCTTCAATACTATCAAGCATTACTAACATAGCTTTAATGGTGGGGTCTTTTTTCCACGATGTGAAAAACCATTTTGAGTCAGAAATATTTTCACTTATTATCTGACCAATGCCTAATTCATTACCCTTATCAACAAGTTCATTACAAAACTCTCTTGAAGAAATTCTAGTTTCATAAGTAAATTTAAGAAAATGGTCTTTCGTGGTATGTAAACAACCTGTTTTTAAAGCAATATACCAATGTAATAGGAATAATGTTGTTAAACGTTGTTGACCGTCTAGTGGTTGAAAAACGTTGTTCTCAACATTTCCATAAACAAAATCTAATTCTAATGGACTATTTGCGGATTCAATTGCCTTTATTAAACTGTTTAAGAACAAAATTCTTATTTTGTTAGATTTTTCATTATTCCTGCCCTGAGCATAATCACGTTGGATTATAGGTATTTGAATTTTTGATATTTCGGAGAGTAACTCCCAAAACGATATGGATATAAGTCGTTCAACCAATTCATTTGCAGAAACCTTACCGTCAATGTCTTTCATATTGTTTGCTATTTTTTCTATTCTTTCAATTTTCATGTAGCTTAACGATTAGTATTGTAAATAACACTTTTTAAGTCTTCAAAATAATCTTTTCGGTCATTTTCATTCCAAATTTCTAAGTCTTTCAAACTTTTCGAATAATACTTCATAAACACATTTTTTGTGCAAACTGGAATAAATGTTCCTTTCTTTTCATTTTCAATTATTTTATTCCTTTTATTTTTAAAAGAATCATTTTTGTAAGAACGATTCGTACCCTTGTCAAGCAAGCAAAGGTTATGAATGCTATTATCTTCATCGCCTAAGACATATTCAATAATCGATTGAAAATCAGATTCTTCAATTTGAATATTGTTTTTTATAGAATTATCTATCTGTTCGTTAAGTTTAATATTATCGTGTTGGTCAGTTTTCTCAAAATTGTTTAAAAGCCAAGTTTTCTGGTCTTCTTGTTTAACTTTAACTTTTGTTGCAATTGCATGTATATGTTCAATATCCCAGCCAATCTTTTTATCCTTATATCGAATAAACGGAAACCGCATAGTTTCATCTTTGTTATTCAACATGGTTTGAATGTTATGTAGTAATAAAACTTTTCTAACTAAATATAAATGCCGACCATATTCAAGTTCTTCTAAATTATCACATTTCACTTTTTCTGCAATTTTGATATCAAGTTGTTTCTTAAATTCCTGCTTTTGCATATCCTTGACATCTTTCAGTAATTCTTTTATCTCTGTTTCTGCTGAAATCAAAAATCCAATTTTATGATATAATTCTCTATCTGAAAACCATTCTTCAATAGTTTGAAATATCCTTTTAATTTCTCTCCAATTATTATCAATTTCAACTTTACTTTTTGATTTGAATTTATCAGAAAAGAAACGGAACGTAGAATATTGGTCGTTACCATTTTCAATTCCTTCAATACTTTTCATGATGTTGAAAAGAAACTCAATTCGTGTTGGTAGCTCATTTTCTGAATTATTTATGAAATACCAAAGTTCATCATTTTGCAAAGAGTATTCGATTCTATCCCATTCTGAGGCAATTTCTAATTGTCTTAATCTAATTTCTTCTCTATCAGAATTTGGGAAATTTGAACTATTAAGAAATAAAGCTTTAATCAGTTCGGCATTTGTTAATGGTATTTTTCCCATATTTATGCGAGTGAAAATCTCAATTGCATCCTTATCAGTCGAAACTTCATACCAAATTACTTTTGAATTTGTTTTCAATTTGGACTGAAATTCATTATTATCAAAGTCCTTTTCGTTCTTCGTTTTGAAGTTTCTTACCCAGTCATGAATTTTATTATAAGCTTTTGTAATATGATGAAAATCTATATTGTCATTGTTAATTGCTGTTTCGTCTGTAATTTCATCAATTTTTTGTTTCTGAAGAAATTCAAAACTTTCATCTCGTGTCTCATATTTTATTTCAAATTCGGGAATTTTTTGCTTTCCGACCCACATTTCATTGGCGTAATGAATTAATAAAAAAATAGATGTTAGCCGTTGTTGACCATCAATTACTTCGTACCAAACTCCATCTAAATTGTTTTTCTCTTTTGTTTCATCATTACACATCTTAACAACTATTGGCTGTAAGCAATACCATGTTTTACTGTTAGTTTTTTCTATTGGAGTTGGATTGAAAGCGTTCACATCTTCTAATAAATCCTCAATCTGTCTTTCTGTCCAGCGATAACCTCTTTGATAAGATGGAATAAAGAACTTATATTCTAAAAGTTCTCCGATACTCTTTTCTGTTAAGTAGTTCATTTTTTTATTTTCATTAAATGTAATATGTATAATATAGCACAAGCCCTTGCATCACTTAAAGCGTCATGATGATTCAATGGGATATTATGTTTTTCGCAAAGTACACTAAGCCCTTGCTTGTAAATTCTATATGTGCAATGTTTTTCGTAAATGGGTTCTTGTAGCCCATAATACACAAGAGTTTTAGCAAGAACAGGAAAATCAAAAGACAAACCGTTGTGTGCTACAACGGTTTGTCCATTAATAAATGGTTCTACTTTGTGCCAGATTTTATCAAAAGTTGGAGCGTTAGCTGTCTTTACGGGCGTAATTCCATGAATATCAATAAACCTATCCCAATAATAATTATTCGGAGGTTGAACCAATATGTTTAATTCATTGGTTATAATTCCATTTTCTACCCGGATAAGTCCAACTTGACAAATACTCCAACGATAACCTTGTGCGGTTTCAAAATCTATAGCAGTAAAACTTTCCATAATTATAAAGCTGGAGCGTGTTTTCCTTTTCCCATTCCATTGGGGTGACGTGGACAACTTGCTGCGGTTAATGAGCTTAAAGAATTAAATGTTTGTCCACAATACTTGCATGTGTATTTTGTCTTCTCACTTCCTTCATACAATTTGTGTTTTCCTTTTCCCATTCCATTTGGATGGCGAGGGCAACTTGCTGCCGTTAAACTCGATACACTTGAAAATTTTTGTCCACAATACTCGCAATAATAATTTGCCATAATTCTTAGTTTTTTTTGATTTTGCCTACTCTGTAAAGTTTTCAGCTTTCCTTAAATTAATGCAAAAGTATATTTCAAGTCAGCCAATCTATGTCGTACTCTGTCTTTTTTTTTTCGGCTTGCTGGTAACGACTGAGGCTATGGGCATTTGGCGGTTTGCGGGAGCATTCGCTGTCGTGGAACGACAAGGTGAATGCGGGAGCAAAACCTGCTAAATGCACGTCAGCCAGCCAATGACCCATAGGCGTGTGTTAGCAGCCGTATTTATTCATCGTAGTAGTTTGATCTTACTTTTCTTTGCCAATTCAATAAAGTTTCCTTTAAAGCTTGTTTGCTTTCCGCTGACATCGTTCCAATTGGCATTTGATGAATAAATACATCTGATGCTCCACTATCAAAAATTCCACCTTTTATTTTTGATTCTTTAAAAACAATTAAGGGTTTGTTGAGTGAATATAGAATTCCCGCTTCAAGATTATTCCATGGGGTCGGAAAAACTATACCATCTGTTTGTGTAGTTTCATTTTTTGTTCCTCTTTTCCAAGTTCCAGAGTCAGTATAAAACTGTTCAAAACCTAAGATAACACCACCCGCACAATGTTTTGCAATTACTAATACTTCTTTTAATGGAAAATCACTAGGATAATCTGAACGGCCTAATGCTCTTGGTTCAAATCCAAGTTCGTCAAGTAATTTTACGATTCTTTTTCTAGCATTTTCTTGACTAGTACTTAAAGAAGTAGGGGACGAAACAAATACTGGTATTTTCATTTTCTAAATATTTGTATTATTTGTGACCAATTATTATATATCAGAACTATAAGAGCAAAAATACCACTTGCTAATATTGAAGCAATAACTCCACTAATAAAACCCAAAATTCTTTCTTTCCGTATTTGCTTTTCTGAAGGGATTCCTGCAATTTTTTTAAATGCAGAAACATCAGATGAAATTACTTGTTTAATGGATTGTATTTCTTCTTCAAGATTATTTTTATTTGTTTTAAGAGTTTCGATTTTTAATAATGCTTTTTCGACTTCCCTTTTATTTTTCTCAGCTTCTTCTTCAAGTTCCTTAATTGCAGATAGTCCATCTATTAGGTTTTGCTTTGCAACCTCTATTTTTTTTATTCGTTCATCAATATTTCCTGTTGGATTATTGATAGAAATTTCAACTCCTAGGACTTTGACTTTTGTTATCCCAATAACTTTAAAGATTTTTTCAATAATGTCAATATATCCACTAAGTAAAGGTTCTATTATCATTTTATATTTTATTTTGCGTTTGAAGCTGATATTTTTCGTCCAGCGTCAATCAATATAATGTTTGGTTTGTTCTCTAATTTCAATTCTTTAAGGATTTTCGTGACTTTTCTAAATTCGCTACCGTCAAAGAATAGAATTACCTTAATTGAGTCTTGAGTGTTATTTGCTTTTTCGTAAATTTCAACCTGTTTTTCAAGATTTTGTTTGAGTTTTGAGTTTGAAGCAAGTTTGAATTCGATTAAAGTTTTGTTCTTAGAACCTTTTGAAACCGCATAATCAACTGGACCTCGTCCATTGTTTGGTTCTCTGTTAACGTCATAATCTGAAGCATACCAAGTAAGACGATATATAATTTGTAAATCTTCTTCTCTTTTAATAGGGTGATGGTCAACATAGAAAAGTCTATAACCATCATTGTTTTCGATAACGTCTTTAAGGTAGTTTACTCGTTTTAATGCTTCTTCAAATGAACTTTCGGGACTAATTTCGTAAAAGTTAGATTTCTCAATAAGCGTTTCAATAAGTTCACTTATTTGATTCACAAAAACAGTCTCAACCTCAGTTACTCTTAGTTTTGATATGTTTTTTGCACCTTCTTTATTTTCCTCTTTTTGCTTTATATACCATTTTATAATTTGAGGGAATTGTCTTATCGTTTCTTGAGTTGCTATAGATAGCTCTCTTTGTGTGTTCTTTTTGTTTTTTGGTGGTTTAGGCAGTCTCAGTCGAAAGTAATTTTCTATTTCGTGTCTTAGCTGCTCGTTTGGAATACTTTTACAGATTCGCGTAAAATCGCCTCTTAAATCATTGCTATTAATCCAGTTTTCGTCTTTTGTCAGAATGTCTCTTGGTGTTATAATAACAAAGTCATTGAAAAGATATGGAAGAGTAAACTCTTTAGGCATCCACCTTTCTAACTCATAATCAAAATAAACCTTGTCTACCATTACTTCTCGTAATAATTCTGGAGCAATGTATTCTTTTGCAAATGTTTCAGTATATGTAAGCAAAAAGTCCTTAGTTAAATTTGTTGTAAAGTCACTAATATTATCCTTACCAACTCCAATTTCAAAAAGTCCAGCTTTTTCAAGGTGAGAAGATTGAGTTATTTGTTCTTTACCTAAATCATCAAATACAATATGCATTGAAGAGGACATAGAAATACCAAATTTTTGTCCTAAACCACTTCCTCCATTTCCAACTTTACTATATCCAAACCAATTCTGTCTAACTTCAGGAAATAGATACCACGATTTTACTTGCGCAATTTGGTTTATTCCTTTTTCTGACTTTGATTTTAAAAATGTTAGATATGAAAGAATGTTTTTATGTAATTCTTGGTATTCTGGTTTCTTACTTCCAAATAGTAAAAATGGGTCAATGAAGAGAGGAAGGTCATTTATGAGTGAAATATTAAATGCACCATATTCTTCCAAAGTCTTAGAAGAGATATTGAAGAAGTCCGTAAAGTATACTTTCATATCATTATAATTTTATAATTATCAAATCATTAATTGTATTCTTGGATGTTTATAATTTCAAAATCGTCATCATGTTTTACTGACAAATTTGTTTTCGTTGTATGAATTATGGAGAACTTAGTAAGTTCAAAACTTAAATTTGTCTCTGATTGGGATACGAAATAAGTATCAACTACTCCATTTAATCTGTATGTAACTTCGTATGTTTTCATATCTTTCTTTTTTTTAATATGGCTGCTAACGACCGAGGCTATGGGCACGGGCGGGTTGCGGGATTGTCGACTTGTCGACAAGCGGAGCAGCCCGCGCGGGCACAGAGCTACCAAATACCTCGTCAGCCAGCCTGTGAACATAGGCGTGTGTTATGGCTTGTAGTTTGAGTCATTCTGTTGTTTAAATGTCAGTCGTTTAACGTCCAAAGCGATTATCTTATTTTAGTTTTCTTTTTTAGTCGATTGTATTTTAAAATCATGTTTGCAATTCTTGCAATAATAGGTGTTTCTTATATTACCCATTGGAGTTGCAATTAAAGCCGAAAAAAACGCAATGAAAATTTTTCTCACTTTGTTTTCTCCTAGTCCAAATGAAATATCCTCTGAATTGCAATTTGGACACTTTATTATTTCAGATTTCTCTTCAAGATTTAAAAGTCTAACCGCTTTTTCGAAGTCATTTTCCTCAATCATAACTTGAATACCTGCTCCTAAAATTCCATTATAACCAGGCATAAGAGTCGTGAAGTTATTGTTTGTAAGGAAGCATTCAATTTCTTCATTTTCCAATGTATGCTTAATCATATTGGCTTCAATGATATTGTTACAAGTGGTTAATCTAATTATACTCATATTCTTTGTTTTTGTTGTTGTCAAAAATGAACTTTCAGCCCGAAAGCGAGCAAATTCACTTTAAACCACTTTCAATTCGTTTTTAGTCAAACAGCTATTTCCAGAATTTCAGTCGCTATAGTTTGTAGTCTAAAAGTTGAAAGTCCAATTCTTTCCTTTAAAATCTGCGAGGAATTGTCCGCCGTACAAATGCACGAAAAAGCGCAAATTCGCGATAACAAAACTCGTCAGTTTATGTCGTAAAAGCGGACAGTTCGTCAAAGATTTTTGAGCAACTGAGTCCGTCTTTTTCCTTTTTTACTATAAGCCATAACGACCGAGGCTATGGGCACGGGCGGTTTGCGGGCGTATTCGCTGTCGCACAGCGACAAAGTGAATGCGGGCGCAAAACCCGCTAAGTGCACATCAGCCAGCCTGTGAACATAGGCGTGTGTTATGTGCAGGTTGTGTGTCCTGCGTTACTTCAGGGTACTAAAGTATGAAAATATTTTAGAAAAAGTAACATAACTTTAATAGAGATGATAGAATTTATTTATGCTTGTCAAAGAAACGAGTTGTCACCAATCAGAAGAACGGCAATGACAGAAGTCTCACCACCGACAAGAGAGTAAATAAACGGCCTATCGGATAAGCTTTTCAGGAGGATTTTCCAAACCACCTTGTGGTGCTGATTTCCTGTCGAATAATTAGACAGGGTCACGGATTGGTATTGAGCGACAAGGATAAACTCATTTTCAGACAGTTGTAAGTCGAGTGTAACTAGCAAATAAAAAGCCACCAATTTTTCGCAATTAATAATCACCAGTTTAAAAAGAGATTAGATTGCTATTCCATTGCAGAGCGTTGCTTTATCACGGAGCTTTAGCGAAGTGATAAAGCAACGCTCTGCAAACTATTTTTCATTCAGGAGTAAATATATTCTTACGATTCTCCATCCGATAGCTTTGTCCATCGAGCTTTATGACTTCACACCGATATAGTATTCTGTCTAACAATGCCGTTGCAAGCACTTCATCGTCCATTGATTCAGCCCATTGTTTGGGTGATTTATTGGTGGTGATTATCAGTGAACACTGTTCGTGCAAATGATTGATTAGATTAAATAAAGCTACTGCTTCGTTCTTTTTGATTGGAAAAAGCATAATGTCATCAATGGCTATTAAATGTGCTTTCAGATAACGGTTGTATGCAGAAAGAGCTGTGGCTGTAATTTCCTTCATCCTGAGCATGCTTATCAGATCTTCCATGGTGGTAAAATAAGCCTTATATCCTTTGGCAACAGCGTCATTTACTAATCCGGCAGCAATAAATGACTTCCCTGTTCCACTTGGCCCCATAAGTACCAGGTTATACACTTGTTCAACCCACAGCATTTGACGAAGTTCCTTCATTTGTTTTTCAGATATGCTGGAAGATACTTTGTAATCGTAGTTTGCCAAATCATAGTGACGGGGCAGGTTTGCCATTTTCATGCGACGTTCAAGGTCTGTGCGTTTACGCTGTTGAACCTCACGCTCCAATAAATTGTGTGTATAATCCAGGTAGTTTGGTTTGTCTATCTGAGCTGCATGTATAATGGCTTCAGCCTGATTACGTATCATCGATAGTCTCAGGTAATCGGCATTCTGTTTAATTTGTTTTATCTGGTCAATCATTGCATTATGGTTTGATAGGTGTTTATTTTGCTGGTTTGAGGCTCATAGCCGGTTTGGTCGGATAATGAGTTTTTTATTTCTATATGGGGCATTACACTGGCAGTGATAGCCTGACTTTCCTTTTGGTAGTGAAGAGCTGTTTGTATCAGTGTATTTGCATTAAACATGGAACTTTCGATACAGAAGTGGACTGCCTTTTCAAGAAACAAAGGTTCTATACCCACGGACTTGGTTTTTAATAGTTGCAGGTTATCCCGCAGATAACGTTGTTTCTGGGCGGTCAACTGTTCAATAAACAATGCATAAGAGGGTATATTACACCAAAGCTCAGTCACTTCTGTTTTTAAAACTTCCAGACTTTGGCTTTTATCCCGACGGTGATCCGTATTGCGGATAGTGCAACCGCGCTCGTTACATACTTTGTGCATTGTCAAAAGGGTTTTATCGCTTGCATAAAGAAAAACGGTTTCATTTTCAACCTTCAACAGAACTGTTGTGTCTGATCCCTTATAGGTATTTAAGGGTAAGGTATAGAAATTGCTTTTATAGCTTATTGTATTGTCTTTGCGTACCTTATAAGGTAACAAGCTGTCAACAACCTTTATCTGTTTATAATATGGGTGCAGGTAATCTCGTTCAATAATCCATTCATTGTGCGGTATCTTCTGTATTCCTGCATGTACTTTGCCGTTTCCTGTGCGAGTGAGCCAATCAAGAACTGATTCATTGAGTGACTTTGCATTGGTATAAGTACGACCTCTAAGAAAGTTCTTCTTTACATATCCTACTACATTTTCTACTTTTCCTTTACTTTCAGGGTCTGCTTTACGACAGAAAACAGGTGTAAAAGTCATCTGCGAACTGTAAAGTTGAAACTCCCGGGTTAATATCAAATCTCCAAGATTCTCATCAACCATTAAAACCCTGTCCTGGTCATAAACTATCTTATCAGGCTGACCTTCAAAATACTCAAATGCCTGGTTGTGCGCTTCAATGGTTGTTTGGCTTGTAAAGGGCTTATCCTGAAAACTTACAAACTTCTGACGGGAACGGCTCAATATCATGACGAAAAAATAAACTTTACGCCTGCCGCCATCTTTACATGGCATATGAAAACTGCCAAAATCTGCCTGAGCTTGATCGCCATAAGCCGTTTCGGGTAATTTCTCGTATTGACGAAATGATTTAGAGCGTGTTTTAGGTATGTCAAACTCCTTACGTATCTGCTCCACAAAATTATAGACTGTCTTGCTGTGAACACACGGCAAATCCGGATAATGTTCTTTCAACCAATCTTCTACCTGAGAGGCCGACAAATAGGGATGACTTTCCAAGGTTGTTTTTACAAAATGCCGATACTCCTTCAACTTGTGAGGACGATGTTGTGCAACCGAAATCCAGTCTAAAAACCTTTGCTCATCCATAAATAAATACTTGCGAACTGTTGAACGGTCTATCCCCAATTCAACTGAAATCTGACTCTTATTGAGTCCTTTTGAATGTAATTCATTAACTTTGTACCACATAAATGCCTTTTTTAGGGTTTGTGTCGGAGTCTTCATTATTTTGTGTGTTGGTTTACACAAATATGAAGACTCTTTTTTATTACTTTACATTTTGTGGTGATTTCTATTTGCGAAAATATGAGGAAACAAAATTACTAATTACATCGAGAAAATGTATGGGTATGGACAGAGGAGTTGAACGCAAGTGAACCGTTATTGAAGTGTCGAAAATAACATTTACTGCGGTAAAATCAAGAGGGGGGCGACCTCACGAGACTGAGTGTAACGGATATCCTGATTACTGGTTACACACCGCACGGCATTAAGACGGCAAGAACTCTGTCTGGGCTCTATTAAGGAACAGGAGAACCAGAACTGTAATGTAAAGCAAAAATGCAGAGAACCTGTATAGGAAATGCAGAAAGTAGCAATGTACAGTCTCTGGGACAGATGAAGTCGTAGTAGCGAATATACCCCAAGAGAGTCCCATTGAAAACTGGGATGAGCGAAGGACTTCACATGATTAGTTTTTAGATGCATAACAACTTAAAATTAGTTTTAAGAATGATTTTCGTAGAAAAACAGAAGTCGCACCCGATAACCCGAGTGCAAGTAATGGAAGCTTTCAAAAGAGTGAAAGCCAACGGCGGCAGCGCAGGAATCGACCGTTTAACAGTCGAGCAAGTATCAGCCAATTTGCGCAAATATCTGTACCCCTTGTGGAACAGAATGGCAAGTGGGAGTTACTTTCCTAAAGCTGTGCGCCAAACATTAATCCCCAAAGGCGAAGGCAAAATGCGAGCTTTGGGCATTCCCACCGTAGTGGATAGAGTAGCACAACAAGTGATAGCCACCGAACTGGAAGCTATTGTCGATAAGACGTTCAGTGTCAATTCTTTTGGGTATCGTCCCAATAAATCGGCACACCAAGCTGTTGAGCAATGTCGCATAAACTGTATGAATAACAGTTGGGTGATAGACCTCGACATAAAAGGATTCTTCGATAATATCGACCATGAGTTGCTTATGAAAGCCGTGATGTATCATACCGACAAGAAACATATCTTGTTGTATGTGAAACGCTGGCTCGAAGCACCTGTACAACTACAAGATGGAACACTCAAATCCAGTGAGCGCAAAGGCACACCACAAGGCGGAGTAATCAGCCCTGTGTTGGCTAATATCTTTCTGGATATAGTGTTTGACAAATGGATGGATAAGCATTATCCCCAAATGCCATTTGAACGGTATGCCGATGATATAGTGGTACATTGCCACACTATCACAACGGCATTGCGTTTATTGGAAGCAATTAAACAACGATTTAAAGACTGCAAACTAGAATTAAACAGGGAGAAGTCGAAAGTAGTTTATTGCCGATTCAACCAAAAGAAGCAACCACCTTTCAAAGTACATTATCAGAAATTCGATTTTCTGGGATTTACATTCAAGCCCCGTATCGTTAAGGCACGAGGCAAGATACGTTTAGGATTCACACCCGCTATCAGTCAAAAGAGCATAACCCGAATTACGAAAGCTGTTTTCGAAACAGGTATTCACCGTTGGGTACATTTGCCTATCAGTCAGATAGCACGTTCACTGAATCAGAAAATCCGAGGTTGGATAAACTATTATGCACCATTCCGCAAATCCACACTAAGGGAAGTGTTCCGAATAATCAATTTTCGTTTAGCCAAATGGGTACGCAATAAGTATCGGAAATTCAGGCGACGACCATGGATGTTAGCGTTCAGATTTTTGCAGGGTATTGCTAAAAGCTACCCCAATCTATTTGTTCACTGGCAACACGGTTTCACGCCTTAATGTGTGCCTTTAATCATGAAGAGCCGTATGAATCGAGAGGTTCACGTACGGTTCTGTGAGAGGTTTAGGGGTGAGATTCCCCTTTACCTACTCGATTTTTATTCTCCTTTTTGTTGAGCATCAATTCGTTTGCTAATGTAATCAGTTTGTTTTTTATAAGACAAAGTAAATAATAGTATTAGTACTACGAATAGTATCACACTTTCAAGTGTCTTGTTGATGACAAAAATATCTCTAATTGAATCATAACCAATCACTAATAGCAAACATAAGAATAGAGAAATAAATGTACGATACATATTGTTTATCTCAGAAAAGAGTTCAATTTTCTCATCGTTTTTCGAAGCCTGAATATATTTCTTATAATCTGAGAATTTAATTATTCGTATTTTCTTTAATAAATACTCTATGACTAAAGAACCAATTCTGCTTATAACTAAACCGATGAAATAACATACGAACAAATCGATAATTATATCTCCAAAAACAAGATTGTGCACGGTAAATAGCTTCAAAAAGGCTACAAAAATGATTCCTGGTAATAGATAATTGAAAATGTTATATGTAGATAACTTTTGAATGATTTCTTTCATGATTTATTTTTCTACTTGATTATAAAATCCTATTGGAGTTGCTGAAGTCCATCCTTTTCTTGGCTCAAATCCCCAATATTTACATTTAATAGAACCATTAGTTGCATAGACTTTGACACCACGTCTTTGATATGCATTTGAAACAGATTTTTTTGGATGCTCTGGGCAATCTTTTGATGTGTTTACATATGCAACTTTTGTAAGAGGAGAGTTGACTAAAAGTATTGGTCCAATGAGTTTATTCAGAAGGGACGGAGATATATTTCTCCGCCCGCCATGATGCGGAATCTGCATAAAACTACATGACTTTAGATTTATTCCTTGTGTTATAGAATAGTCATATGCTTTAGTTAATGCTTGTAAGCCAGCATCACCAGTTAATAACATTTGAAGATTAGGAATTCGCCCATACAATACTACACTACTTTCGTTTTTATCTGAAGTTTGTCCATCTTCACTAAGTGTTTCAATATTCCAGTTTTCAAAAATAGTGTCAATAGCTTCTGAAAGTTGTCTACTACTTTCTGTTGCAAATGTTTTTGTCTCTGAAGGTGGCATGTTATTAAAACCTTTAATTAATTCAACATACCAATCCATTTTAGGTGACAGCACTTTGAAATGGCCAATTTGTTTGCCCTGAAAAGGTTCAAATACTTTTATATTTCTTTTAATTGCCGTGTCATTAATTTCTTTTGCTATTTTCAAAGAATCTTGAATTCTATTTGTCAAGCTATTGACAGTGACTCTATTGTCAATTATATCGTCGATAATTTTGTGTGCGTGTTCCCAAGGTTTATGCATCCAAATTTCCCCTACCTCCAGTTGTTCCAAAACTACTGTTAATCCAGAAATATGGTCTAAATCAGGATGAGTATTGATTAAATAATCAACATGTTCTGTGTGATAATACTCTTTAATGTGATCAACAACTTTCTGTCCTGTAACCTTTGTACCACCGTCAATCACGTAGATTTTAGTTATCCCATTTTCATGTACTCTCATGGTGATTGCATCACCATTTTTCGTTCCACTGTCAACTGGAATAAAGTCAATTTCATAGCCTGAATTATTCATATTACTTCTTTTAATAGTTGTTTTATTATTTGCTCTTATTTTCTCAACATATCTAGTATTTTCTTTTTTTTAAACTTGCACATAACGACCGAGGCTATGGGCATTGGCGGTTTGCGGGAGCATTCGCTGTCGTGAAACGACAAAGTGAATGCGGGAGCAAAACTGCCGGAATGCACGTCAGCCAGCCAATGAACATAGGCGTGTGTTAGGGCCAGTTATTTATTCATACAAAAATTGTCTCACGTCTTTTAGTTTTGATAATTTCAGTTTCAACATATTCAGCTCACAGTCCGAAATTTTTTCAAGTTTTTCTACTTTATTCAAAATAACGTATTTAAAGTTGTGTCTTTTCTCAGGACATGAACAATCTTCTGAAACGAAATTGTCAATAGAATTCTTTAAGTTTCCGTCTTTTTTTTCATGCTTTTCTGTAAAATATGAATTCTCATATACAATTACGTTTCCATAAAATCTAAACGCAATAAAAACAGTATCTGATTTTTCGTCAATATAAATAGAGTTGCTTTTAATTCGAAGTGTTGTACTTTCTTCTAAGTCCGGTTTGTAAATTAGTGAATCATATATGTTGTTTTCTTTGTAAATACTTAAAATTGAGTCCTTGTCATGGGAAGAGAATCTTTTGTCATTTGGATAAAATACACATATAGAGGTTTCAATATTTTCTGTCTGAAAGTCGACTGCATTTCCAATATTACTTTCTAATTCTTTGTATTTACTTATAATTGAATAATTTACTGAATTATTCGGAATGAAATCATAACTTACAGAATCTACAAGAATTTTTGTGTCTACTCGACAATAATGGTCTTTATAATTCTTGTCGAGCGAATACTTATAAAGTACTATTCCTCTAACATATTTCTTTTCAGCTGTTTCTACAGAATACAGTTGTGTAAATGAAATTAGACTCAATAATATGAATACTGTTTGTTTTTTCATTTTTTTATAATTGGCCCTAACGACCGAGGCTATGGGCACGGGCGGTTTGCGGGCGTATTCGCTGTCGCACAGCGACAAAGTGAATGCGGGCGCAAAACCTGCTAAGTGCACGTCAGCCAGCCTGTGAACATAGGCGTGTGTTAGGGCTTGTAGTTTAGTTTCGTTCAGTCGTTTTAATTTCAGCCGTTTAGTGAGCTTTCACCCCGAAAACCGAAATTTATTCGTCCGTTAAACCGCACTTTCCAACCCAAAAATGCAAAAAAAATGTCGTTAAATTTAAATTTTCTTTTCTCTTAAAGTCTAAGCGCTGGAACAAGCACAAATTAACGAATAAAATCTCAGTTTTTATGTTTATAAGTCAATGTTTTTCAGTAGTTTTATTTTGTTTTAAAGTCAAAAAGTTTATTTGTCTTTTTTCTTGTCCGAAAGCTGTCAAACCGCTAAAAGTTTAAATTTTCGACTGAATTTTCAAGTTTTGAAGTCGTTTTTCTTTCAATTTGTCGCTGTCAAAGCCACTTTCAGCCCGCTAACGAACAAATTCAGATAAAGCAGAAGTCATTTCGTTAAGTTTTTTTCTTTTCTTGTCGAACCTCCGAAAACCGATTTCTGCCCGGAAGCGAACAAAACTACTTTAAACCAATTACAATTCGTTGTTTTAATTTTTCAAACCGTCATGCTCTCAATTTCAGTCGTTATAGCTTGTAGTCTAAAAGTTGAAAGTCCAATTCTTTCCTTTAAAATCTGCGAGGAATTGTCCGCCGAGCAAATGCCCGAAGAAGCACAAATTCGCGATAACAAAACTCGTCTGTTTATGTCGTAAAAGCGGACAGTTCGTCAATGATTTTTGAGCCACCGAGTCCGTCTTTTTCCTTTTTTACTATAAGCCCTAACGACCGAGGCTATGGGCACGGGCGGTTTGCGGGCGTATTCGCTGTCGCACAGCGACAAAGTGAATGCGGGCGCAAAACCTGCTAAGTGCACATCGGCCAGCCTGTGAACATAGGCGTGTGTTATGTGTTCGTAGTTTGCGTCAACTTGTTGAACAAACATCGAACTGAAACAATGAGCAAAACCACGCAAACCGAAGTTTAGAAGTTTCGTTAATAGATTTTTCAGCCCGAAAATGACAAAAGTTGATTTATTTTTTTTCTTGTTTTAAATTTCTTAAAGTCGAACCGCAAAACAAAGACAAATAAACAAAAAAAGTCGCTTTAATTTTGTCATAAAGTCGTTGAATTTGAGTTTTTTATATTTAAAGTCGTAATGAAAATTGGTTTAAAAGTCGTGAAATATAAAATGTAAATTCGAAAAATGGAGAAAACGAATACGAAATTAATTTCGTTTAAGCACTTTCACGACAGCCCGAAACGGGTTTTTTCTTTTTTCGGGTTGTCAGTGAGTTTGTATTTTTTTTGTCTTTTCGTCAAGTTTGCTCGCAAACCACTTTCCGCCCGCCAATGAGCAAATTCAGCAATAAGCGAACTTGGTTTTCTTATATTAAAATTCCACACGTCAATTTCCAATTTCGTTCGTTACTTGTCGAAGTCTGAAAAGTTTAAAGTCCCATTCTTCCCTAAAAATCTGCGAGGAATTGTTCGCTGTACAAAAGTTAGCAAACCAACAAATTTTGACCGACAGACAAGTCGTAAAGTCGAGTAGGAGCGAACAGTTCGTCAAAGATTTTAAAGCAACAAATGCGTCTTTTGTCTTTTTTTACTATGACACATAACGACCGAGGCTATGGGCTTTGGCGGTCTGCGGGCGTATTTCCTGTCGCACTGCTACAAAAGTAAAAGCGGGAGCAAAGCCTCCTAAGTGCAATGTTCCCGCCAATGCGCATAGGCGTGTGTTAGGTGCTGGCGATTGGTTTTATTTGAATCGTATTTGTAAGTTCAATTTAAAGAAAAGTTGTCCGTTTTCTTCGTAAATTTTCCCGAATTCGTGCCTTGTACTGCTTGCAGTTTCAAGTTTTGTGTTGGCAAATAAATAGTCTTCAAATTGATTCCGGTTGTAAATGTGATAACACAAAACATCACCGTTTTCTTTCACAATCAGATAGCCACCGGTTGCATCATAAATGCCAGTCCAAACTTTTGACGGTGTCATACCTAAAGCAACATCAGTCAAAAATCGTTTAATTTTATAGTCGTAGAAAGTATGTGCAAATTGAGTGTCGTAATTTAGAGGATTGATTTGGTTGATATTTGTGGTTAAATCCTCTGTTGTGCTTAAATTTGAAGTAAAAAAAATTTTAATAATTTCGCCTAAAATGTTAGGCAAAAGACTGTCAATTAGCACTAAATTGTTTTTGAAAATATTTTGTTCGAGAGTTATAAAAGTCAGATTACCGCCTTTCTCGTTTATGGCAGCAATTCTGTCTTTTATTTTACTTCTTGTATCTATTTCATTGATTTTTGTTATTTCTTCAGTAGTTGGGCTGAAGTTGTCGATTTTATAAATGAAATTTGTAGTTTTTCCTGCGTTTAAAAGAGTTGCTTCTCCTCCTAATTGTGATTTTATACTGAATCCTAATTCAGCTGTTTGATTAATTCTTTGGTCGTGAATTACAATTCGAATGTCAGTCTTTGAAGTCGATTTAGCTTTCAAAGTATGGCAGTTTACGGCTGTCATAAACTCTTCTATTTCAGGAATATTGAAAGAACCTGTCGACTCTTTAATTTTGGCTAAAAGAATAACGGATTGGTCAATAAATGTGCTAACCGGAATTCTTAATTCTTCTTCGCCACCCGAAATAATAACTAAATCATCATTTAGCGCGTATTCAAAATTACCAGCGCTTTCATTACGGATTATCTTAATAATCGGATAAAATAATTCTTCAACTTTCTTTAAATCAGCATCTCCAGCAAATAATTGTTTGTCGCCAAGCAACTTAAACAATGCATAAATCTCACTCCATTCTCCTTTGTTACCTGATATCATATAGCAATTTCTTTAGCGATTTTCCAATTATCTTCTGTATTATTCCAAACTCTACCATTATATGAGACACGAGCAATAAAGTTGAAATTGTCATCAACTATCAAGCCACCCAACCAATTTGAGCTGCTTAAATTAAATCTTGAAATAAACTCACGACAAAATTCAACTGCTTGTTTTAATGAATTCACTTCAATAAAAGCAGTTCCTTCTGGCTTTAAGAATTCTTCAATTTTCGCATTTCGAGACATTTCTTCAAAACGTGATTTGTCGATAGTTGACGATAACTGAACAAACAGTTTACTTTCTCTTTTTTGTATCATTGCTCGTAATTCTTTCAATTATTTTACTTGCAGTTGCTTGAATAGCAGGGACGGCAACGGAGTTGCCGAATTGTTTGTATGCGGAAGCATCAGCAACTGGAATTACAAAATTATCCGGAAAACCTTGAAGTCTTGCCCATTCTCTCGGAGTCATTTTTCGTATTCCCTCTCTATTCACTGTGCCTTTAATGTGCGTAGTTGGTGTGAAATCAGTTATTCTGTTGTCTAATACCAAATTTCTCTCGCGACCCATTCCACCTACAACAATTGCATTTGCAACACCATCATCAGAAATTATTTCATAGCCAAATCCGTTACCCTTGCTTTCGTGTCGCTCTTTGTGATTTATTAAAGTCTGAACGTATTGGGTTGATAAAAAGTATTTAGTTGCTGGTACACTTTCTTCTTTTACGTCAGCAAATTTTACGTCTGTATTTGTTGGCTTAGGATATTCAAATTCAGTAATATCCAAGTCTTTCCGGAAACCAACGATATAAATTCTTTCTCTGTTTTGAGGAACTCCAAAATCCTTTGCATTAACGATTTGCGGTTCAGGAACAAAATAATTCAAGTCGTTTCTTAGCACGTTGAGAATTGTTTCCAATGTTCTCCCGCCGTTATGATTTCTCAGTCCTTTTACGTTTTCGAGGAAAATGGCTTTCGGTCTTTTTCTTTTAATTATTTCGGCAACATCAAAAAATAATGTTCCTCGTGTATCTTCAAACCCGCCACGTTTACCGGCAATTGAAAAAGCTTGACACGGAAAACCAGCGCATAAAACGTCAAAATTGTCTGGAATATAAGCCTTTGTTTCTTCTTTAGTTATATCTCCAAATGGCACTTCACCGAAGTTTGCTCGATAAGTTCGTTTTGCTTCTTTGTCCCATTCGCTCGTAAATACACATTTTCCGCCTAAATTTTGTAAAGCCATGCGGAAGCCACCAATTCCTGCGAATAAATCAATAAATTTGAATTTTGGATTTTCAGTTGGTGGAAATGGAACTTCAAAGGTGTCGAAAAGTCCATATTGTAATGCTTCTTCGGCAACTGCTGTTGTTATAGTTTCTTCAGGATATTTATATTGTAAAATTTCCTTCGTGTATTCAACCGCATCGTTTTTATAGAATTTCGACACTCCGTTTAAGTGGTTGTGCAGATAGTGAGTTAAGACTGCATCTTTGTTGGATTCAGGCTCTACTACTCTGATTTTAAAGCGTTTTCCGCTGAATTCTTCGAGCGATATTTTTTCGGTAAAGTTCATTTTCTTTTCGTTGATTAGCTCTTCAATTTTGAGGGTGCAATTTAGCAAATCTTTTTCGATTTGGGAACCCCAAAACCTTAAAACACTCCAACCCTGATTATAAAGCTTTTGATTCACTTCTTTGTCACGTTGGATATTACGTTCTATTTTTTTATTCCAAAACTCTTGGTTCGTTCTGTGGTCGTTTTTGTGAATTTCCCAATCTTTTCCGTGCCAAAAATCACCGTCGACAAATATTGCAATTTTGTATTTTTTTAATGTTAGGTCAGGTTTTCCAAAAACGTTTTTGTCGTTTTTTCGGTAGTGATAACCTTTTGCAAAAAGCGATTTTGCCAAAGCAACTTCAATTTTTGAACCAGTCGCTTTGACCGCTTGCATATTCTTTTTTCTCTGCTCTTTGGTCAGTTTGTCCATGTTGCAAAGTTAGTTTAGATTCTCCTTTTATGTCCTGTAATTCTGCTAATTATCGCAGTCTTTTTCTTTTTTTTTCGCTTGCACCTAACGACCGAGGCTATGGGCATTTGGCGGTTTGCGGGAGCATTCGCTGTCGTGGAACGACAAGGTGAATGCGGGAGCATAACCTGCGGAATGCACGTCAGCCAGCCAATGCACATAGGCGTGTGTTAGGTGCAGTCCATTTCATTCAATATGTTGTCTTATTGATAGTTAGTGTGTCTTGTTTCTGTCGTACACTCAGTTGTTTTTTCTGTCTGGGTCGCTGTTTGATAATATAGGGAGCTTACTTTATAAATTAGGGTCGTTATTCTAAACTTCGGGGAGCTTGTTTCATAAATCGGGGTCGCTACTTTATAAAGTTGGGTGTCTATTCTATAAGTTGGGGAGCTTACTTTATAAATGCGGGAGACTGTTTTATAAATCGGGGAGGCTACTTTATAAATATGGGGAGCTATTCTACAAATCGGGGAGGTTATTCCACAATTCGGGGAGATAGTTTCATATTTTAGGGTTGCTATTTGCATTTATAGGTTGTTTGTTTACAAACTACGGTTGCTTTTTAGCAAACCGCAGTTTGTGTTTTGTATTTAGTCCTTCTTGTCTACAAACTTCAATTTAGAGATTTGTTTGTATTGGGGGCTTGTTGCACCGAATACGGATTTAATGTAAACTTTAAAGTCGAAAGCTACATCTATTAAACCGGTTAGTGGTTTATATAGTAATTCGTTTCTTGTAATTCGGGCGTTACTTAGTTGAATACTTGCTACAACTACATCATTATTCTTTGCTTTCAAACCGGTCTGTAGGGATTTTAGTGATTCAACTTTCAAATCTTCTTCGTTTGGTTTGTAATAGGGAACAGATTCGAGCAGCATAATCAGTTTGTCAAGGTTTTCTAAACGACTGTCGTAACTTAATTGTGTCGCTGAGATTTGATTTACCTCTTTGCCTTCGGCTTCTAATGCTTTCTTTTCTTCGTCTGTAATTTTTGCGCTTGCTCTTCTGCCTTGAAGTTTGCGAACAATGGTTTGTGCGCTTTCATCAACTTGAACTGTGGTGTCGGAAGCTTTTAGTGCGTTGTTTACACGAGTAATAAGTTTGCTAAAAGGCTCAAATGCGGATTCTCTTGCTGATACTGCGTTTGAGTATGCAGATTGTGCAATGTTTACAGTGTTTAATGAGTCTTTTGAAGCGGAAAGAAGGACTTGTAATGCGGGAAGTTTAAGAGTTTCTTTTGAAGGATTGTAGCCTGTGCCAAAAGCAGTAGCCGAAATAATTAAACTTTCCAGGTTTGCCACGTTGTTGGCGTGACCAGTTTCAGAAATACTTGCCATAATAGGTTAGTTTTTAGATTTGTAAATAGGTTTATTTGTGCAACAAATATAAATACTTTTTTCAGATTAACAATGTGATTTGTTAGTTTTTTATAAAAATTATTCTTCTACTATTCACAATGATTCTGTTAGTAATTATTGCTTTGCAATCAACTCTCCACAGCTCATTGTTTTTTTTGTTTCTAACTGTTTGTAGACTTCTAAATGAGCAAAAAAACAATGTGCTGTGACTGCTCTGCCTATTATCAAAAAGCTATAAAAGCCACTGCAAGACGTTTAATAATAAACACTAACTTGCTGTGGCTTTTTTTGCTTTTTGGGCGATTAGTCTTTCTTTTGTTGCTTGTCTAAGAATAATGTTATAATAAGACCAATGGCAACAATTACATCAACAATATTCCACAATTCACGCCCTAATGCAATTTTAAAGAATGGTTGAAACAAGATTGCTAATGCCCCATAAATAATCAAAAATGATTTATTTTCTGATTCTGCTGATTGAAATGCAAGTATTCCAAATCCAATCATTGCAGCAAATCTTACAAACTGATAAAAACCATAGGGCATATCTGCAAGACATAGAAAAAGTAAAATAGCAAGTACAATTTTAATTGTATTCTTCATAATACTTAATTTTTCAACATTTCAATATCGTTTGAGGAAATCAATTCAAATTGAGGCAAATTAGCTACTTCAAGATATTGATTAATTAATTTATCAATGTTTGATACTGTTGAAATGTCATCTTCTAACCAAAATTCAATATCATCATGTTTATCCAAAATATTTTCATCTGATAATTTCAGATTGTGTCTGATAGCCTTAAAGAACTTTATTTCAGAATATTCAATTTGTTCATCTGCTTTTATCGTTTCAACAGCGAACTCAACTAAAGCTAATTCCTCTTCTAATGACAAGTCTGCGTCTTTCAATAAACTAAAATAGTAGTTGATAAAGTCCTTGCCATTTGCATTTAATTTATTGACCAATCCATTTATTTCTTTTTTAAAATCAAAATCTTTAAAGACTGGTGATTTTTCACACAACTTCTTTATTAATGTAACTTCTTTTTTATCAATATTACCATCAGAAGCCATACAACAAAATGCGGTTTTCAATAAAAGTCTGTCAAAGCTAATTGTTTCCATATCTGATTTAATTTAAAGTTTAAAAACCAACTCTTGGTCTATCATTTTTTTTCTCTATAACTACTCCATCCATTTTTGCCTTCATTAACTCATACTTTTTTAATTCCTGAAGAGGGACAGACGGTTTTGTGTTTGAAATAATTTCTTCTAAAATTGACATCGAAATACGTGATTTCATTTTTAGAGCTTGCCTTGAAGCTCCATCAACAATTAAATCTTTAATGTCAGAAGATACATAATTCTCAGTCAAAGTTGCCAATTTGTTATAATCAATACCAAAATCTAACGGTCTAGATTTTAAATATAATTCAAACATTGCTTTACGTGCTTCAAAATCGGGAGGAGAAATATATACCTTCTTATCTAAACGCCCTGCGCGTAATAATGCAGAATCAACTCTTTCAGGATAATTTGTAGCACACAAAACAAAGATTCCACGCTCACCAGTTCTATCCATCTCTGCTAACATAGCATCAACAGCATTTTTTGACATCTCATGAGCATCACTATCTCTACTTGGAAATAGTCCACTAATTTCTTCGATAAAAATTATTGTTGGAGCATTTTTCTCGGCTTCTTGAAACATCTTCGAGATATTTTCTTCCGTAGCATTTACATATCTGCTTTTTAGTGTACCGGGATTTACATGAATAAAATTAAACCCAACTTCCTCAGCAAAATGCTTTGCAAAAAATGTTTTACCACAGCCCGGGGGGCCATAAAACAACATCCCGTTTGGAATTGTAACACCATATTTGGCATATTCTTCGGGGTCTAATAATGCATCAATTACATCAAGTTGCAATTGTTCTTTCAGATCTTTCATGCCAGCAATTGCGCTGAATCCTTTACCTTTTGGCGTTTGTGTTCTAATATTTTTTTCTGGTTTATCCGAAGAGTTTACTTTCACTACCTTATCTACATCTTCAACGTCAATTTCCCCATTTAGAGCCGAAGTAAATTCGCTTGCATTGGCAAAACGACTTTCTGTATCATTTGATAATGCTTTCTTTATAATTAACTCAATTGATTCGTCAAAGTCTACAAAATCAGAATTTACTTCATTGACAAATAATCTTTTCTTTCGGGCAGCAATTACATTTTCTTCAATGCATTTTATATCTGTAGTTGTATTAGAAACATCAGTTAGCCAAGGTGGCAACCCAAATATCATCTGATACATAACTGCCCCAACAGAGAACATATCACTCTGCGGTGAATAAATGCCATTGAAACATTCTGAAGCAACGTAGTTTAAATTCAATCCTTCAATATTATATGATTTATTTGATTGAAGAAATGACCTTGCATAACCAAAATCAATAATAATTGCTTTTGGTATATCGCCAGACATATCCAGCATTATATTTTGGGGCGTGATTTCATTATGAATGATTGGCTCAACAAGACTATGTAAATAATGTAAACCTTTTAAAACATCAATAATAATCTGCTTTACATCAAAATATACTGAAAATGATTCTCTATTCATTTTTTCAGCCAATGTTTCACCAGCAATGAAATCCAAAACTAAAAAACCATATTTTTTCCCTTCAAAAATTAGATTACCACTATCTTTATATGAAACAATGTTTTCATGCTTAACTCCTTTCAGTATTTCAATTTCTAACAGGTTATTATCAGCATCAAAAGCCGAACGGTGTATTTTTGAGTAATTGAATAACTTCAGAAAATATAACTTTCCGTCTTTACCCTTAATACGGTAAGTTTCGGCATTATTACTTTGCTTAATGAAAAGTAATACTGTGTACTTTTCATTAAGTAAGTAATTTTTGGGTAGAATACATTTATTTGTCTTATCCATGTCAGTTTTGATCAAATTCAGATTTAGAAATTTGTTGACCTCCTGTTACTTGGGGAATTGTAGATTCCTTAATTACAAAGGTCAATGTCAAAACAGAATAACCGGTTTCATCATTTACAACTTTAAATGGTTGACCTTTTTGATATACAGGATCTTTTCCATTTAATACAGCTTTTGTTTTAGTAAAGTAATAACCTGTTTGAGAAAAATGAACTGTTTCTTTACTGTTAGCACTTATTGTAATTGTTGTGAATAGAGTACCTTTCCCACTGGATCCTTTCATGATTTTCACAGTCATTGAACGAATAGATCTATTTTCAATAGTTAGACTGGCTTGCTGTGCAATAGCTGAACTAGAGAAAACCAAAAGCAAAAATAAAAGTACTTTGTTTTTAATTGACTTTTCCATATTCTTATCTCAATGTTTCTTTTAATTTTTCACCATCAGCCATTTCACCAATAATCTGAACTAAAATTGGTCTTATTGCGGAAGTTTTACCTTCATTGGCTAATTGAAGTCCCTGATTAATCAATTGTCTTGCTTTGGTTGCATTTTTCCATTTAATATTGCCAAAGTCATTATTAATTGATTTCAGTACCTGTGCATCCATTGCATTTCCTGTAACAGCGTTTCGTAAATCGAAATCAAGTTGACCAATTTCTCTTACTAGTGCTTTGGCTTCTTTTGTATTCTTTTCTGATATTATATGTTCAATCAGTTTTCTATATTCAGCCAAATGTGCTTCAACTTTTTCCATATTCAGTTCGCCATCTGCTTTATTACTTTTGATTTTATCAATCAAGTCTTCTAATTCGTAAAAAGCATCTTTTAGCTCTTGTTCTACTTCCGGCCACAAAACATCTTTTTCCTGTTGTTCCAGTTTTAAAAGTTCTTTTCGAAGTCCATCCATTATTTGGAGTTTTCCATCGGCAGTTACTCCAATATTTTCAACATCTTCTTCTAATTTCTCAAGATTTGAGAGAGTTTCGGAATCATTTACTTTTTTAGCGGTTCTTTTAGCTAATGCAATTTCCTTTTTCAAAAAATCCGATTTTGGTGGTTCCGGTTGTTTAATATCTACTTCTAATTCCTCTGTATGATCTATTGCAGGGAAGTAAGCCGAAAAAGTCATTTTTTCAGACCTATCTACCTTTATTGTAATATCAACATCGCTGCCTTCAGGTAAAAGTTTTGGAATTGATTCGCCTGTAATTACAACATCATACACCCAATTATTTAACAATGGATTTGTGCCTTCAGCCTTGTGTTCGCCCTGATAGATAGGAATTCGAATAATGTCTGATATAATTCCGGGTCGAACAGCTTTTCGAGTTTTCAATCCATTACGAACTCCAGTTGCAGGTACTTTTTGATTCTTTTCCAAACCTTTTACACTCTCAAATAGGTCTTTTTCAAACTCATCAAAATACTTAGCAATGCCAATATTATAAGGTAAAACAGTCATAGAATCTAACCCGCCAATTCCTTGTAACATATTGAAAGAATTTGGCTGACATTCTAATCTGTTACCTAAGTCGTCAAAAACAGCAACATCATACTGGTTAGATCCTTCAACTAGTATAACTTCCAAAAGGGTTTTCTTATCAGGGTTAATTTTCTTTTTTCCACTACTCCATGCTCCATCTCCTCGTGTAAGTTCAATGAAAACTGTATCTGGTATTTTTCCTTCTGTTTTATCCTTCAGTATCTGGACATTTACCATTTCATCAAATTCTACTGTAGTGGCTTCGTAGTTGATTTCAAGTTGTAGTTTGGTTTTATCCCGACTTTCATCTTTTACTTCCTCTGATACTGAAATTGTTGAAGCAAATAAAGCGGCACCAACTGCAACGGCAGTCATTGGGTCAATAGAAGTATCTACATTTTCTGTAACCTGTTCTTTCAGCATTCTTCTTAAAATTGGAGAATAGGTGGGACCTCCAACTAAAATCAGAGCATCAAGCTCTGAACCTTTTAAATTGTTTTTGACTAACAACTCTTTTGTAATATCAATTGCTTTCTGAAAAAATGGAGATAAAATTCTATCCATATCAGATTGACTAACATTTATATCAATTTCAGGCTCTTCACCATTCTCATCTTCAAAAGGTAAATCTCCAAGATTTGAAAGAATGTTATGAAAGTCTTTGAAAGACAATTGATTTTTAGCTTCTTCGGCATAAGGTTTAACAGCATCTCGCAACATTTGTAGTTTTGAGTTATCGTTTAGCACAAAATCAATTGCATAAGTTTCACTCAAATACGGTATTATGATTTGGTCAACAATAGCATTGTCAAGATTTTTACCTCCTAACCAATTGTCACCAGCAGTGTCTTTTACTGCTAGTATTCCCTCTTCTGCCTTTACTAATGCTGCGTCAAAAGTTCCACCACCGAAATCGAAAACTAACCAATAACCATCTTTTTTCTTCGAACTCAAACCATATGCTGTTGCGGCAGCAACTGGTTCTTGCATTAATTCTACATGTTTAAAACCTGCTAATTTGGCTGCTTTCATGGTTGCATCTTTCTGAGGATTCAGAAATTTTGCAGGTACTGTGATAACAACAGAGTTAACATTTTCATCAATGATATAAGATTTGAGCTTTTTCAATACTTCTGCTGATAATTCTTCGGAACTTAGTGTTTTGCCGAGATTGGAACTTTCCTTTGGGTCTGTTGTTCCCATTGTACGCTTAAATTCTATATAGGTATTTACAGAGCCTTTTTCCCAATGTTTTAATGCTCTTCGATTATCTGTAATATACACATTTGTTGCTGTATCACCGACAAGAAAGTCCTTTTTCTTTGTAATTGATATACAAGAAGGTGTTGTATCTTTTAGTGTGTCAGATTTTCGAATAGTGGGTTTTCCACTTTCCATTCTCGCAATAGCGGAATTGGTTGTGCCTAAGTCAATTCCGTAATCAATTTTATTTCTCATTTTTTTATTTTATTAGAGTTAACCTACTGAAACTTCTATTTGTGCCGCTTGTATCATTTTACCTCCGTGATTAACCTGAGGTTTTATAATCTTTGAAATAATTTCATCACCTTTATTTAAATTATCGTCAGGTATTGAACTCACAACGATTAATTTCATGCCTTGATTAAATTGTTTTCCAAGTAATTCTGGAATTTCATAGCCATTTGCATTTAAATTGTCTTTCAATTTTTGTACAGAACGTGAAAGTTGTTTCAACCCTTTTACATCCTTATCCATCAAACTAATATTTCTTTCAATAAGTGTAATCTCGTCGGCTACCTTCAAAGCTAAAGAGTGGTCAATTTCTTGATTTGAAGATTTTGTGGTTTGATTTTTTGCTTGTTCTTCAATTAATTGTAGCTGTGTCTCTAACAGTTCGGTTTGTTTTCCAAACTCTTTTACCAAGCTTTCTTCAATGGAAGATTTGGTTTTGCTAAGTTGATCTATTACATCTGATTTATCTTCTCTTTGCTTTTTATTTAGAATGAAGTATGTTACTCCAATAAGAATTATTGCTAATAATACACCAATAATGCCCCATAAAGTATTTTTACTTAAATTGTCATCAATGGCTTGAATTTTACTGTTAGCAGCAGATTCGGTGTTAGTAATCTGTAATCCTAATTTTGAAGTTGCCTGATTTAAAGTGTTATTTGTAGAGTCTGTTTTTTCTGTGAGTTGAATTACTTTGCTATTGATATGTTTTAGTTTTAAATCCATATCATTATTTAAAGTCTTTAACTTTTTATTTTCGTTCTGCAAAGTTTGAATACTTGTTTTCAAAGGTTGTAGCTCCTTTTCCAAATCTTCTCTTGTTAATGTTTCTGCTTGAGTAAACAAATTAATGCTTACCATCAAAATAAATAAAAGTGTTGTTCGCTTCATTGTGTTATTGATTAAAGATTAGTATTCGGCATTTTGTATATCCAATTTAATTTTGTTTATGATTTTATTTTGTTGTTCAATAAGTCTTTCCTTTTCATTCTTTGCTTTTTGTTGAATATCTGCAATTTTTCTTTGTTGCTCTGAAATTTGTCTTTGTTTAGTACTACTACTTCGAAACAATTGAAATTCTTGTATTACATTCATTTCGGAATTTGCAGTATCCAATTCAGATTTGAAGTATAGGTTATTTTTGATATCCTTTAATTTCTCTTCAGCTTTTTTCAATTCAAGTTCTAATTTTTCTGAGGGCGCTAAATCAACAATAAACTTCTTACTATGAATCAGATATTCATCAATATATACTTCTATCGTATTTTCGCCAATACTGTATGTGCATTTTTCAGAATTCCCCCAACCTAATAAATTAATTGTCGTTGTACGTTTATTTATATTTTGAGTTTCTAAACGTGTATATCCAACCGGTGAGTTTTTTGAATTATTGTCAACGACACCTTTAGGATTTATATATTTTATGAATAAAGTAACTGATTTGTCTTCGATAACTTCAATATTGAGTTTTAAACCAATATAACGAATATATTTAGTGTATAATGGTTTGTTGTCAGTGTTTGTAACAACCGAAGAAATGATTTTAAAAGGTAACTTTGGTGGTATCTTTTTGTATTTTTCAATTATTGTTGATATTGTAGAGCTTCTTAATGAGTTACCTTTTATCCAAATCATTAACTCCATAAGTTCTTTTTTCTGTTCTGATTTATCACTTTCTTTAATTTTTTTCAAGTTATTATCAGACAAGATTTCTACTAACAATACATTTACTTTTTGCCAATCAATAGAATTCTTAATATTATCTTCTACCGCACTCCTATTTATGGATTTATATCCTAATCGTATCTCTAAATCGGTTTCTTCAATTTTCTTAACTTCTGCCCTTATAGACCTTTCGTTTGTTATGTAAGCATCTTTTACTGATTTTATGAAATCTATTGCTTGGGAAATTTCTTTGTCCTTCATTTCTTCAAGCGTATTGATACTTTCTTTTATTCTTTCTTTTGTAAGACTACCAATAGCAAGTTCTTTGGCTAATAGACTTAACTTCATAGAATTTGCCAAAAAGTCAACTTTACTATCATTTTCTTGAGCATCATTAAAATAATCAATACTACATTGAAGAATCTCATTTGCAACTTTATCTGCAATGGAAATATATTTTATTTCATTTAATCCAATAATTCTTTTAAGTTGGTCAAGATTATCTTTTGTTGATTTATAAAGTTCTAATCCAGCTTTAGCTCCGTTAGCTTTAATAGATTTCCGTTTGTTCTTCGCAATTTCAATCTTTTGTTCGATTTGTTCAATAGGTTTTTGAATTAAACCCTTCATAAAATCCGTTTTAGCAGCAAAATCAATATCTGAAATTGCATCAACAAAATCAGAAATATCAATATCTTCAACGTTCAATAGATTATTTAAAAATAATAATTGAAGATCAGTCTTTGTTGTCTTATATATTTCAGCAGTCGTATTTTTTTTAAATTCAATTACAAAATCACTTTCTAAAAATAATAGTTTTAAAATAAGTGTGTCTTCATCAATACCATATTCAGCTAGATATAAGGTTGATAGATTGTGAAATGCAGAAGCATTTCGTTTAGAGACTTCATTATATTCGTTTTCAGAATTGTATGCTAATTTTCTCCATATCTCTATTGCTGTCTCAGGATCTCCGTTTTTTAATGCATCAAACGCAACCTCATCTGTTATAGGATTTCCATTCCAAAACCAAAACAAAGACGCGGTCATTTTGTCTTGATCAAGGTTTATTTTCGCAGAAGCTTCAGTAACTATTTCAATAGACCTGTCAAATTCGCCAAAGCACGGAAAACTATAATCACCTTCAGGTTCTTGTTCCGCATCAAGATACTGTTTTAATCGTCTTATTTGTTTGTCTTGTTCTCTCGCTGTTGCTCCGGCAAGCAAACCAATAATTCTGTAAGGATTGTTTTTGATTAGTTGCATATATTTTTCATTTTATAATTCTTCGGTCTTGAAATTTCTTCTTTTTTCTTGTTACAACTTACGCTGTCTTTTTTTTTTGGATTGCACCTAACGACCGAGGCTATGGGCATTTGGCGGTTTGCGTGCGCTTCACTGTCGCCCAAGCGACAAAGTGAATGCGGGCGCAAAACCTGCTAAACGCACGTCAACCAGCCAATGACAATAGGCGTGTGTTAGCGGTTTGTTGTTTTCTTTTCGTACTATTGTAGTTGAAAGTTCAATCAATTCTGCTCCGTTGTTTCAACCCTGTCAATTCTTTTATAATAATCTGGATATTCAAGTGGATTTAATATGTTGTCTTTAGTCTCGCTTGGTGACCAAATAATTTGTCGTGAAATTGTAGCATCTGTATACAAGTAGACACTCGTCGTTTTTGAAGTAGATTTTGTTGATGTTTTATTAACACCATATAATGTTTCAATAGGCGATTTAGTGTAGATAGTGTATTTGTATTTGTATGAAATTAAATCATTTACATGTTGACCTAAAGATTGATCAATTGAATCTAATAAATAAATTATTTTTTTGTAATACATTTTTTTACTTTCAATATTTGTCAATTTAATACTATCATTAATTTGATTTTTTCTAAAATCGATATTTTGTTTGAATGTAAAAGAATCAATTGCTAAAATATCTGTAGTTACATTGTTGATTGAATCTTTTTTACTTATCATATGTAAGTGTTTTTCAGCATTTATTTTTACAATTTCGTTTATGGTTAAAGTGTCATTATATTCACTTTTTTCAGAAGTTATTTTTGGATTATCGAACGAATAGAAAATCATTGTAATCGCAAAAATGGTCAATAAATTTATAGTTTTTGTTTTCATACTTGATTGTTGATTAGATTTAAATTATTTTGTTATATTCTTTGTTTTATAGAGTTGCTGTTTTATTTTTTTTAAATTACCGCTAACGACCGAGGCTATGGGCACGGGCGGTTTGCGTGAGCATTCGCTGTCGCATAGCGACAAAGTGAATGCGGGCGCAAAACCCGCTAAGTGCTCGTCAGCCAGCCTGTGAACATAGGTGTGTGTTAGCAGCCGTAGTTTAGTATCGTTCAATTGTTTAAATTTCAGCCGTTTAGTGAGTTTTCACTCCGAAAACCACAATTTTGTCGTCTGTTAAACCAAATTTTCCAACCGAAAACGCACAATTTTGTCGTTAAATTAATATTTTCTTTTTTCTTAAAGTCCAACCGCTGAACCAAGCACAAATTAACGAATAAAAATACAGATTTTTTGTTTTTTAACCTGAGTTCGGGATAAGAAAAGTGAAAATGGGGTTGCATAACCTAACAAAAAGTATTATATTAGTAGCTGAAAACCAAATTAATAACCCCAATTATCAGCTATGCTAACCCCAGACAAAATTACAGAAATATTCTGCATTGTAGACGATTTTTGCAAAGAATATGCGAAAGACATATCAAAAAAGCAAATTTTGCCATGTGACGGCAAAAAGCACCGTAATCGCTCTTGTGAGATGTCAGACAGTGAAATTATGACTATTTTATTGATGTTTCACTTCGGAACATTTAAAAATTTCAAACATTACTACCTTCATTTTATTGGGGTTCATTTGAAAAATGAATTTCCTAAACAGCTATCATACAATAGATTCGTCGAGATAGAGCATAGGGTTTTTGTTCCATTAATGTTTTTTATCAATACTGTTTGCTTTGGCAAATGCTCAGGTATCACCTTTGTTGATTCTACTAAAATAAGCGTTTGCCACAATAAACGGATAAAAAGAAACAAGGTTTTTGACGGATTTGCTCAAACAGGCAAAAGCACAATGGGCTGGTTTTATGGGTTTAAGCTCCATTTAGTGTGCAATGACAAGGGTGAATTGCTAAGCTTCTGTCTAACTCCTGGAAACGTTGATGATAGAGATCCGAAAACACTACAAACCCTTACTAAAGATTTGTTTGGTAAACTTTTTGGAGACAAAGGTTATATTTCCACATCCCTTTTTGAAACACTTTTCAATAATGGAATACAGCTTGTTACTGGCATTAGAAATAACATGAAAAACAAACTAATGAGCTCTTACGACAAACTACTCCTTCGCAAAAGGTCTGTTATTGAGACAATTAACGACGAATTAAAAAATATCTGCCAAGTAGAGCATACCAGACACAGGGCTATGCACAACTTTCTAATGAACCTTATTTCAGCATTGGCTGCATACTGTTTCTTCGAAAAAAAACCATCCATTAGGTTTGATGTGCAGTCACAGCATGGTCAATTAGCTTTATTTCAATAAAACAAATTTTGAGAGGCATTTAATAAGTCAGGCAAAAGAACTATTTTGCTTGATTGAAATTCAATACCCCAAAAATTGAAATATTTGGGAACTCATTATCCCGAACTCAGGTTTTTAATTTGTTTTTTCTGTCAGTTTTAAAGTCGAAAAGCGAAAACGAAGTCGAAAAATTTTTCGTTTAAGCACTTTCACGACAGCCCGAAACGGGTTTTCTCTTTTTTCGGGTTGTCAGTGAGTTTGTTTTGTTTTTTCTTTTCGTCAAGTTTACACGCTAACCACTTTCAGCCCGCTAACGAACAAATTCTGATAAAACAGAAGTCATTTCGTTAAGTTTCTTTTCTTGTCGAACCGACGAAAACCGATTTCTGCCAGAAAGCGTACAAACTCACTTTAAACCACTTTCAATTCGTTTTTATTTTGTCAAACCGCTACACTCAAATTTTCGGTCGTTATTTGTCATAGTCGCAAAAGCTAAAAGTCCAATTCTTTCCTTTAAAATCTGCGAGGAATTGTCCGCCGTACAAACGCCAGAAGAAGAGCAAATTCGTGATAACAAAACTCGTCTATTTATGTCGTAAAAGCGGACAGTTCGTCAAAGATTTTTCAGTAACCGAGTCCGTCTTTTTTCTTTTTTTACTATGGCTGCTAACGACCGAGGCTATGGGCACGGGCGGTTTGCGGGCGTATTCGCTGTCGTGAAACGACAAGGGAAATGCGGGCGCAAAACCCGCTAAGTGCTCGTCAGCCAGCCTGTGAACATAGGCGTGTGTTATGGCTTTGTAGTATTGCTTCGTTCAGTCGTTTTAATTTCAGCCGTTTAGTGAGCTTTCACCCCGAAAACCACAATTTAGTCGTCTGTTAAACCTCACTTTCCAACCGAAACCGCACAAATTGTCGTTAAATTTAAATTTTCTTTTCTCTTAAAGTCTAACCGCTGAAACAAGCACAAATTAACGAATAAAATATCAGGTTTTCAGTTTATAAGTCAATGTTTTTCAGCAGTTTTTCTTTTGTTTTAAAGTCAAAAAGTTTATATATCTTTTTTCTTGTCTGAAAGTTGTCAAACCACTGAAAGTTTGAATTTTCGACTGAATTTTCAAGTTTTGAAGTCGTTTTTCTTTCAATTTGTCGCTGTCAAAACCACTTTCAGCCCGCTAACGAACAAATTCAGATAAAACAGAAGTCATTTCGTTAAGTTTCTTTTCTTGTCGAACCGCCGAAAACCGATTTCTGCCCGGAAGCGAGCAAACTCACTTTAAACCAATAACAATTCGTTTTTTTATTTTGTCAAACCGCTATGCTCTCAATTTCAGTCGCTATAGTTTGTAGTCTAAAAGTTGAAAGTCCAATTCTTTCCTTTAAAATCTGCGAGGAATTGTCCGCCAAGCAAATGCACGAAAAAGCGCAAATTCGCGATAAAAAAACTCGTCTGTTTATGTCGTAAAAGCGGACAGTTCATCAAAGATTTTTCAGCAACCGAGTCTGTCTTTTTCCTTTTTTACTATAAGCCATAACGACCGAGGCTATGGGCATTTGGCGGTTTGCGGGAGCATTCGCTGTCGTGGAACGACAAAGTGAATGCGGGAGCAAAGACCGCTAAATGCACATCAGCCAGCCAATGAACATAGGCGTGTGTTAGCAGCCGTAGTTTGGTTGTATCTGGTTGTTTTGTTGTCAGCTGATTAAACGCTGAAAACATATTCTTTGTGCAGTTACATTTACAAAACGACAAAATCACCAGAATTTGTCAGAGTTTGCGGAATAATTTCTAAGTTTATATTTCCCTCCTCAAAATATTATATTTGAGGAGGGAAATAAATTTTATAAAGATACTGTAATATGATAAAAATATTAAATTAGTAATAACAATTCTCAGTTAAAACACAGGTTGATTTATGTTTATTCTTTTTCTTTTTTGCTAAAAACTAAAACTAAACTGATAATTATACCTATAATACCAATTCCCATATACATAAATGTTTTTGTTTCAAACTGAGTGTAAGGTGACACCCAAGTAAAGTATCTCGACTCTGCACCTGTTCTTAACATAATCCCATAAATTCCCGATAATATTGAGGCAATAAGTAAAATAACCCCAAGCGTACTTTTTGAAATTTTCATATTATTTGATTTTAAATCTCCTACTATTATGGTTTTTCGGTTGTCCCCGTTTTTTTAGTGGTTTCTAAGCTCCACTTTTTGTTTTGTTGTCACATTGGGTGGTCAGCCCAAGGTTTATGCGACCAATTGTTTGATAATTTAATGAGTTTTTTTAGATTAAATTAAAATCATATGTATAATTGTCCTCATTCTTGATTTGTCTTAATCGTAAAAGCTAAAAACCGAATTCGTTCCTTAGAAAATCTGCGAAGACTTGTCCGCCAAGCGAAAGTTTGAAAGTCAGCAAATTCTGTCGCTATAGAAAAGTCTAAAAGTCGAGTAAGAGAGGACAGTTCATCAAAGATTTTTCACCAACAAGTCCGTCTTTTTTTTTACTATGGCTGCTAACGACCGAGGCTATGGGCACGGGCGGTTTGCGGGCATATTCGCTGTCGCACAGCGACAAAGTGAATGCGGGCGCAAAACCTGCTAAATGCACGTCAGCCAGCCTGTGAACATAGGCGTGTGTTACCGGCTGGCATTTTGTCAATCGTTAAAGTTCTTTTATGTTTTTTACAAGTGTCAAAATACTTCCTTGATTGTTTAAGTCGTAATACCAGTTATTATCAAAGTCTTTAATTGTTGCAGGATTTTTACTGTCTCCAATCACTAAACTATGAAATTTTGTTTTGTTGTCCTTAGCTGCCTTTAAATTATCTTGAGTTATTTTGTCAAACGCTGGCATAATAAAGTCAGAAATCATAATAACATCTGCCTTTTTATATTCTTGGGTTGTCAACATTCTAAGTGCTTCCTTCATTGCTGGTGTTGCATCTGTTCCACCGTGAAAACTCATAGAAAGAAAAGAAATGATTTTTTCTAGTGAGTTTTTCAAATCTGTCAAGTTTAATGTTTCAATTCCTGTAGAAAACGAAATAAGGTAACATTTACGATTATCTCGTATTGCTATTTTTAATATTGCAAAACAAATTGTTTTGGCTACTGTTTCAGGAGTTCCGTGCATCGAACCACTTGTGTCAACGCAAATAATAAATGGACCATTCGCATCTTCTTTTTCTTTTTGTCTTTTATCCTCAAATTCTTCTTCGCGATATGAAAGCATTCTTGCTTGATACTCGAAAGTTTGAAGTTTCTTTTCTGCAAACTTTTTAAAGAAAACAGTTTGCATCGTTTTGTCAGCAAGTTGAGCAGTTTCAGAGGCAAGTAAACTACTCAAATCATCACTTTCATGAATTCCAATCAGGTCAGCTTTACTTGCATGTTCAACTTTCCATTCAGTTTTCAGTTGAATATTTGAAAAAAGCTCTTCTTCGAACTCTTTCTCAGCTTGTTGCATTTTGCCAAGCATTTCTGCAAGTTCTTTTAATGATTTGTCTCTTTGTAAAAATTCAGCATACTTTTTTAGAATGTCAAGATTTACATGTTGCCAATTACCTTTACTCATATCCCAAAGTCGCCCAAGTTCATTGGTAAAGGGTTCAAGAGCATCTTGTAGTTTTTTAAGTTCTTCTATTCTTTTGTAAAGTTCTTCACAGAATTTTTTGCGATTTTCTTCAATTATTTCAAGTTCCCATTTTATTTGTTTTTCCTTTATAAGGTTTTTCCAAGTCTCAATAAAATGTTCTTTTATAGCAGGGAATCTATCATTTTGAGATTTTTCAAGTGCTTCTTTAATTTTTATAGAATTATTGACATCTTTATTTTTCCTATTTTCCTTTAAAATTCGTTCCTCTCGTAACTTTTTCCAATCAGTTACAAAGCTATTTTTAGTCTTTTCAAAAATCTCACGCTTCTTTTCCTTATCAAGCTTCAAAGCATCTTGAAACTTTCCAAAGAATTCATTACAATCTATATCCCTTTTCTTGTAGTTTTTAGTAATTATATTTAATGATTCCCTCCAAATTGGATAAAAAACTTTCTCATGAGCAACAATCTTTTCGAATTTATCAATCAAAAATAATTCGGGATCTATTTCAAGTTTGATTTCTTTTGAATTTCCAAAATTCCATTCGTCTTCAAAGAAGCAAGATTTAAATTGTTTTGTGTAAAAGTTTAAGTCAATTTTTTCCTGATTGTAATTTTTCTGAATATACTCACATATTTTACTCCATAAATCTACAAATTTACTTTTATCTAAGTCGCATAGTTCGTTTAGTAGATTTTCTTCCTCTTCTGTTGGTTTGTCAGCCTTAATAATACTTTTCTTTGTACTATTAATAAATTCAAGAATTTCTTGAGTTATCTTTTCAGCTAATTCAGGGTCTCTTGAACATAATTCTCTCATTGTTTGATTAGTGAGAACTTCATCAATAGCAGAAGTAAAATTATCGGTAATAGCATTGGCGAAGCCAACGCTACTATTCAAATTTCTTTGCAAATGAGAATAAATATTTTCAGCAAAAATTTTTCTTGTTGCTTCATCTGAAATTAAGCCGAAATTCTCAAATCTACTGAATCTATTATTCATCTTTGCAATACTTTAGGCTCTTTTCTGTCTGTTTGGTCTTCAATATTTTCATAGTAGTATTTGATCCTATTTGCTTCAATTTCAAGTTTCTCGATTTCTTTTTCTAAAGTAAAGAGATTTGTTTCTACAACATCAGCAAGCGAGGAATTGACAAAAAGATTTGTTTTTATGTGTTGTAAATCAGTCTTTTTATAATAATCTAACTGAGATTTTAGATTGTTTGTTTTGGTCAAAATAATAGCAAGTTTTTTATCCCATTCTTTTCTAACGGCTGTGTGTGGTTTCTTACTAAAAATTTTTTCTTTTGAAATTGTGTCACACTCCCAATTATACTCGTTTCCGTTCCTTCCATCATTTGAAAGAAATATTTTGTTTTTATCGTCAGATATTTTAATCCAAACAGGATCTTTATCACCCAAATCCATTCGCCAACGAAGAACTTCTGTATATTTACTTTTAGTTGCCTTGTTAATTAATTCAACTTCAATTAAATCGTCAACATCGTAGTTAAAATGACCTTTGATTATTGCTCTTTGATACTTCTTTTTTTGTATTTCGTATACTTTGGGGATTATTGTTTCAATCGGTTTAATAAAACTAGTTTCAGATTTAACTTCTACATCGAATTCTTTTAACTCATCTAAAATGTCTTTTAAATTTATATTTAATTTGTATCCGTGTTTCTGAATAGCATCTCTAACAAACTGTGAAACAGCTTGTATTTGATCTATCTCACTCCAAATGCAATATTTAATTAGGAAACAGTCCATTAAATCAACTGATTTACGGTCATTCAGGAAAGCAGAAGTTCGCAGTAATTTGACGATTTTTCGCCACCTACGATCTGAAATATAAATAGTTTTTACTTTGTTTTCTTCTTTTTGATTACATAAATCAATGTAATTTCTAATAACGTGAATAACATTAAATACATTTTCGGGAATTTCAACTTCTTCAATTGCTTTACTCCATTTTTTGTATTCTTCATCAGTTATTTTATGTGCAACATCAATAGTATCAGTGTAGGAGTACAATGATTTTGAAATCATATCGTTGAAGTTTTGATTATCTTTTACTCCCTCAACTATCAAACGAACAAGAAATCTATCCCAAAGAGCTTCGAGTCCTTCTCCCTTGCTAGGCAATTCATTTGAAGCAGAAATAAGTGCTTTCATTGGTATTTCAATTTCTTGTTCTCCGTTTCTGTAAATTTTTTCATTGAGAACTGTCAATAGTGCGTTTTGAATGGAAGGTCCTGCTTTCCATATTTCATCAAGAAAAACTACAGTAGCAGTTGGTAAATAATTTTTTACTATCCTCTCATATTTGTCGTTGTCCTTAAGTTGAGAAATTGAAATCGGGCCAAAAATATCGTCTGGCGTACTAAAACGATTCATTAAATATTCAAATGAACTACCGTCATTGAAAGCATATTTTAGTCTTCTTGCAATTAAAGATTTTGCAACTCCAGGTGCTCCCAAATGAAATATACTCTCACCAGCAACAGCAGAAAGAAGAGTCAAAGCAATTACTTCTTCCTTTTCAATAACTCCATCATTCAATTGTTTTAGTAGTTCTGTGATTTTAGATTTTACAGTCATAAGTCAATATGTTATTATGTTGTCAATTCTGTTTTTTCTTTTTTTTTATGCTTGCCGGTAACGACCGAGGCTATGGGCATTTGGCGGTTTGCGGGAGCATTCGCTGTCGTGAAACGACAAAGTGAATGCGGGAGCAAAGACCGCTAAATGCACGTCAGCCAGCCAATGGACATAGGCGTGTGTTACCAGCAGTTTTTTATTCTTCAAGTTTATACTCTGTTTTTGTTTTCCCATTTATTATTGAAAAGTTACTTTCAATTATCAATGTTCCTTCATAATTAATCCATTTTCCTTTGAGAATTGAAAAGTAACCTGTTGCATTATGAGTTGCTTTCATATACATTTTTTTATTGCTTTCCATTCCAAACATAGGATTAATTGGATTATTAAAGTCTCCTTTAACGTATTCTAAAAGATTATATTTAATAATGGCTATTTTATCTCCGTCTTTTTCTATAACTTTCTCAATGTAAGCATAATTTTCTTTATTTAGGGAATCACACACAAAATTTTGATCCATTTCAATCAGATTTACATTTAGTTTCCATTTTTCTCCAATGCCAATATTTTTGTTTGGAAGTTCAAATAAGATTGAAATCAAATTTCTTTGCGAGTTTTTGTAATAAGTACTTACGATTTCACCTGTTTTTGAGATTCTTCCCCTTAACACAACATTCCCGTTTAATCCGCTAATACTACTAAATAACTTTTTAAAATTCAAACTATCAGGTTTCACTTCATTATTCTTTTTCTTGTCTTTCTTTTTGTCTTTTTTCGAACTTTTATCTTTTTGTAAAGACATCATTTCTTTTAGAAAATCATTCGAGTTGACTTTATCTTTGTTCAACATTACCATTTCAATATCAACCCATTTATTGTTTCTGTTGTTTTCGTAAAGATTAATTTGATATTTTATATCGGAGTTTAATTCTAAAACAGACTTTTGTAATTCTTTTATTTCTTCTCTTGAAATAATTGAAGTCGTATCCATATTTCCCTCAACTTCTTTGTCCTCTTGGGTAATGTTCATTGCTGTTTTGTATCTCAATGTGTCATTTTTTTGCAATTTCCATTCCAATAAAATTTTCTCATTTGTTTGACAAAATGCGTGTGCTGTAATTGCAAGGGAAATAATAAATGTTTTAGTTCTCATATTAGATTTTGTATGTATTGTGAATTTTTAAATTCAGACTATTTACCACATAAGTCTTTGACTTTTAATAATCAATTTTCGATCGTTAGCGTACTAAGTTAATCATTTTTTTTTATTTTTTTAAAATTGCTGGTAACGCCCGAGGCTATGGGCACGGGCGGTTTGCGGGCGTATTCGCTGTCGCACAGCGACAAAGTGAATGCGGGCGCAAAACCCGCTAAGTGCACGTCAGCCAGCCTGTGAACATAGGCGTGTGTTATGGCCTGTAGTTTAGTGTCGTTCAGTCGTTTAAATTTCAGCCGATAAAATGTGCAATCTGTCGCAACTTACTGATTTGTTGTCTGTCAAGCCATACTTTTACCCAAGAAATGCACAAAAACTGTTTTTAATTATTTCGACGAGCTTATTTCTCTAATTGCTTTAAATATTCTCATATCGTGTTCAAATTCATGACCGATTTGTATTATCTTTCCGTTGAGAACAGCTGAAGTAAATTTACAATTTCGAAAATTCAATACCTTATACGTGAAATTGTATCCTTTCTTAAACGTAATATATGGAAACCTTAAATTCCTGTAACACTTTCTGTATTTTTGAGTAACAACGCCTTCAATTGCAGAATCAGAGTTCTTTACAATTGATAAACTAGACCACAAACTTAAAGTTGCATTTTCTTTATTGTCGGTTTTATAATTTCCAGTAAATGGAATATAAATTGTATCTCCAACACATAATTTATTGTAGTCTTTTGCTATTTGCTTTCTTCTGTCCTTTATTTGCAAGCTTATTTCGTCAAGTTTAGGTTTGATAGGCTCAAATTTTCTCGAATAGCAGATTGTTTCTTTTGTAAATATGCCTTTTCCAAATGCATTCAAATGAAGTTGTTGAAGTTTATCAAATTCCTTTTTGCGAAGTTTATCAATTTTTCGACTTGACATGAAATCATAATGAATGTCTGGCAATAAGATAACTTCAATGTAATTACAACTATCAGAGACTTCAATGTTTGCAAATTCGTAACCAAGTTGAATAAAACCTAATTTATTAATTCCGTTCGGAATGACAATATTAAAAAAACCACCAGAATCAGCTTGTCCTAAACCAATGTTGTTGTTTTTTTTATCCATTATTTGTGCTCCCATAATCCCGTCCAAGCTGTCATCAATTATTCTTCCCTTCACGTTTCTTTGTCCATAAATTTGAGTAAAATTCATGGAAATAAGGTATAAAATAAGAAATACTTTTATGGTCTTCATAATTCCTCGCTTAATTTCAAAAAAATAATTTTTATTGTTACAAATTCATCTGTTTCTGCCGAAAAGTCGGATAATTCGTCAAAGATTTTTCAGTCGATAAATCTGTTTTTTCTTTTTTTTACTATAGGCCATAACGACCGAGGCTATGGGCACGGGCGGGTTGCGGGATTGTCGACTTGTCGACAAGCAGAGCAGCCCGCGCGGGCGCAGAGCTACAAAATACCACGTCAGCCAGCCTGTGAACATAGGCGTGTGTTATGGCCAGTAATTTGTTAAGTCGAATAGTCTTCGAGTTTTATTAGTATCCAGTTTTCATTAATTCTCTCAAAAGTAAACTTTACCCAAATTCCATTTTCGACTCCACGATAGAAAATATTTCTGTATTTGTTGTTTTTGTCAATATCCGATAATACCAAAAGTCTGTTTGCAAAGTCGACCAATTCTATATGTTTCCAGTCTTTTAATTCGATATTTGTTTTTACAGTTTCATAGTCTTTCTCTGAGTCAGCATAAGATTCAGGTAAAGGAAAAGTAGTATGATTAATCTGAAAAACAGAGTCATTAGAAAACTTTATTAAGAAGTCAATAAATTCGAAATCAGGTACATTCTTAATTGGCAAATTCACAGAACTTAATAAAAACCATTTGTCGTCTATTTTCTTAAAGTAGTAATTTGTCACTTCTTTTACTTTGAAATTCACAATAAAAAGTCCTATAGAATTCGTTTTTACATCTTTGTCAAAAAGTCTAATCGTGTCTGAATTTAGAATAGGAATGAATTCACTTTCCGTGTAAAATGGCAAATGTTTCCAATTTTGTGAACTTGAAATTGTTTTGTTGTCTTGTTTATATGGGAAAACAATTCTTGATTTTTGGAATTCTTTATTCCACATAAATTCCTCAAAAAAGTCCATAAATAAAGTGTCGACTGTAGCCATTTTTTTCGTCTCTACAATAGAACTGTCATTCTGTTGTAGTCGTGTTTCTTTTGTTTTCTGTGAGCCACAAGAAACAACTAAAAAAGTCGAAATAATTATGTATAAACTTCTCATTTTCTTTTTTTTTATTATTGGCCATAACGACTGAGGCTATGGGATTTTGGCGGTCTGCGGGCGAATTTCCTGTCGTGTAACGACAAAGGAAATGCGGGCGCAAAGACTGCTAAAAGCACGTCAACCAGCCAAAACACATAGGCGTGTGTTATGGCCTAGGTTTTTGTTTGTCAAGTCTTAATTTGAGCTGTTTGAATTGTGAGTTGTTTGATTTTCCGTCTTCTCCAACTTCAAAATAGTTCAAAAGTCCCCATTCTATGTTGTCTATAATAAACTTCTTTTCTTTTTTGTTTGTAAGTTTGTCAAGTTTTCGAAGTACTAAATCAGGATTGCAAATGAAGCATTCTCCAATTGTAAATGACGGAATTTCATTAGCAGAACCCTTGTCAGCCAACATTGTCGAAAAGAATAATTCTATAATTGTCGAGTCGCTTGTTGCACAAAAATACTTGGGTAAAACTTCAAGTATAGGAGAATATTTTATGTCGCTGTATAATTCTAGTTTATTTCTTGTCTCTTTATTGTCTTGGATTTTCAGTGAGTTTTGAAAGTTTTCGGCTAAGTTCTTCTGTTTTCTTAGTATTTCAGTTAGAATTTTCTCTTGTTTTTTGTTGTCGAGTTTCTCAACTAACTGAATTCTTGTCTTGCGTATAAAACCTTCAATTTGTTTTCCGTTTTGCCACTTCATTGCAATTACTTTCACCCAGTCGTCTTTAGTTGTCGGATCACAATAAATAAAGTCTGTGGTGTCAATTGTCGCAACAATTGGAAAGTCTTTTCCTTGTCCGCTTCGTATATTCGTGAATCCGTCAGTGTCACTAATTCTCGCAAGTTTATTGTCTGCAAATGCTGTCGAAATGCAGAAAATTGTCAGAATAAATAGTATGTATTTCTTTCTTTTTTTCATTTTTTAAACTTGGCCATAACGACTAAGGCTATGGGCATCCTGCGGTTTGCGGGCGTATTCACTGTCGCACTGCGACAAAGTGAATGCGGGCGCAAAACCTGCTAAATGCACGTCAGCCAGCAGGTGACAATAGGCGCGTGTTATGGCCTGTAGTTTCATGTCATTCAGTCGTTGAGTGTCAGTCGATAAAATGTAAAGTGTTTCGCAAATAGCTTTTAAGTCTTTTGATAAACTGGATATTCCGGTCAAAATGACCAGTCTTCTCCGGATGAAATTGACCACCCACACAAGACTGAGCCCGAGCTAGTATTTTCAAGCTTAATAGCGGTTACAAATTTATATGTTTTTCTTAATAATGTTTGTATTTAATAAATTAATTTTTGTTTCCTCCTCAATGATTCCCCAATGAGTTCAACCCGATGCGACTCATGAACCAATCTGTCAAGTATTGCATCAGCCAATGTGCTATCTCCAATTACATCGTACCATTTAGCAACAGGAAGTTGTGATGTGATAATTGTTGAACGATTTCCATGCCGGTCTTCTATAATCTCCATAAGCACAGATCTCATCTGGTTATCCATGGGTTGAAGTCCAAAATCATCAAGAATAAGCAATTCTTGTTTTTCTATTTTACTTATTTCTTTGATGTAAGAGCCATCGGATTTTGCCATTTTAAGGCGTGAAAACAGTTTGGCTGTATTTGCATAAAGAACTTTATATCCAAGCATACAAGCCTGATTACCGATTGCCGAAGCGATATAACTTTTGCCGATTCCGGTACTTCCTGTTATCAAAACATTTTCATGTTTACGGATAAAATTACAATCAGCAAGTCGCATTAGCTGATTTTTGTCCAGATTTCTATCCACATCAAAGTGTAGCTGTTCTATGTGCGCTTTGTATCTAAAGCGTGCATTTTTTACCTGTCGTTCAATCCGACGATTGTTACGGTCATCCCATTCAGCGATAGTTAGCTGTGAGATCATTTCATCTGTTGTAAAATCGTTTAAACTTCCTGTTTCAAGGCTGGTAGAAAAAGCTCGTGCCATACCCAGAAGTTTCATTTGTTTCATTTTTTGAAGCGTTTGTTCATTCATATGCATTTTTTAAAATTGTGTTTATTGATTACATTGTTCTTGGAGTGCAAGCAGTTTATTTGTAATAATCTTTTCCTCTGACATTTGGATGTTCAGGAAGGGATATATCATCTTGTTCTTCCAGGTAAGACTTATCTCTGTCTTTCCCTTGCTCTAAAATAACACGAATGGCATTATATCCTAATTCTCCAAAGGTAAGGGCTCGTTGACAAGCATTTTCTAATCTTTCATTACCTGCTTTTGAAGCGAAGCTCAACACCCCTTGTGAGGATTTATATGCCTGTTCCGGGTGTTGTCTTGAGTTTAGTATGCTGGTTATATACGCTTTGGTATATGGTCCGACTTGCTCCGCCTTTTCTATAAACTTAAGTGGGTTCCAATCGCTCTGATAACGGAACTTTGGAGCCAGATGTTCCTCTTGATGGGTATACTGAAACATATACCGATTACGTTTATGAACAGCAATGCGTTCATAGCGGAAAAACACTTCCACTTCATTTGCACTGTAAAGAATCGACACCCGAGAACCTACATACTGATATGGAACGCTATAGTAATGCTTATCCTCCGATAAACAGACGTAACCGTTCTTCATTACCATTACCTGGGCTTTGCGTTTGATCTCATACTTTTTAGTTGGAAGTGCAGAAAGAGCCTGACGTTCAATATCCTCAAACAATGCTCTTCTACTGTAAGGACGATTGCTTCTGAGTTTATTGTTGTAGTCCTCTAAAAGTAGGCTAATAGCGCTGTTCAATCCTTCAAGGCTCGTGTGGGTTTGTTCCCTGAGCTTTCCATAAAAGTGTCTATATACATATTTTACGGATAGCTCTACCAACGCTTTATAAGTTGGCTTATAGGGTGCAGCAGGAAGAACAGTCATGGAATAATGACTGGCAAAATCACGGAAGGAATCGTTTAATGAAGGTTCATAGCGACTGCTTTTGATCACGGCAGATTTTAGGTTGTCTGTCACTATTGCTGTTGGAGAGCCGCCAAAATAATGCAATGCATTCTCGCAGGAAGTAATAAAATCTTCTTTTTTCTGAGAATAGCTTGCGTCAACATAAGTCAACTGACTTCCTCCCAAAATGGCAACAAAGACCTCGATAGAGCTTACTTCACCGGTTGCAGGGTCTACAATTGATAGCTTGTCTCCGGCATAATCAACATACATTTTGTCTCCAACTTTATGTTCGATATGCATTTTATGATTACGAGACTTGTACCACTGGGCATAATGATAGCAGAACTGAGAACGACTATAACCCCCTGAAGTTGATTCGAAATACTCTCGCCATTGTTGCTCCTTAGTAACCCCTTTCTTTTTGAGTTCTTTCTCCATTTTGGGAAAGAATGATACCAGACTTTGAAAACGAGGATCATTCTCTAAATGAAACCGAGAGCTCATCGAAAGGAACATCTGCTCCAAATCGGTATCGCTCATAGTCTCAATATCGGTGACAGACAAATTAGATGCTAAGAACAGCTGAATGTACTTCTTTACACTATTGCGGGGCAGTGATAGGCGATCACTGATTGAACTTTTACTTACACCTTGGGTGTATAACTTAATAATACTTTTTACTTTGCTCATGTGAATTAAATTGTTTGGCATCTCGATGTAAATTGGTTTGGACGGCCAACTTACTCAAAATGATTGCCATGAGCAAGAAAATAATAGCTAAATCAGATGGTCAACTTCAACCGGAGAGACCTGGTCATTTTCATCCGGAGAAGGGTGGTCAATTTCATCCGGAGAAGGCGGGCATTTTGATCCGGAATATCCACTTTAGAACTCATTAGTTTTTTTAAATATTCATTTGATTTTTTGTAATTTCCAGTCTTTTCCTCGTATTCGCTTAGAAGCTTATAGCTATCAGATATAATATAATAGTCGTTGACTTCAGGGATTAGATTAGAAATTTCTCTCAATACTTTCTTTCGTTCATTCCATTGATTATTCTTTTTCATGAGTTCCGAAATCGAATTCAAATTTGCGAGTTTACCTCTCACATCATTGTCAGCATTAAGCAAATCAAAAGCTTTATTGAGATATAAATTTGCTTTTTGGAGACTATCAATTGAAAGATAAGATAAACCTAAATTATTATATGCTACAGCCTTATTCATTGTAGCTAATTCTGGAGATTCTAATGCATATTGTAAATAAGTTATTGCATGTTTATAGTCTTGTAATTGTAGGTAACTTGCTCCCAAATCTGCCGAAATAATATGTTTCAATGCAGATTTAGTAGCGAATTCTACTTTGTTTACGTTCATTTTTTTCATTGCAATATTTAAAAAATGAACTGATTCTTTGTATTTTCTAATTTCAAAATAAATAACTCCAATTCTATCTAAGTAAACAGTTTCGCTTGCCAAGTCTTTCGTTAGACTTAATGCTGTTTTGTACTTTTCAATAGCTCTGAAATAATCCTGATTTAAAGAGTATAATAGTGCTTCACCTCCAATTAATACAGATTGAACTTCAGTCTTGCTTTTATTTTTATTTTTTTGATCGATAATATATTCGGCGATTAATTTATCAGATTTTCTTGAATGAAGGATATAAATTAATCCATACAAAGTGTTTTGAAAGTCTGAATACTTATCTTTTTCAATACATAGGCTGTGAAACTGTTTAACAACTCTGATCAATTCAGGCGTATTGCTCTTATAACCATTTATATAAAGTGATATTTTGTTTGACAAAGCTTTATAAATATCTTCTTTTGTGCCAAACGAATTTGCTGTAGAAATACATTTATCGTAATACTGATTTGCCAAATCGAAATTATTTTGACGGTAATAAGCTACGCCAATAATATTGTAAGAACGCGCCTTGACTTCAGTAAACTTTAGTAGTTCTGCTAGTTTTAGTGCTTCTTTTCCAATGCTTATTGATTTACTTAAATCAATATTCCAATAGGCAATAGCCAGTTCATTAAGGATTGATATCCGTTCTTTTCCTTGAGTTTGAGCAAGCTCTTGATTCAAACTGTCAATTTTGGTGTTTTGGGAAAATAAACTAACAGCTAAAAATAGAAAAACGACACTTATAAATGTTCTCATAGTCGTGGGCGATTTTATGTTTTTTATTCTCGAATTATTTTGTATTTCTGTCGATAAATGAGGGTCTGTGTCTTCTCTTTCTTTTTTTTTGTTGGCTTGCAGGTAACGACCGAGGCTATGGGCACGGGCGGGTTGCGGGAGCATTCGCTGTCGTGGAACGACAAAGTGAATGCGGGAGCAACACCTGCGGAATGCACGTCAGCCAGCCAATGCACATAGGCGTGTGTTAGGGGCTAGGCATTTGATTATAAGTTTAATTTATTAATCACATAAATCAAACTTTTCGACTATATCAAGCCACCTTTTTTCATCATTTAAAATTATATCTAAACCCCATTTCCTTTCAATAAAATCATTAACTTTTGCGTCAATGACATTAATTCTTTTTTGAATGCTTTCTTTCAATTTTGTTTTGAGTATTACTTTATGAATATCTTTATTATAATTAGATTTTGCATTATTCTTTATTTCTGTTCTTAATTTTACTGCATTTAAATATAAAGATTTCATTTTATCTTTATCTTTAAAAATCTCTTCTAAAATAAAAGTATAGCTTTGAAAACCTGATTTGTGTAGCACTTCTTTTCTAATAACAGGGAAAAGACTTTTTATATAATAATCATCTCTATATATTAAATCAAAATAACACTTTGTCCAAAGATTATCAACTATAAAATTTTTGTTTGACAATCTCCAATAATTTTCATAATATAACCAAACACTATCATCATCTCCAAATTTCTGTTTATGAGCATTTGTTATTTTGATAGAGTATGATTTTAATAATTCATTAAAATTGCAATTCTCTACATGAACATCTATTTTATTTAGTAACTCAATTTCTCTCTCTAAAACATCATCTACAATAATACTATTATTAATAGTACAAGCTCTTAGTTTGCTAGGTAAAAATGGCTTATTACAGCCTTTTAAGATTAATAACCATTCATCAAAATCTAAATTGAGATATTGTGTTGAGTTTACAAAGTCCCAATAGTTTATAATATGTTTAATACGCATACCATTTTTTAAACCATCTTCAACAAAAAAACCGACAATATCCCCAATTTTAAATTCTGATAATTCCTCTCCAATTAATTTAAATTGAAATTCAACAATAATAGGATAAGGATAACCTTTTGAAGAATCGTTTTCAGTTCCTTTGATAATTCCAAATTTTGTATAACTATCGTAATAAACGATAATGCCAACTTTAAATTTTTCCATTTAAATTTTTAAAAATAAAATGAATTAAAAATTTATGCCTGTATTGATTTAAAAAAAATGGTCAATTATAAAATTAATGTTCATTACTTCTAAGCCATTTAATATGTTTTGCTACACCATCAATATCTGGATAAATTGAACTGGAATTAATTCCATACCTGTTCAAGGTTTTTTTTATATCTTTTCTTACATTTTTGTGAATTAATACAGTAGTCAAGTCTGTTGGTTCCCAAGGTGTATATGGTTCATTATGAACAGTAAATAACCCTGCTTGGGAGATAATTCTATTGTCCCAATGCTTCGGTACAAATCTTTTCACTTTTTTTATTTCAAATGGTTTGAATGTATCACTTAGTTTGACAAGTTGTTTTGCATTATAAATATAGATGCAACTAAACTCAGTTTCTTTTTCATCCTCTTTCGTAAATTGATTTTCAACTGCAAAATATGTTGCTACGAGTGGATTTTTAGTCCAATCAAGTAGTCTTGTAGGTAAGCCGTGATGCTGCCCAATAGAAAGTATTTCAAGATCATCTTTATTAAATTCTTTAATAAAAGGATAGGCTCTTCGTTTAAAAACATCTAATAATCTAATCTCATCTTTTACGCTAAATGGATCTCCACTTTTTGTTTTTAATCTTCCTATTGAAGGAATCAGCTTATATGTCGAGTTGCGAACTCCTCTATATATTAAGTTGTCATCAGTTTCCGTAGCAGTCTTTAGAAATTCGTAAAATTCATCTATAGTTTTTACTGTCATATATATTTTTTTTTATGCTTGCCCCTAACGACCGAGGCTATGGGCATTGGCGGTTTGCGGAGCATTCGCTGTCGTGGAACGACAAGGTGAATGCGGGAGCAAAACTGCCGAAATGCACGTCAACCAGCCAATGAACATAGGCGTGTGTTAGGGGGTCGTTCATTTTCTTCGTATGACTGTTTGTTGTTTTATTGTTTTGTTATTTCTCTTTTCTATAGTTGTTCTGTTTCTGAATAATAACATGTTAGTCAATGTGATACTACAAACCTAAGTCTTTCATAATAAACTTACAGTTCATTGTTTTTTTCTTTCTGTTTGCATCTCAACTGTCTAAACGAACAAAAAAAACAATGTACTGTGACCGCTCTGCCCTATTATTAAAAGCTATAAAAGCCACGGCAAGACAACTTTTAAATTACTCTAACTTGCTGTGGCTTTTTTTGCTTTTTGGGCGTTTTAAAGTCACAAGAATACTTAAACTACAAACACTAAAACTCTCTTTAGATGGATTCTGAATTCAATCAATTTAATTTTTCTCGCTACAACGGTATTAATATTAAATAGCTAAGATAACTAAAAAGCTCTAACGGCACGAACATAGAACCCGAAGCTCTTGAGGTAGGTGACATTTTCGCCATTTGTGTAATGGTACCAAGCGTTGCTGTCATTGTACTCGGTCGAGCTCCAAAAGTTAGCATTTGAAATGCCTAGTATGATTTTATTAGCACACATTTGGTCTAATTCACCTGTTGAAGGTAAATACCAATCGCCGGCTGTTGCACTACCAATGGTTAGTGCTGCGCAAATAGAGGCGGCATAAGTACCTGCTCCCTGCCGAGCTATTATAGCATCGGTATTTTTTCGTCCGCCTGATTTAGTAATACCATACACACCTGTAGTTTCGATGAACTTATTGGTAGCACCAATGGTTATGTTACTGCCATTATACCATTGCATACCTGTGCTTTGGTCTGTGAGGGTACATACAAAACCATGTATACCGCTAGCATCTACGTATGCTATTTTACCTCCAAGATAAGGTGTACCAACGCCATAAAAATTTGTTGTAAAAATCACATCATTGCCATAAGCAGTACCTACTGCATTTGTGGCGTATGCACGTACATAATAAGTAGTGTTTCCTATCAGGCCTGTCAACGAACTGGTAAATATACCTGTGCCTGTGCCGTCAGAAGTTTTACCGTTGGCAATGGTTGGTGATGGGCTGGTACTCCAGCATACTCCACGGGCTGTTATTGTTCCACCACCATCTAAAGTAATATTACCACCGGATGTAGCTGAGTTCCCTGCTATGTTTGATATAGCAGTGGTGCTAATAGTTGGAACCACATTGAGTATGCAACGAATGGATATACCATCCGACTTGCTTCCATCGCCTCTATTCACGTTGCCATAATTATAACCCATATCTCTATTTCGTGCGCCACCAGTACCGCTTTCGCTTGAACTCCACCATAGACCACTTAGACCTTGGCTGCCGTAGGCACCAGTACTACTACTACGGAAACCTCCTGGAAGAGCAGTAAAACCACTTTCATTTGTAGCATCAGTGTTGGGGCTTCCCCAATTTGCGGTTCCCGCTTCCTTTAGTTTACCACCTGCTAAGGCTTCTCCACCCAAATAAGTGGTGAGAGTAGTCCATTCGGCATCAGTAGGTACGTGCCAGCCCTCAGGTGCTATATTGCGTGTATCTGCTACAGCATACCAATTATATAGGTGTCCATACTTTAAACCATTGGCAGTATCGGAGTTGTAGTCACACCAAGCACCAAAGGTGGCATTACTCCAGTTGGTAGTAGTGGTGGGTTTGCTGATGCTTTCACCGGTGCGGTATTTGGTGGTTTTTAAGTTTTCGCCCATCCATGTTTGTGTGCCTATTTTTATCGCACTATAAAAATTGCCATCAATATCGGTTGTCATGGTGGTGGTAAGGGTTTGCTCATCACCATAAGCAGTACCTACACTGTTAGTGGCGTAAGCCCGGACATAATAAGTGGTGCTAAAAAATAAAATAGTGATAGAACTTGTAAATACTCCTGTACCAGTGCCATCGGAAGTTTTATTATCGTTTATGGTTGGACTTGGGCTTGTACTCCAACATACACCACGAGAGGTTACTGTAGCTCTTCCATCAGATGTGATATTCCCACCACACGTAGCTGTGGTACTTGCGACATCGCTAGCACTAGTGGTAGTAAGTGTAGGTGTGGTAGCAGTTTGAAAACTTACTTCAGAACCATAAGCTGTGCCGCCACTGTTGGTTGCATAAGACCTAACAAAATATGTAGTATTGGGCGTTAATCCTGTAATTGAACTTGTAAAAACCCCAGTTCCTGTACCATTAGATGTTTTAGTGCTTAATGATTTCGTTGGATTATTTGTTGTGCTCCAACATACCCCTTTTGCAGTAACTGCTGCACCTCCTTGTAATGTTACATTGCCTCCACTTTTGGCAGTAGTTCCTGTAATTGCGCTAGCGGTAGTAGTAGCTTCTAATGTTGGTGGAATAATGACTACTATATCGCTAAGGCAACGTACTGATAAACCATTCAACTTATCGTAATTGAGTTTGTTAAAGTAGCAATAGAAGTAGTCCACTCCCCAGTTAGAGGCGGCGCTAGGGGCACTACTTTCTGTAGCTGTCCACCAGTAGCTGTAGCCGCCAAGGTCGTTGAACGTACCACCGTTGGTACGTAAACCACACGGAAGGGCAGAAAAGCCAGTTTCGTTCGTAGCAGCGGTATTTGGGCTTGTCCAGTTGGTAGATCCAATTTCTTTTAGTTTTCCACCAGCTACACTTATGCCACCAAGATAAGTAGAAAGGGTAGTATATTCGGCATCGGTTGGTACATGCCAACCTACTGGAGTTATTTTTCGAGTATCCGCTACTGCATACCAATTATATAAATGTCCATATTTAGTACCGTTGGCAATTAAATTGGAATAATCGCACCAAGCACCAAAAGTCGCAGTTGCCCACGAAGAGGCAACAGTTACATTGCTCACACTTTCACCAGTTCTATATGAAGTTGTTTTGAGATTTTCTGCCATCCAAATTTGTGAACCTATGATTACCACGGGATAGTAATTATCGTCTGCATCCTTACAATCAACAAAGTAGAAATCGACGGTATTACTTTCGGTAGGTTTATCGGCTACAATAGTAGCGTAATTGCCTGAAATGCCTTTGTAAATCAGTTGGTCACCGATTGAATATAACATGGAGGTTACACTGCCACCACTTTTTGCTTTTTGTGGTTCGGAGTTTGTTGGCTTTTGGTCACCAATAAATGAGATAGTTGGTTTATTTGTGGAGTTTGATTCACTTATCACCTTCGAAGCATATGTATAACCATTTCCATTTACTTTGAGGATATAAGCTCCTTGAGCCAATGAGAGTTGAAATTGATTGTAGCCTTCTTGTAAGTTACTATTTATATAAGTCAGGTTTCTGCCGTCAACACCAAATACATTGATTTGGGTATTGCCATCGTTTTTTGCAAAGAAAGATACTGTTGATTTACCTTGCATAGGGTTGGGATAGACAGCTATGCCGTCAACATTACTGCACAGATTGTCTACTGAAGTTGTGATATCAGTTAAATTCAAAACATTTCCTGTAGGAACAGTTACCTCTGTACCTTTTGTAAGGTTTTGAACCAACACACTTTCCACCAAAGTACTTGCACCAGTTCCAGTAAATGAAATGGTGTAATTTAAAGCGTAAATTTTCACTGGCAAAAAAATCATTTGAAAAATTACTGCGATAGCAAAACAATAAATGGTAATTTTCTTTTTCATGGTCGTAAATTTTATTTATTTGTTTATTTGTTTGTGAAAATCATTAAAGTTTTTGCGAATTTCGCTCCAGTCTTTCTTTTTTTTGAATGCCCCCTAACGACCGAGGCTATGGGCACGGGCGGTTTGCGGGCGTATTCGCTGTCGCACAGCGACAAAGTGAATGCGGGCGCAAAACCCGCTAAGTGCACGTCAGCCAGCCTGTGAACATAGGCGTGTGTTAGGTTCTCGTTCATTTTTCATCAAGTTTGTCTTTCTTTTTCTATTCTCTGTTTGTCATGTATCTCAATAATGAAAAGTTGTAAAGTCAACACAAAACTTAACTCTTTAAAATGGGTTTGTTGTTTCATCCCTGATACACCTCACGCTGAAGCCGTAGCTCTTACTGTTGGTACCCATACCTAGACCGGAACTGTTGTAGGAAAAGAACATGTGCGAAGCTTTCGTGGGATTGATTTCGGTAGAACTCCACAAAGAATCGTCGTTGCCTATGAAGTAGAACACCCCATTGTAGAAGCGCCAGCCACCCGGCAAAGCTGAAAAGCCGGATTTATTGTTTGTTGACAAATCATTGCCGATACTGCCGGTTATGCTATAAGTAGCCCAGTCGGTAGTGGAAGCAAGGGATTTGGCTAATAAATTGCCAATGTTGGAGCCATCGTAGTTATAGCCATTGGCTATCAGGTAGTTTTCGAACGTTGTCCATTCGACATCGGTTGGTACGCGCCATCCCAGAGGGGCAATGCTTCGGGCATCAGCCGCTGCGTACCAGGTGTAAAGTCTGCCGTATTTAGTGGCATAGTTTTCATCACCATTGTATGCCCACTGGTATTTAGGTTCAGTTTCACCAGAAATGTCAAGTGTTGCTGGAGTGGTTGTTCCAATGACTTCGCCATTGCGGTATTTAGTGGTTTTCAAATTCTCTACCATCCATGTTTGTGTTCCAATTTTCACAACTGAATAGTAATTGTTATCAGCATCTTTACATTCAACAAATTCAAAATTTGTTGTTTTGCTTTCTATTGGTTTATCTGTAACAATTGTACAATAATTTCCTGAGATTCCCTTATAAAGTAGTTGGTCACCTAAACTGTATAACATAGTTGTTACCGCACTTTTACTTTTCTGTGGCTTTTTACCTATTTGATTAATATTATTACTTGCAAAAATAAATTGAGGCTTAGTTTTAGAATTTAATTGGCTAATAAATTTAGTTTTGTAAGAAAATCCATTCCCACGAACTTGTAGTACGTAAACCCCATTTGGTGCTGAAAGTTGAAATGAATTCTTCCCTTGCATAAAAACATTATTTGTTTCAATTAATTTTCTGCCATCTAAGCCGAAAATACTAATCTGAGTTGAACCAGTTTGTTCTGCAAAGAAACTAACTGATGATACGGTTTGCAAAGGGTTTGGATATATTGAAATTCCATTTGTCATTTCAATTTCCTTGTCAATCGACGTAGTAACATCTGTGAGATTTAGTACATTTCCAGTAGGAACTGTTACAGTAGTTCCTTTTGTAAGATTTTGAACTACCACGCTCTGCACAGAAGTACTTGCTCCTGTTCCTGTGAATGTAATGGTGTAATTTAAAGCAATAAGTTTTATTGGGATTGCAAAAAACAGAAAAGCTGCTATTATAGCAAAATACAAATTAATAGTTTTTTTCTTCATGGTCGTAAATTTTATTTGTTGCTAATTTTATAAAAATCTAAAAAGTTTTAGTTCATTCTGTCCCGTTCTTTTTTTTCTTGAATGGAACCTAACGACCGAGGCTATGGGCACGGGCGGTTTGCGGGAGCATTCGCTGTCGTGGAACGACAAAGTGAATGCGGGAGCAAAACCTGCTAAATGCACGTCAGCCGCCAATGAACATAGGCGTGTGTTAGCGGTTAGGCATTTGTTGTAATTAGTTTGTTTTTCGTTCATTTATAAACGCGATTCGCTTATTTTATTTTGCGGTCGCTTGTTTTCTTTTCTCAGTTCGCTCATACGTTAATGCAGTTCGTCCATACGTTAATGCGGAAGGCATATACTATTTGTACGGTCGTTTATACGTTAATGCGGGAGCTTTATATGTTAATGTCGGACGCTATTTCAACTTTTACCATCGTTCATACGTTAATGACGGAGGCTTATATGTTAATGCGGGAGCTTCATACGTTAATGCGGGTCGTTATTTGTTAACTGCCGGAGGCTATTACAACTTTTACGGTCGTCATTTCCTTTTATACGGAGGCTATTTGCTAAATTGGGGACACTATTACATAAATGCGGGTCAGTGTTTTACAAATTAGGGAGCTTATTCCATAAATTGGGGTCTTTATTCTTAAATACCGCAAGTAAATTGTAAAACCGCTGTTTTCAATTATAAACTTACAGTTCATTGTTTTTTTGTTTCATATCTGCACTACACTTTCTAAGTCAGCTAAAAAACAATGTACTGTTACCGCTCTGCCTATTATCAAAAAGCTATAAAAGCCACTTTTGAAAACTTCTTAAAAGTGAACTGAAGTTGCTGTGGCTTTTTTTGCTTTTTGGGCGCTTAGTTTCTTTTATATTGATTCCTCAACTATTTTTATTTCTTTATCAGTCAGACCGTATAATAGATTAACAATAAAATTGATTTCATTCTCACATGATACAATCTCATCCTTTAATAGATTTAATTCCCTTTCCAGTTTGATTTCTCGATCAAAGTTGTTTTCTGTTTTTGCTTTGTCTAATAATCTTTTATAGTCAATTATTTTTTGATTATCCTCAATTATTTTTACAACCAAATCAGAAACGTTAGATTCGGTTACTTCATCTGGTTTAATTAAAGGTAAACCTAATAACGGATTTTTATCAATTTGAAAATTATCACCTTGAAGTTTACCTTTTAATTTTAACCAAAACGCAATAACATCAGAATTAAGGAGAGCTGTTAGAAATTTTTGATTTATTCTATCTGTTTTGATTATCAAAAAAGCTCTATTTACATATGCATCAAAATCCGTGTATGTAAAAGTTGGTCTTTTTGAACATTTTCTTAATGAAAATATTTTCTCGCCTTTAAAATACTTTTCGTCTCTTGCACGATGTAAGCCATATGGCTTATTTACAGAGGTCATAACAGGAACAAATTTATCTAAATGCTTTTTGATGTTTGGATATGGAATGATTTTTCCTTCTTCCTTAAATTCCGAATTAGTATAAATTATCCAATAATTATTTTGTTTTCCACCATAAAATCTTTGTAATTCTTTAGTTGTATAAAATGGCTTTATTAGTTCTTTTTCAGTTTGAGAAAAATTAAGATTTTGATATTCTATTTGGCTTAAATTAAAAATACCATCACCAATTTCAACATTTTCAATAACTTCTTTATGATTCTTATTGACAAAATCTTGTAACAAATCAATTCCAGAAGCTATTTCATCGGAATTTAAAAAGAAATTCTTTTTTTGTTCAATTTTATCAACTAAGATATTAAGGTTTGAATTAATAAAATTAATTGTTTTTCCTAAATTCTCGTCTTTTGACATTTCAGATTTAAAATATTCAAATCTATTATCTTCTATTTTTTCAAGAAACAATTTTGCATCTTCGTGTGTAATCTTTTTATCTATTATTTTAGAATATTTTAAACTATAATTACTATTATCGACTGTGTTTCTCATTATGTAAATCATAGTCTGAATGCCAGCAGAATCAAAAACTTTAAAGTCACCAAAATCTATAAATTCAAGCAATTTTCCATTTTGCAAAACAATATCTCTAAATTTTGATGCTCCATCATTTGTAATCCAATTATTAGGGGCTATATACCCAATTAGACCGTTTTCCTTTTTTACAATATCGATTGCTAATGAACCAAAAAAATACCATAAATCCATTTTGCCTTGATAGCATTTGTCTTCATGTAAATCATTGAAAGCATTTTTATTTGTTGCTTCCTTAACATATGGTGGATTGCCAATAATTACATCAAAACCACCATTAATCATTATCTTAGGAAATTGCGTTTTCCAGTCAAATTTTTCTGTAACCAATGAATTACCACACTTAATATTATCATTTAATTTATTCAGTTTTCTCCCTTTTTGTGCTGTTCGTAACCAGAGAGAAAGTTTTGCTATTTCAACCGATTCTTCGTTAAGGTCAACTCCATAAATATTCCTTTCTAAAATATCTGTTGTAATGTCAGAAAAAACTAAGCCACTACCAAAAACTTGAGCACGTAAATCATCTATTTTACGGTGTTCAGTGATTAGAAAATCAAGGGCTTGATTTAAAAATGCACCTGAGCCACAAGCAGGGTCTAGAATTGTCAAATTTAAAAGCCAATCGCGATATTTACTTAAATTGTCGTCAAGAGCTTTTATTGTGTCTTTTTTTCTATTTTTTCTACCCTTTGCATATTCTTCATCTATTATGTTGAGTTCTATTTTTTTTGCTTCGCAAAGGTTTCCAATTGTATTTTCAACAATGTATTTTGTAATGTATTTTGGAGTATAAAATATTCCGTCTTTTTTCCGTTTGTTTTTTTGTGAATCAACTATTTCGCCTTTTATTTCAGCTTGTACGTTTTCTATTTCGCCTAATGAATTTTCAAAAATATGTCCTAATATGTTTACATCAACTTCTGTGTCAAAATCATAGTTACTTAACTTTAAAGTGTGTTCATAAAGAATATTATCTTCAATGGCAATATTGTCCAAAATCTCATCGGGAGCAAATAAGCCACCGTTATAAGCAAAAATTTCTTCTCTATTTCCACTTCTAGGACGTCCAGTATTTAAAACGTGAAAATAGTGTTTGAAAATATCATAAAGTCTTTTATTTTCTCCAAATGCAACATCATCTTTCCATTTTTCAATAATTTGCGAAATGGAATTTGCAGGAACAAGTTGCCTGTCTTCTGCAAAGAGGATAAATAGAAAACGGTCAAGTAACTTTTGAGTTTTCTTAAAGAGTAACAATTTGTCAGTTTCAGAATTGTTTTTGACAAGGTTGTTGTAAACAGATTCACGGAACTTTGAATAATCAGCGTAAAGTTTCTTAGTTATATTTTCTTCCTGTAAAACCGATGATTCCTTAATTTTAAGTGGTAAACCTTTTAGTAAATTGTCTTTCGCCAAACAAAGCCATAACATCGAAAATTGCTCTCGTGATAGATTGAATAAATCGAAGTCTAAGTGTTCAACAGCATTTTGAATATAAAAGCGAAGCTTTTCAAAGTTTGAAGTTATCACATAAATGCACTTCGGATGGTGATTTTTGTAACCGAAAGCTTGTGACTCTATTTTGTCTAAATCAGTTGTGTCAGTTCCCTTTAATTCAATTACGGCAATTGCGTCTTCTCCATTCAATATAGCTCCATCAGCTTTTTTGCTGTTGCTAATGTTTTTTAACTCTGTTGTTAGGTTGAAGTTCGGGTGTGGATTTAGTGTATATCCAAAAATCGTAACGAATAGTTCTCTTAAAAAACCTTCTTGAAATTGTTCTTCTTTTGCATTTCGTATGTTTTCCTGAATTGTTGGATTACCAAAATACTCAAGAAATTGTTTGTACTTCTGCTCAATAAGAACTGAATCTAATTCGTTTAAATATTTTTTTTCTACCGATTTTTGAAATAAACTCATTGTTATATTTTTTTTCTATTCAATGTAAATAGTCTGTTTTTCTTTTTTTTTATGCTTACCGCTAACGACCGAGGCTATGGGCATTTGGCGGTTTGCGGGAGCGTTCGCTGTCGTGAAACGACAAGGTGAATGCGGGCACAAAACTGCCGGAATGCACGTCAGCCAGCCAATGTACATAGGCGTGTGTTATGGGCTAGGCATTTTGTCATTCATCAGTCTTTTCGTTGTTAATTATGTAAGGGAATTCAATTTTGCACTTTTTCCAAAATTGCTGTTCGTCTACGTCGGATAAATACTGCTTAAAGAAATTCAATATTTCAGTCTTCATAATCGGAATTGCTTCGTTAAATTTGTCATAGAAGTCAAGTCGATTAAAAGAAGTGTTGTCTTGTGATTTAATTTGTGTTTGGTTCATAGCGTTAAATATGTCCCTTGGGTGTAAATGATAATGACACCAACTTAAGCAATTTCCTATAAATTTGGGATAAAGTGTTAATCGTCTAAATGTCTCATAGTTTGAATTAAAATGAGTGTAACATACTTCGTCAACTAAAACAGTAAAAAAAAGAGCAACTCCAAAATTAGCTTTGTCGTCAGCTGATAAAAAATTCAAGTGGTCAAATTCTCTAGTCAGACGTTCATATTGAATTGATAAGGTTTGTTTATTTTGATTGTCTTCGTGAAACTTACTTTGGTCAGGAATTGTCGAAAAGAATTGGTTAATATCTTGTCTAAATTTAGTCAGGTAATATGTTTCAAAGTTAGTCATAGTATTCATTCTTATTTTTTTCTTGTCTCTACTGAAGCAATTTTAAAGCCACAATTAGTTTTTTGAATTTCTTAGTTCTTTCTTCGATATTTTTAGTCAACTATGGGAATTCGGATATTTTGAGTTGTTTTTCAGTTAAATAAATGTTTTTTTTTATGCTTGCCCATAACGCCCGAGGCTATGGGCATTTGGCGGTTTGCGGGAGCATTCGCTGTCGTGAAACGACAAAGTGAATGCGGGAGCAAAACTGCCGGAATGCACGTCAGCCAGCCAATGCCAATAGGCGTGTGTTATGGCCTAGTGCATTGGTTTTCTGTCAATTATTTGTTGTCGTAACTTTCAACGATTTCGAGCAGTTTGTCCGAAAAGTTGAAAATGTCGTCAAGAGTTTGGATTTCTGTTTTTACTTCTTTCTTGTTTTCGTCAAGTACGACAAAGTATTTCTTGCTTCCGTTAAAGTAAAGTCGACAAATTGGTTTTCTATTGTTGTCGTCTAATAAAACAGCAAAGTAAGATTGAGCGTCACGAAAAGCAATTCGTTTTATGTCAACTTTTTGTCGTAGAATTGTCTTGATAATCATGAACCCTTCGAGTTCTTCTTCTGTAGTTTCTAATTTATTTTCAGGTTCTTCGGCTACAGTTACAGTCTCCTGGACTGCCGAAGTTTCTTTTTCTTTATTCAGTGCGGTATTAAGTCGCTCCGTGATTAAGTCGCTGATTAGTACTTGAGCCGCTTTTTTTGTCAAATTTGTGAATTGGTCAAGTATTTTTGCTGTTACAATGCTCGGATAAACCTGTTTTGCAAAGAATTTCACAAACTCCGGACTCGGATTGTTTAGCTCCTGACTTAAAAGTTGTTTCAATTCGTTTGAGAATTTGAGTTCGCTTGCTGTGTTTACAATACTGTCAGCATCAAAGTATGATTTATGAAACTTTTTAAGTTCTTCAATCTGATTGTCTTTGATTTCTGATATGTTGAATTCTAAGAATGGTTTTTCGTCCATTTTATTCGCTTCAACCAAGTCAGAATAGAATCTGTAGATTATTCCATTTGTCAAGATACCAAACTTTGCTTTCGATACATGGAAATAACGCAAAAGTTGACCGTCATGCAAATCTAAGTTCTGAGCGCAATGTTTGCATTCAACAAGAATAATTGGCGAACCGTCTTTGAAAATGGCGTAATCAATTTTTTCTCCTTTTTTGATTCCAATGTCAGAAACAAATTCAGGAACTACTTCTGTCGGGTTGAAAACGTCGTAACCAAGTGATTGCAGAAACGGCATAATGAAAGCATTCTTTGTTGCTTCTTCGGTTGCGATTTGGTCTTTCAATTTGATAACTCTTTCGCCTAAAATCTTGATTTGGTCTTTAAAGTCCATGTTTTGTACGATTTAAATGGTTGATATTCTGTTGTCTTTATTTTTTTTTGCATTGGCCATAACGACCGAGGCTATGGGCACGGGCGGTTTGCGGGCGTATTCGCTGTCGCACAGCGACAATGTGAATGCGGGCGCAAAACCCGCTAAGTGCACGTCAGCCAGCCTGTGAACATAGGCGTGTGTTAGCACCAGTTATATTTTCAAGAATTCGTATTCGTAAATTTTCGGAATAATCTTATTAGTCAATATGGTAAGCTTTTCACGTAAAGAACCTATTAATTCTGTATATTTTTCGTCGTTACTTTTTGAATTCATTCTACCTTGTTCATTACGTCCTTGAAAGTACTCTCTAATATCATAAAAACTAGCATTCACATTTATTTCTTTTTTCTCATGGTAGTATTTCCAAAGTTCCATACCTGCATTAAAAACTGCATTAGCTTCATCTGAAAACTGTCTGGGTTTATTGTCGTAAATGCAAATTAAAGGATTTCCATCAAACAGTAAATTTTGAGATTGTTCGCTTTTTAATTTACCATTTATAAAGTCAGACATAAAGTTACTTTCAAATTTTTCTTTCGAGTTTACTTCACTTTCGGTGAATGGAATCCAATGATTTATGCCGTAACTACGAGATATGTTATTACTGAAAAGTGTGTATGTTAAGCAGTCGTTTTGGAATTCCAAATCTTTTTCCCAATTGTCATTTGGGAATAAAAATTGGTCTCGGTCATTAAGCCAAGTTGCCTCAATACATTGTCGAACTGAATAATAAACACTTGCCATAATCAAATTTTTTGAATTTATCAAAAATTGACCAGCCTCCTTATTATAAACCATATCCGGGTGAACAATCGCAATCATATTTTGATTTTGAAAGTCATTTCCTTTAAATGGGAATTTGCCAATTATTTGCTTATCATCTTTGCTTGCTCTGTAAGGTTTAATCCATTCATTTATAAACGAAACATCATTATATGCAACAATGTGTTTTTCACTTAAAAATGCTCCATCTTTATCATATACATCAGCTGTAACTTCTGAAAAACAATCAGTTTTAGAGGATTTCCAAATCATAAATCCAATTGGAAACTTACCTTTTACATTATCAAATGTGTCAGCAGGAACAATAAAAACTTTTTCAATTTTTGCAAGGAAATTTTTCCTGAAATTTGAAAAATGTTGACCTTGTAAAATTTTCAAAGTTGAAAATTCAGCTAAAATACAACCAAAAATTTCCTTATTAATTCGTATAAAAAATTGAGCATAAATTTCGGCATTTCCTTGACCTAAAAGAGAAGCATATTTCTTATTCATTAATGATTGCTCGACACCTTGTTTCCCTTCTTTATTTGTTGTTAATGTTTTTTTGTCACTTGCTTCAGCATATGGAGGGTTTATATAAATCACTAGTTTCTTGCGTTTTTCCTCATCATTGATTATATCTTGTAAACCTTGAGGAAGTTTACTAAAATCATCATTTAGGAAATCAAACTGAAAAACGTGATTATCCAATAGTGTCGCTCCATGCTTTATGCGGTCATGCATTACGTTAACATCAGCTTGGTCTAAAGTACTCGCCCAAATATTGTATTTATTGGTCAAACCTGCCAACAGATTGCCTGTGCCAGCGGCACAGTCCCAAATGAAATATTCTTCTTGCCAGTTTTCGCCTAAATAGTCAGCAAGATATTTTTGAGATAACTCAACCCATTTTCGAGGAGTAAAGAATGCTCCTTTACGTTCGCGTATGTCTTGCGGTACAATTAAATCTCTACGTTCAATGATATACTCTTGAAATTCTTTTATTGGTGGGCGTTTGTATCGCTTCCAGAATAACTGATATGTGTCTTTCGATTTAATATTGATTGTAGCATCAAACATCTGTTTGATATTTTCTTTGGCAATTTTGTATCCTTGATTCTGAAAAATCACGAACAGATTATCACGAACGGTAAGGTCATCTTCAATTTTTTGAGTGTCTTTGTCGTCTACAAATAAATCTGCCAAATAAAAATCGCTGTCTAAGATATTTGCTTTTCTAAGGTCTTCCCAGTTAACGTCTATAATAGGTTTTACTATTTCAAGCCAACGTAAATAAATGGGAATAAAATTATTTTTATCAATTTTGATTTTGCTCGATTCTGTTGATTTTGCAATGTTGTTTGATATAAAAATTTTTAGTTCTTTTTCGTCTTTCTGATAATCGTAAATGTAACTATTTTGTTTTAAAATAGTTTCTATTCGCTCTTTAATTAGTTTAAACTCTTTAGTTTCGTGATTACTTGGAGTTATATTCCAGTTGAAATCGTTAAGGTAAAAAATATCTTGAATTCTGATATATGGCAGAAACGCAATTTTTGTGAAGTCGAATGCACCTAAAAAAGCAGGAGGAAGAGTTTTGTCAAAAGTTCGTGCTTTACCAATTGTCAACACTAATTGTACAAACATAGTCGTTACATCAAAATTCCCTGTTTTTGCCTCTGCCCAAAGTAATGGTATTCGTCCAAAAATGTTTGTTTGTTTTGGAAAAACAGAAAAGTCAATATTCCCTAAAATTTCTGTTGTGTCAAAGTGACTAAACCAGTCATTTCCTACTTTGTTTTTCAGTTCCTCTTCTCGTATGTTTCTGTACTTCATTTTATATGCTTTTGCGTCTGTTATTTTTCTATAATTGGTGCTAACGACCGAGGCTATGGGCATTTGGCGGTTTGCGGGAGCATTCGCTGTCGTGAAACGACAAAGTGAATGCGGGAGCAAAGACCGCTAAATGCACGTCAGCCAGCCAATGACCCATAGGCGTGTGTTATGGGCTAGGTGTTTGATTCAATTCTATCTAAGTTGTTGGTGTTCGTTTATCAAGAAATTAAGAATATGTAGTCTGCAATCGTCATGAAAGATTAAGTCAAAATTTTCTTGAATCCAAATGTCGTTTATTATTTGATTTGCTTCCCATGACGCAACTATTATTTCACGTGGAATTGCTTTTGGATCATTATTCCTAATATTAAACCTAAATGAATAAGTACCATTTCTTGGTTTGTAAAGCCAATCACAAAATGTAAAATTACCATATAAGGGTTGATCATTCTGAGTATATGTCTTTCTCAGAAATTCATAAAATTCTATTCCGTTCATAGTAGATTAGCTATTTTAGCGTTACAGTCATTTTGTTAATATTGTGCAGATTTTCCAGAAATAGCATCATTATAACCCATTTCATAAACAGAAATATCTGCGCTTGAATAATTATAATTATGAGCCATATAAGATTCCATTGCAGTCGCTCTTTCTGAAGCAGGTAATCCATATCCCATTTGTCCGTCAGCATATCCTTGTCTATATGCTTTTTTTGATACATCTTCACTTGCATTATAGTTATTACCGCTGGAGGAATTTGAATTTGTATTTGACGATTCATTTTTTCCTGCATTTGCGATTATTGCTAATGCAAATACAGCAGATATTATCCATCTAGTAGTTTTAGACCACACTTCGTGTTTCCACATTAAAAAAAGTCCTACAGGGAAAAAGAAGATTAAAAATAGGACTACGGCAAATGGTTTTTGATACCATTTCTTTTCTGTTTGATTATCCATGTTTAATAATTTATTAAGTCATTCCTACTCATAAGGCTTTTCGATATCGCCCCGTTTTTTAATTGGTATCTGGACTCCAAATTCAAAGTTGCATTGTCACTTTGGGAGGTCAACCCTTTGGCTCTCGCAGACCTTTTCTTGTTTTTTTACACTTGCCCATAACGACCGAGGCTATGGGCATTTGGCGGTTTGCGGGAGCGTTCGCTGTCGTGAAACGACAAGGTGAATGCGGGCACAAAACTGCCGGAATGCACGTCAGCCAGCCAATGTACATAGGCGTGTGTTATGGGCTAGGCATTTTGTCATTCATCAGTCTTTTCGTTGTTAATTATGTAAGGGAATTCAATTTTGCACTTTTTCCAAAATTGCTGTTCGTCTACGTCGGATAAATACTGCTTAAAGAAATTCAATATTTCAGTCTTCATAATCGGAATTGCTTCGTTAAATTTGTCATAGAAGTCAAGTCGATTAAAAGAAGTGTTGTCTTGTGATTTAATTTGTGTTTGGTTCATAGCGTTAAATATGTCCCTTGGGTGTAAATGATAATGACACCAACTTAAGCAATTTCCTATAAATTTGGGATAAAGTGTTAATCGTCTAAATGTCTCATAGTTTGAATTAAAATGAGTGTAACATACTTCGTCAACTAAAACAGTAAAAAAAAGAGCAACTCCAAAATTAGCTTTGTCGTCAGCTGATAAAAAATTCAAGTGGTCAAATTCTCTAGTCAGACGTTCATATTGAATTGATAAGGTTTGTTTATTTTGATTGTCTTCGTGAAACTTACTTTGGTCAGGAATTGTCGAAAAGAATTGGTTAATATCTTGTCTAAATTTAGTCAGGTAATATGTTTCAAAGTTAGTCATAGTATTCATTCTTATTTTTTTCTTGTCTCTACTGAAGCAATTTTAAAGCCACAATTAGTTTTTTGAATTTCTTAGTTCTTTCTTCGATATTTTTAGTCAACTATGGGAATTCGGATATTTTGAGTTGTTTTTCAGTTAAATAAATGTTTTTTTTTATGCTTGCCCATAACGACCGAGGCTATGGGCACCTGCGGTTTGCGGGCGTATTCGCTGTCGTGGAACGACAAAGTGAATGCGGGCGCAAATGCTGCTAATTGCACGTCAACCAGCAGGTGAGCATAGGCGTGTGTTAGGGGGTCGTTCATTTTCGTCGTATAAATGTTTGTTGTTTAATTGTTTAATTGTTTTTCTTTTTCTTGTTGCGCTGTCTGATTAATAACAGATTAATCAATGTAATGCCACAAATCTAAGTATTTCATAATAAACTTACAGTTCATTGTTTTTTTGCTTTCAAATTACATTAAACCTTCTAAATCCACTAAAAAACAATGTACTGTGACCGCTCTGCCCTATTTTTAAAAAGCTATAAAAGCCAATGCAAGACAACATTTAATTTACTCGACTTGCTGTGGCTTTTTTGCTTTTTGGGCGATTAGTTTTTCAAAGTAATTGAACTGTTTGATTTTCAATAAAAAAGATAGAATATATACCTTTAAGGTTGCATTACAATACGTAAACCTGTTGTATAAGTGTAATTTTTAGGATTGTTACCTGTTCTAAAAGCTGAACGACAACTTGTGCCTACAGTAATAAAACCACCACCGCGATAAACTTTTGAAGTGCCAGTTGCAGGGCCTGTTGGATTGGTTTGACTTGTTGTTGGATAAGTACCATACCAATCACTACACCATTCATTTACATTACCATGCATGTCATATAAACCAAAAGCATTTGAAGCAAATGTACCAATAGATTTTGATTTGCCTAAAAATGCACCATTGTTCGGACATGTACTATATGGATATTGCCATTGGTAATTTGCTTGTAAGTATGTAAGACATTCACCTGTATTAAAAGGTGTAGTTGTATTGGCTCTACATGCATATTCCCATTCAGATTCAGTTGGTAATCTGCCTCCAAAAAATGCAGCAAATTCAGAAGCACCATACCAAGTAACATTAATAACAGGATAATTTTCTTTTCCAGACACAGGAATCCATTGGTTATTGGTGTAATGTAAACCATAATCATTTGTACCAGAACTAGCGTAGATTAATGGCTCAAGTGGATATGTTCCAGTAGAATAAATTCCATCGTTGCCTATACTATTGGCATTAAGAAATATCGCAAATAAACTATTTGTAATTTCGTATTTAGACATACGAAAGGCACTTAATGTAACTTCATGTTGAGTTTCTGCAGTTGTATGATTTACCTCACTAACTGGACTACCCATAATAAAAGTACCTGCAGGAATTGAAACATTGTCTATTAAAGGTTTTGGAACTACTAATGTGATTTGATTGCCATACGCAATACCATAAGTGTTAGTCGCATAAGATTTCAAATAATAAGTTAAACCTACTTTTAAATTAGTAATTAAACTTGTAAATGCTCCTGAACCGGTACCATCTGTAGTTTTACTATCTTCAATTGTGGGATTTGGGTTTAAACTCCAACAAACTCCACGTGATATAACGGCAGAACCACCATCGAAAGAAATATTTCCACCTGTTGAAGCAGTAGTATAAGTCGTCAATATTGCATCTGTTGTAGTTAAAGTGGGTATCCCATCCCGAATACAACGAACTGAAAAACCATTAGTTTTTTGTAATTTATTCCTATATACATTACTACTCGCTGCAGCAATTGTTCTAAACCAAGCAAAACTTGCATCCGATTGAGTATTACACCACCAATATCCATAGTCACTATTGTTCGAGAATAAGCCATTATCGAAACGATAACCACCTGGAAGTGCGGTAAAATTAGTTTCGTTTGAACCATTTGTATTTGGTGTTCTCCAATTTGTTGTTCCAATTTCTTTTAGTTTACCACCTGCAACAGTTTCGCCTCCTAAGAAATCAGTCAAAGTAGTCCATTCTGCATCAGAAGGTATATGCCATCCTACAGGAGCAATATTACGACTGTCTATTACAGAATACCAGTTGTATAGGTGACCATATTTAATTCCATTATCAGTCAGATTATCATAATCACACCATGCACCAAAACTAGCACTGTTCCATGATGTTGAATTTGAAATATTGCTAATGCTCTCACCTGTTCGATATTTAGTGGTTTTTAAATTTTCGCCCATCCAAGTCTGTGTCCCAATTGTAACAGAGCTATAAAGATTCCCATCTATATCACAAGCTTTAGTTGTTGTAAAGATTTGTTCATTACCATAAGAAGTACCAACACTATTTGTTGCAAATGCACGTATATAGTAAGTAGTACTTGAAAATAGCCCAGTAATTGAACTTGAAAACATACCAGTTCCTGAACCATTGATATTTTTATTATTTGATATGGTTGGATTTGGGTTTGTACTCCAACAAACGCCACGAGATATGATAGCTGCTCCACCATCATTTGTTATATTTCCACCAACTGTTGCATTTGAATTTGTAACATCCAAAGCGATATTTGTAGAAATAGTTGGAGTTGTTGCTGTTGTAAAACTTGTTTCATTACCGTAAGATGTCCCGATACTATTGGTTGCAAAAGCACGAATATAATAAGTAGTATTTGGTGATAAGCCAGTGATTGAACTTGTGTAAGTGCCAACTCCTGTTGCATCTGAAGTTTTAGTAGTTAACGTATTTGTAGGATTTGGACTTGTACTCCAACATACTCCACGAGAGGTTACTGTAGAACCTCCATCTAATATAATATTTCCACCACATATTGCTGAGAATCCTGTAATTGTTGTTACAGAAGATGTTACTAAAGTCGGTGGAATTGAAATCGTAATATCGCAAATACATCTTACTGAAATTCCAACTGTATATCCCCCACTTGGTCTAATTATATTATTGCTGTCATATGCAAAATATCTAAGCAAAGAAGCATTAATTCCTAAATTGATAGAATTATCTGTTGAAGTCCAAAATTGACCATAGCTATTAATAATTCCAAAAGCACCATCTAATGTGCCACCTGCTCCCCCATTTCTAGACCCGCCCGGCATAGCTGAAAATCCAGAACTATTGTTTTTTGAAGTGTTGTTTCCAACTGTTTCAGCTCCTACATCAATTGTCCAATCTGAATTAGATGAAAGTGCTTTTGCTGTATTTGGTGATTTGCCAAGATTTAATGATATATAATCTGTTAATGTGGTATATTCTCCATCACTAGCAACGTGCCAACCAAGTGGTGCAATTTTTCTTGAATCATTTACTGTAAGCCAATTATAAAGTTTTCCGAATTTAAGGTTATAGTTTGCATCATTATTAAAGTAGCACCATGCACCAAATGTAGCATTGCCCCATAAATTGTTATCGGTAATATTGCTTATACTTTCGCCAGTTCTATATGAACTTGTTCTTAAATTTTCAGCCATCCAAATTTGATTTCCAATTACTACTATAGGATAAAAATTATTATCTGCATCTTTACATTCAACAAAATAGAAGTTAGTAGTTTTACTTTCAGTTGGTACATCAGTAACTATAGTAGAGAAATTGCCTGAATATCCTTTGTAGAGTAATTGGTCTCCAGTAGAATATAACATAGAGGTTACACCACCACTTTTTGTTTTTTGCGGTTGAGAGTTTGTTGGCTTTTGGTTGCCAATAAATGATATAGATTGCTTATTTGTGGAGTTTGATTCACTTATCACCCTCGAAGCATAAGTATATCCATTTCCATTAACTTTGAGGATGTATGCTCCTGGATTCAATGAGAGTTGAAATTGATTGTTGCCTTCTTGTAAGTTGTAGTTTACTCCAGTCTGGTTTTTACCTTCAATACCAAATACATAGATTTGTGTTTTTCCAGCTTTCTTTGCATAGAAAGATACTGTTGATTTACCTTGTATAGGATTGGGATAAACAGCTATACCATCTACATTATTGGATACATTGTCAACTGAAGTTGTGAAATCATACAAATTCAAAACATTTCCTGTAGGAACAGTTACTTCTATACCTTTTGTAAGGTTTTGTACCAACACACTACCCACAGAAGTACTTGCACCAGTTCCTGTAAATGAAATGGTGTAATTTAAAGCGTAAATTTTCACTGGCATAATAATCATTTGAAAAATTACTGCGAAAGCAAAACAATAAATGGTAATTCTCTTTTCCATGGTTGTAAATTTTATTTGTTTAGTTTTTTTTGAAAGTCATTAAAGTTTTTGCGAGTTTCGCTCCAGTCTTTCTTTTTTTTGAATGCCCCCTAACGACCGAGGCTATGGGCACGGGCGGTTTGCGTGAGCATTCACTGTCGCACAGCGACAAAGTGAATGCGGGCGCAAAACCCGCTAAGTGCTCGTCAGCCAGCCTGTGAACATAGGCGTGTGTTATGGCCAGTTATTTTTTTACAATTCTTTCAAATGTCCAATCTAATATTGAATGTCGAATTGTTTGTTGTAATTTTTCAATTTTACTTGAGCGTATCATTCTTTCTCTGTTAAATAACATTTCTCTCCAACCTGATTCATTTTCTCCTAAGGCAAATTCTCCACTATGCCAATGACTTGACCTTATTTTTTCGTGAATAAAATCTAGTTCTGTATCTGTTATTGTTGGACAATAGTTACGCATAAAATCACTAAATCCTTTAAATTCTTTTGTTGTTTGACAAATTGCATCAATCGAACCATATAGATATGAAAATTTAATTGTAGGAGAGTCAATTCCTTTTACTAAAGCCGTTTGATATAATCTACAACACCTATCAAAAGCTAATTTATATTTTAGTTCTACATTTTCTAGTGATTTTAAAATACTTCTTAACTCTTTTGGAAAATTTAGTTCTTCGCCAAATGTTTTTCTTTCATAATAAACAGAATGATTAGGACGACATAAGTTGCCATTTTTTTTAAGAGGCATAACAAATTGACCAGTAGAATCAACAACTCCTAATTCTAATCTCCTGTTAGTTAATGTTGAGTCTTCATTATAGTATCTAACCCATTTTGAGTTGTATTTACGAGGAGGATATAAACCAATATCAAGCAATAGAGATAAGTGTGCTGATAAAAGAATTCCACTTTCTTCTGATAATTCGAAAGAATGTTGTCTATCAATTGCATTAATTAGTTGGTCAATAACAATTATTCTTTCAAGTCCGAATCCAATTTCATTATCTTCTGGATATAATGGAGCAATTCTTAATTTTTTATTCACCCAGTACTCGCCTGAAAGATTACGCGTGTGTACAAAACAATAGTAGTTTCTACAAAAAAACTCTGTACCATAGTTTGAAAGAGTGTTGATTAGTGCTTTTTGAGTGATATTATAGAAATAATCTTTAAGGACACTTTCGTCAATTTGTGATTCTTCATTATCAACTTCAATTTTTAGAATTGTTCCATTTGTTCCTTGCGTAATAATCCAAAGGACATTCTCACTTTTGATGTTTTCATGTTGAATAACGTGATAAATTCCTGTAACAAAACACCCATTTTCATCAATTTTGGCGTAACTACCACTACCAAATGAACTCCATTCTTTGGACTTCAACAAACTATAAAGTTGCCTGATAAATTGTTGTGATTTGTCAGGTGGTAATTCAGATATATTTGGAAGTTCTACTATCATTTATTTTTTTATAATTGGCCATAACGACCGAGGCTATGGGCATTTGGCGGTTTGCGGGAGCGTTCGCTGTCGTGGAACGACAAAGTGAATGCGGGAGCAAAGACCGCGAAATGCACGTCAGCCAGCCAATGAACATAGGCGTGTGTTATGGCCTGTAGTTTCGTGTCGTTCAGTAGTTTAAATGTCAGCCGATAAAATGCGAAAACTCTCGCAAGTCACATATCAGTTGTCTGATAAACAGTACTTTTCAACCTAAAAGCACAAAAGCTGTTGTTTTTGTTATATTTTTCTTTTCTTCGTTTTTTCAACCGCACAAAACTGTCACAAATTAACGAATTGAATTGAAATTTTCGGTATGTAAATCAATGTTTTCTAACAGTTTTGTTTTAAAGTCAGAAAGTTGTTTTTATTTTTTTTTCTTGTCTGTAATTGTAAATATTATCATTAATACTGTGGCAATTAATGCCATTACAGAACCAAAATAAAAAGGAGCATTTGAATTGACCTTATCATACAGTAATCCTGCAATTAAACTCGCAGGTAATAAGGTAATTCCAAGTACAGCATGATAAATTCCAAATCCCGTTCCTTTCAAATCTTTGCTTACAATATCGGAAATCATTGCTTTCTGGCTACCATCAGTCAATGCGCTATAAAATCCATACAATATAAACAAGAAAATAAAAACATTTATACTATTGAATCTACCGAAAAAATAATAAACAATCGCATATACTAAGAAACCAAGAATAATCAATTTTTCACGACCAATTCTATCCGATAATTTTCCAATCGGTATGGCAAGCAATACCGATACCGTATTAAATATCATATACACAAAAGGGATGTATGATTTATCTATGCCTGTTTCACTTGTTTTTACAAGTAACAAAGCGTCTGCTGAATTACCAAGTGTAAACACGAAAATTATAATAAGAAAGAAATAGAACTTTTTGGGTAATTGTTTTAAGGAAAACTTATTGGTGGTTTCTTTTTTTTCTGCCTTTGCTTCTCTTATGAAAATAATAATCGTTAATACACCAAGAATTGCAGGAATAGTTGCCAATAAAAATATGTAAGAATAATTTAATGGAAAAATAGATAACAATAAGAAAGCAATCAAAGGACCAACAATAGCCCCACTATTATCCATTGCTTTTTGAAAACCAAAAGTTTTACCTGCTTCATTTTTTTTAATTGAGCCACTTATAAGGCTGTCACGCGGTGCTGCTCTTAAACCTTTTCCAATGCGTTCGAAAAATCGAAAAAATAAAATATGAATTGGTATTCTTGCTAATGCATATAAGGGAGTTATAATGGCTGTAATACCATATCCAATAATCATGAATGGCTTGTTTTTACCAATCTTATCACTCCAGTATCCCGAAATTGCTTTTAATATTGATGCGGTACTTTCTGCAATCCCTTCAATTAAAGAGATAGTTGTTTTTGATGCTCCTATCGACAATAAGAATAGTGGCATCACACTATATACCATTTTGGTAGATGTGTCTGTGAAAAAACTTGTTAATCCAGTGAAAAAAGCATTTTTCTCTATCCCAAATATTTTTTTCTTTTCATTCATTATTTTAGTCGTTTCGAAATGCTTTCTTTAATGTCTTGTCCAGAATTTGTCAAACCGCTAAAATTTTGAAATTTTCTCCGATTTTCAAGTTTAGCAGTCGTTTTTTCTTTCTTTTTATCGCCACCAAAAACCAATTTCCAACCAAAAATGAGCAAAGTCTTTCGTTGCAAATTCGTCTGTTTATGCCCTAACAGCGGACAGTTCGTCAAAGATTTTTCAGCCAACAAATCCATCTTCTTCCTTTTTTTACTATTGGCCATAACGACCGAGGCTATGGGCATTTGGCGGTTTGCGGGAGCATTCGCTGTCGTGGAACGACAAGGTGAATGCGGGAGCAAAGACCGCTAAATGCACGTCAGCCAGCCAATGAACATAGGCGTGTGTTATGTACTGGCTATTTCTTTTGTTTCGTTTTATTTCACTCGTATAATGTCTGCACTGAAATCTGACATAAGATAAACTCTGTCGAATTTGGAGTCTGTCTTATAGTTCACAGCTTCATTCAATTCGTATGATACAGAAGAAAGTGAACCAATAAGTAAAACTAACCAATATTCAAATATATTTATGTCACTTGTTTTATAGTTGAGTATCTTCTGTTCTTTTTTCTGTATTTCTTCTTTTAGTCGCTCTAAAGTCAACGGTTGAGGTTGCCAGTTTTTTTCTTTGTAATGAAATGTCACTTTTGAATGTCGCTGAATTCTTATGTCAGTAATAAATTCTGGAAATTCGATAGATTCTCCTAAATTCATCCGATAAACCAAGTCTGCAATCAATGTAGCATATTCTTTTTTTTCTTTTTGCGAGTATTCTAATTCATCATTTTTGAATTCAATGCCAGCTGAGATTGTTAGATTCGGATACTTTTCTTCAAATACTTTAGAAGAATACTCTATCAGATTTACTATTCTAAGATATTTGTTTGCATCCTTAGTCAATATTCTTGTGTGTTCCAGTCCAATTAGCTTAGATTTATGTTTTATAATAAAGTCTGGAGCTGGAGGTTGTGGTTTTTCAATAATCTGTATTTCAGAGTCTACTTTATAAACGAACTTTCCTATTTGGCACACTTCTAATACTTCCTTTCTCTCAAGAGTGTATTTCTCAAAGATTGGATTTACAATTCGCCCAAGTTCTTCTCTTTCTTTTTCAGAGTCCGAAATGAGTTTCTTTAAGTCGTTTATGTTTATCTCGAATTTCATTTTTTTTTTAGCTTGTACATAACGACCGAGGCTATGGGCACGGGCGGATTGCGGGCGAATTTCCTGTCGTGAAACGACAAGGGAAATGCGGGCGCAAAACCCGCAAAGTGCACGTCAGCCAGCCTGTGGACATAGGCGTGTGTTATGGGTTCGGTGTTTTGTCATTTAGTTTGTTTTCAGTCGTTTTGCTTTCAGCCGTGTGGCGCAAATTCGCTTCGAATAACGATTCTGCCCGTCTTTTCTAACTTTGTCTAAATGCACTTTCCGCTCGTAAAAGCGAAAAGTCTGTCAAAACCGTAAAGTCAATTCTACGCAAAAAGCTCTCAAGTCAAAACGACCGTAAATTAACGCAATAATTTTAAGTTTTCAGTCTTCAGAGAATATGTTTCTCAGCAGATAATTGTAAAAAACTCTCTCAAAACAGAATTCAGACAGAATTGCGACAGAATTGAGTCAGAATTCATAAAAGTCATCTTCAACAAAGTTTAAAAGTTTCACTTCCGCCCGAACTTGCACTTTCCTAAATTCCGGAGTTTCCTTTTCTAAAGTCACTTCTGCCCGCAAACCAAAAAAAGTCTGAGAAAACAGAAAAGTTGTCTAAACGCCATATCCAGGTTTCAGTCTTTATGAGTCACTGTCTAAAACGCGGAAATCAAAATCTTTCCTTCGAAAGTCTGCGAGGAATTGTCCGCCCGAAAAAGCTGTCCGAAGTCAAAAATCTGTCAAAACCGAAAAGTCTTTTCATGTCGAAAAGCGGACAGTTCCTCAAAGACTTTTAATACAAAAACTTTGTCTTCTTGTTTTTTACACTGACCCATAACGCCCGAGGCTATGGGCACGGGCGGTTTGCGGGCGTATTCGCTGTCGCACAGCGACAAAGTGAATGCGGGCGCAAAACCCGCTAAGTGCACGTCAGCCAGCCTGTGAACATAGGCGTGTGTTATGTGCTAGCAGCTTGTTGCGATTAGTTTGTTTTCGTCAGTTTTCAAATGCTTAAATTTTGTTGTTTGCATAAAATTTTCTGTTTCTTTCAAGTCGTGTTTTGCAAAACTGTCTGAATGAACAAGACTCAGTCAATCAGCTTAGAAGTCCAATTTTTGACTATTTTGTGAGTCTACCATATGCAATTTTTATAAACCCTGTAATAGTAATAAAACAGATTCCGACCACTAATCTATATCCTTTGAATATATTCTCGGGAATTAAATCCGTCAATGAGATTATCAAGATAATCAAGCTTGAAATCCAAATCAAAACTAAAAAAACTAAAGCAATCTTTTTCATATTAAATAATCTTATTTTTATCAACTTGTCGTTAGAGTCTATTTTTTTTCTTTTCAGACCGCTCGAAAATCACTTTCAGCCTGCAAACGAGCAAATTCTGATAAAACGAATTCAGTTTGTTCCGTTTTTTTTCTTTTGTTTTCAAGTCTAGCAAACCAATTTTAGCCAAAAATGGGAGTTAAGTCGAGTCGTTTTGAGTTTGTTTATTGAAAATCCCAACCGTAAAATCGTTATTCCACGGTTTTCAGTCGTAATGTCCGACAGTCAAAACGATAAAAGTTATTCTGTCTTCCTTCGAAAATCTGCGAGGAATTGTCCGCCGTGTAAAAGCTTGAAATCGAGTAAAATCTGTCGTTACAGATTCGTCTGTTTATGTCGTGATAGCGGACAGTTCGTCAAAGATTTTTCAACCAACAAAGTGGCTGTTTTTCATTTTTTGCTGTTGCACATAACGACCGAGGCTAAGCGCAGTAGCCGAATAGCGGGCGTTTTCACTGTCGCACAACACAAAAGCTAATGCGGGAGAAGAACCTCCAAAATCGCACTCATTCGGCTATTGTCGCTTAGGCGTGTGTTACCGCCTAGGTGTTTTGTCAGAGAATTTGTTCTCATTCAGCGAGCAAAACTGTCAAACGTGCGTTGAAGTAGGAAAGCTCTTTGGCTGGTTTTGATTTTAGCGTTGATTTGTGCGACCAGCCAATGTGCTTGACTACGTGCGTGGATTTAGATAGGTCGAAGCCCCAATTCTTTTAAAAATCCATTATGTGTCTCTCTTGCTTTGTTTATATTCTTTTCTATGTCAACCAGTTCTTTGTTTACTTTCTCTAAATCAATTATTTCATCGTCTAAAGATGTACTTACATAGCGTGAAATATTCAAATTATATTCGTTTTTCTCAATTTCGTCCATTGATACTCTACGCGCATAACGCTCTATCTTATCAGGACGCTCTCTGTAAGTTTCAACTATCTTTTCAATGTTCTCTGGCAATAAGTTGTTTTGTCGTTTCCCTTTTTCAAAGTGGTCAACAGCATTGATAAACAAAACATCGTCAAACTTTTTGCATTTCTTTAAAACTAATATACAAACGGGAATTCCAGTCGAGAAAAACAAGTTGGCAGGAAGTCCAATTACTGTGTCAATGTTTCCGTCCTTTAGCAATTTAGTTCTGATTCGTTCTTCTGATCCACCTCTGAATAAAACACCATGAGGCAAAATGATTGCCATTGTTCCTTCTTTACTTAGGAAATGAAAACCATGTAAAAGAAAAGAAAAGTCTGCTGCTGATTTTGGTGCAAGACCGTAACTCTTGAAACGGAAATCTTCTCCCATTGCTTCGGTTGGTTCCCAACGATAGCTGAAAGGTGGATTAGCAACAACCGCATCAAATTCCAATTTTTTGGCAGGATTCATCTCGTTTAAAATATCCCAATCGTTGAGTAAAGTGTCACCGTGATGAATTTCAAACTCTGTGTCCTTAACTCCATGCAAAAGCATGTTCATACGAGCTAAGTTGTAAGTTGTGATGTTTTTTTCCTGACCGAATATTTTACCGATTGTACCCCCAGTAACTGTCATTTTCTTGCGGATATTAAGCAATAAAGAACCTGAACCACAGGCAAAATCCAATACTCTTTCAATTTTATTCTTTATGCCTTTACTTGGGTCTTGGCTGTCAAGTATCACTATAGAAGAAAGTATATCTGAAATTTTTTGAGGGGTATAAAATTCACCTGCTTTTTGACCAGAACCCGCTGCAAATTTTCCAATTAAAAACTCATAGGCATTTCCTAAATAATCAGCATCGTCCCCTTTATCGAACCCTTTTATGCCTTCTGCAATAGTTTGAATGATGTTGCAGAGCTTTTTATTACGTTCTTCGTAATTCTTTCCAAGCTTATCAGAATCTAAATTGATTTCTGAAAACAAACCTTGAAATGTACTTTCAAACGATTGGTTTTCGATATATTTAAAACCTTGTTGCAAAGTGCTTAGCAACTCCTTACTTTGTATTTTAGCTAAGTGAGAAATGCTATTCCACAAATGCTTTGGTTCAATAACATAATGAACTTTTCTGCGCATTTGCTTTTCAAACTCCGTAATATCGGTAGGATTTTGTTCATACCAAATGGACAATGATGTTTTGCCTCCATTTCCATTTAATACTGGATAATCTTTTCCTAATTCCTTTTTTGCTGCTGCTTCGTAATTGTCGCTTAAATAGCGCAGGAATAGAAACGAAAGCATATAATCTCGGAATTGGTCTGCATTCATTGCACCACGCAATTCATCTGCAATTTTCCAGAGCGTGCTACCTAATAATTGTGGTTGATTATTTTCTGTCATGTTGTTGCCTCTGCTGTTTGTTCGTTAAATATTTCCGGAAAATGAAATTCGTATTTTGTAATGAATCCATTAAAAATCCGCTTAAAAAGGTCTTTGTTATCACCAATCATTTCTGTCGGGTCAAAAATCGAGTATTTACCATGACTAAAGAGTTGTAATGCTCTTTCAAACAGGACTTCATCGTCTAAACCATGAATGCATTTATCTATTTTGTCATATCCAAAAAAAGTAGCTGTTTTTTCAAGAATAGTTCTTAAAGCATTGAAATGATAGGTGTATATTTTATTTGATTCAACTACTTTTTTGAGTTCGCTTATTGTAGCTATATGATGAAAAAATGGTGAATCATCAGTATCTTGTAATGAATAATCTGATGGCTCGTTGAAATGTAAAAAGTACTTTTTGTTTTTCACTTTTCTGCCGAACTCATTAAACAAAACATTGAAGAATAAACCGTGATGCGTTGAAATAACTGTTTTAATCAATATCTCATGCTTTCCATCGTTATCTTTTTTTGTTAGTAAGTTTGCTAAATCACAGGCAATTGCAATGGCATTATTTTCGTCCAATGAGGAAACAGGGTCATCTATATAAATATATTTTACCCAATTGTAAGCAGGGTCTTTATCAATTACCAACTGGCAAATTGCCAAGAAAAAACACCAAATAAAAAGCGTTTCTTCTCCTCTGGAAATTTTTATGTTTTCAATTCTTTGTTCAACCCCTTCAATGATAATACTTTTTGAAAACCTAACAGTTCCATCTTCATAGTTTATGTCTGCTTTCAAATCTACATAATTGTGTAAAAAGGATTCGATTTTTGTATCTAACTCCAATTCTCGTAAGCCGTCAAAGAAAGCTGATTCGGTGTTTAGCTCTAAATATCTGTCAGTATCATTTGCAAAGTCATTATGCCAAGAAAATAAATCCTCTGTAAAGGCATTAAAGTATAAAGTATCTCTATTAGTCACTTCGCCTTCGTCATTATATACTTTACCATCTTCTTTAAACTCCATTGAAAGCCTTGTCTTGCCTGTACCATTATGTGCAAATAACAAAACCAAGTCTTTCATTGGTCTATGATCACCTGTTAAATCTTTTCTTAAATGGTTGGCAATATCTGCTAAATTATCAAATTTTACAATTATACTCATACCTCATTATTTGTTGTTGGAAATAAACCCTGTAATAACCCTTTTTTATGGAGTTTCAAGGATTCAATTTTTTGATTTTGTGTATTTATTAATTCGTCTAATGATGAAAGTGCATCGGCAATCTTTTGTTGTTCTTTCGGGTCACTTGGCATAAGCAACGGACAATTCAAAACATCTTCTTTTCTAAGATTAGTTTGTTTTACGCCATCATCAAACGCCAAGAAATAAGGATTTCTATTTAGTAGATAATATAAAATCTTACTATTGATATTACGTGGTATAATTCTGCAAATACGCTGATTTACTGTGTAGCGATTATCTTCCTTAACCAAAAAACATTTTGCAATTGCTCTACCATTTGGAATATCACTTAGCACCATTAAAATATCTCCTTTATTTGCTGGACAGAAAGCGGTATTGGTGAATTTCTTCACTTCGCCATCTTGTGATATGAATTTTGAATTCACAACAATAAATTCCCCATCGTCCGCTATATCCTGTTCGTGGGCTTTCCCGTTTTCGTAATCGCCAACCTGTGTTAGAGTTGTTTCTTCCCAATCTCCAAACTTTTCAAACTCCATAAACCTAAATTTAGGAACTGTTTCACCTTCTTGTGGAAATAGATTTTGAAGCAGCCCTTTCTTGTATTTATATAAAAGGTCAAGTTTTTCACTTTCGGCTTTTATAATTACATCTAATGAAGAAAGGCAAGCAGCTATTTTTTGTTGTTCATCTGGCTTGGGAATAGGAACTGACAAATTTTGATAAGCCGAAATGTAATATCGCTTGTGTTCCTTTGCTTCAAATCTGATTAGCGACATTAATTCAAAAATGAATTTTAAATCATCTTTACCCTTTGGTCGGAGAATTTTTATAGCTGACGATTTTACCTTAAATGGAAAATCTACAAATTTCTTGTCAACAGTAAAGTCATCAAAAATGATTGCAGGAATATCATTGCATATACCAAATGTTTCTTGGGTATATCCAAGAATGAAACTTTTGTTTGCTGTTAAAACTGGCGTTCCTTCGGTTATATAGTTCGTGTCTGTGACAATATAATTATCAGGCCTTTCGTAATCTAAAAGATTGCTTAACTGTTCGGGATTCCAAACATCCTTAAATTCAGGAAAGCGAAATTCAGGAACCATTTTTTTTTCGTTGTTCTTATTCATATGCTTTCAATCCTGATATTTCTCGCCCTTCGGCTTGTTTTTTTAATAGTGGTGTCAACTCTTCCATCAATGCTAATTCTCTTTTGGTGCGTTCTTTCCAACCCAAGTCTAAGGGTGCAAATAGTTCACTTAATTTGTCAGCATCAAAAATCATTCGGCTGATAATAGTATCCACAAATTTTTGCAATGCTGAAAGTTCCAAGCCGTTTTTAAGGGCAATATGGGCAAATTCTTTGGATATTCTTTCTGCTTTGAATTGTTGGTAACCCTCTTTAATTTCTTGTTCATTTAAGCCTGTGCCAACTTCCAGCGTTTTAATGTATTCAATCATATCGTCCCGTTCTTCCATCAGGTTTGAACTTGAAGATAATACTGCAATCAATTGGTCACGGGTCATTTTCTGCTTTTTCGGTGTATTTTGCGTATATTTTGCTATTAGATTCATGATGTAATCATAATCTACTACCGTAGAAGCAAACAACACAAATTCAAATTCAAGTTGCTGAACGTTTTCAGGGGCTTTGTCTCCTTCTTTCTGCTGAACTTCTTTGAGTTGCTTTGCAATTTCCAAATACGAACTGCGGAACGAACGCAATTGTTCTTCGGGCATTAGCTCCTGAATCTTTGATTTTTGTTCATCGTTTAAGTCTGTATATTGGTCAAGCTGTGTTTTCAGCCGCTGTACTTCTTTAAAACAATTTATAAACTCTACACGGGCTGCATCGCCTTTAATATTGTAAACTTCTTGCGGTTCTGCCACAATGTTTTTTGATTCCATCCATTTTTCCATTGCTGCTACTGCCTCCTGATATTTCTCAATAACTTTTGGGGCAGGGTCAACCAACCAAATTTCTTTAGCTCTACTTTTATCTTCTCCGCTGAATAAGGCAATTGCTCTGTCCACTTCGGTTTGCTGTTGTCTGAAATCAAGAATATTGCCATATGGTTTAATGGTTGCTTCAGTACCCGTTGAGTGTAAAGTTCGGTTAGTCCGGCTAAATGCTTGAATTAAACGATGATAATCTAAGTTTTTATCCACATACAAAGTATTCAGGTATTTAGAATCAAAACCTGTTAGCAACATATCAACCACAATCAACATATCAATTTTATTTTTGTGAGGGAAATCAGCATTGCTATACTTTTGAAATTTTACACGTTGTTGCACATCCTGATAGTATAGGTCAAAATCGTTAATAGTGTGATTGCTTCCGTATTGCTTGTTGTAATCAGCCATAATGGCTTGCAGAGCTTTTTTCTTTTTCTCTGGTTCTACTTTGTTGTCCTCTTTTTCACGCTGCAAATCCTCCTGAAATTGCTGAACGTCTTTGTTACCTTCGGCAGGAGGTGAGAAAACACAAGCGATATTTAAAGGAATGAAATTATCATCTTCCTTGCTTTTCTTTGCCTGAACGGCTTTAAATAGTTCGTAATATTCAATTGCATCATTAATTGAAGCCGTTGCCAATAATGCATTAAAGCGTTTATTGTGTGTGGCTGCATCGTGTTTTTTGATAATTGCATTTGCAACCGCCTTTTTATGTTCCGTGCCGCCTACAGCTAATTTCTTTTCGGGTTTGAAATAGTCAATATGGAAACGTAAAACGTTTTTATCTTCTATTGCATGAGTAATTGTATAGGCGTGCAGTTGGCTTTGAAAAATATCTTTGGTTGTTACATAAGAGCCTACTGTTCCATCAATTTGTTTATAAGTAGCGTTTTCGTCAAAAATGGGTGTGCCAGTAAAACCAAATAGTTGAGCATTCGGGAAAAATTCTTTGATAGCTTTATGATTTTCACCAAACTGTGAACGATGGCATTCATCAAAAATGAAAACAATGCGTTTGTCGCTTAACGGTTGTAAGCGTTCTTTATAATTATTCTTGTTATTTGGGTCTAATGCAAGCCCTAATTTCTGAATGGTCGTAACGATTACTTTGTTTGCGTAATCTTCGGATAACATACGCCTTACCAGTGTTTCCGTGTTTGTATTTTCTTCAACGCATCCTTCCTGAAATTTATTAAATTCCTCACGAGTTTGACGGTCAAGGTCTTTGCGGTCAACTACAAACAAACATTTTTCAATATCGTGATTGTCTTTCAGTAAGGTGGATGCTTTAAATGATGTAAGCGTTTTACCACTTCCTGTAGTGTGCCAAATGTAACCGTTGCCTCTGTTTTCGTGGATACAAGCTACAATGGCTTCTACAGCATAAATTTGGTAAGGTCGCATTACTAACAATTTTTGTTCGCTTGCCACCAAAACCATGTATCTACTTATCATTTGCCCCAATGTGCATTTCTTCAAAAACTTTTCAGAAAAGTCATCTAAGTGAGTGATTTTGTGATTGTCATCACTTGCTAATTGATAAATTGGCAAGAACTGTTCATCTGCATTAAAACTGAAATGATTATTGTTGTTATTTGCAAAATAGTAAGTAGTAGCACGATTACTCACAATAAACAACTGCATGAAACAAAGTAAAGAATTGGTATATCCATTACCAGGGTCAGTTTTATAATCTACAATTTGCTGCATTGCTCTGCGTGGACTTACTTCCAAACCTTTCAATTCAACTTGCACAACGGGAATTCCGTTAATCAGCAAAATCACGTCATAGCGATGGTGGCTATTTTGGGTGTTAATCCGAAGTTGATTAATAACTTCATATTCATTCTTGCACCAATCTTTGATATTCACCAAAGTATAATGCAAAGGCGTTCCGTCATCACGCATAAAAGTGTTGATTTCTCTTAAGCGTTTTGATGAAATAAAAACGTCAGCATTTATAATATCATCCCTTAATCGAGAAAATTCTAAATCTGTTAGATTAACTCGATTCAATGATTGGAATTTCTCACGGAAATTGTTCTCAAGACTGACTCTATCTTTAATATCCGACCTATAAGTGTATTTTAGGTCGGTCAGTTTGGTTATAAAGCTTTCCTCTATTTGAATTTCTTTTGTCATTATTCTTCTTTCAATAAATCTTTTGGATTTACATCCAATATTTTTGCTATCTCATAAAGTACTTCAAGCCTTGGTTGTTGTCTGTTTTGGACATAAGAGTTAACCATATTGTAGCTCTTTCCCAACTTTTCAGCCAGCCAAGTCTGTTTTATTCCTTTTTCTTCTAAAACTTCCTTTATTCTGTTCATGAATTTCTTAATTTTCAAACGTCAAAGATAATCATTTGTAATTTATATCTCACTAAATAAGATAAAAACCAATCAAAAAAATCTCACCCAACACCTAAAGGGTGGTGGGTGGGCATGGGTGCGTGGCAGAATGAAGGCTCTTTTGGTTTTTCTTTGAGTTGATTTTTGTGTCGGGAAAAACCAAATGTGCCTGAATGTGGGTTGATTTCTTCATTTCTTTCTTCTGTCTTTATGTAGCAAAGTTGTCTTTTTCTTCTTTTTTTTTACACTTGGCGGTAACGACCGAGGCTATGGGCTTGGGCGGGCTGCGGGCGAATTTCCTGTCGCAATAGCGACAAAGGAAATGCGGGCGCAAAGACTGCAAAAAGCACATTAGCCGCCCAAAGCGCATAGGCGTGTGTTATGGGTTCGGTGTTTTGTCATATAGTTTGTTTTCAGTCGTTTTGCTTTCAGCCGAGTGGCGCAAATTCGCTTCGAATAACGATTCCGCTTGTCTTTTCCAACTTTGTCTAAATGCACTTTCCGCTCGTAAAATGCGAAAAGTCTGTCAAAACCGTAAAGTCAATTCTACCCAAAAAGCTCTCAAGTCAAAACGACCGTAAATTAACGCAACAATTTTAAGTTTTCTGTCTCCAAAGAATATGTTTCTCAGCATATAATTGTAAAAATTCTCTCAAAACAGAATTCAGACAGAATTGCGACAGAATTGAGTCAGAATTCATAAAAGTCGTCTTCAACAAAGTTTAAAAGTTTCACTTCAGCCCGAACTTGCACCTTTCTAAATTCCGGAGTTTCTTTTCTAAAGTCACTTCTGCCCGCAAACAAAAAAAGTCTGAGAAAACAGAAAAGTTGTCTAACCGCAATTTCCAGGTTTCTGTCTTTATGAGTCACTGTCTAAAACGCGAAAATCAAAATCTTTCCTTCGAAAGTCTGCGAGGAATTGTCCGCCCGCTAAAGCTGTCCGAAGTCAAAAGTCTGTCAAAACCGAAAAGTCTTTTCATGTCGAAAAGCGGACAGTTCCTCAAAGACTTTTCATACGCAAAACTTTGTCTTCTTGTTTTTTACACTGACCCATAACGACCGAGGCTATGGGCACTGGCGGTTTGCGGGCGTATTCGCTGTCGCACAGCGACAAAGTGAATGCGGGAGCAAAACTGCCGGAATGCACGTCAGCCAGCCAATGAACATAGGCGTGTGTTAGCGGTTTGTAGCTGTGTTTTTTAGTTATATTTTCATTTGGTTATTTAGTTGCAGATTTGTTCTTTCCTCATTTCATTCTGGTAGTCTAAAAAGTTATCTGATTACGAAAAGTCCTTTATAGTCATAAAGTCGAATGATACTTTTAAGTACTAAAATTAATTATATGACTTTGTAGTTTTACCAGAAGTACTCTTTGTGTATTTAACGCTTTGCATTCCAGTACTACCTAACTCTTCCTTATAAGTAACTTCTGTATGAGCTTCTCCCAGATTACTAGTCAAACTTCCGAAAACCGACATCATAAATATAATAATTAAGGCAATGACCACTAAAAACGATAAAATAAGTGATGACCAAAAAATTAATATTCCTGTTATAATCAAAATCAGGCTAAGTAATAATCCTTTTAGTATGCCGAGCTCTCTGATATTACCAAAAATCAACCAACCGGCAAAAACAATAAAAAGAGGTTGGGAAATCCAGTATAATTTTTGAGCAAATGTACCAGTAGTCGGAAAGTTAATTTGGGGTAAATACATTACGAATTCTTTAAACTGATCTGTAAAAAATAAAATAGTGACTCCGATAACCGCTCCAGTAAATGCTGAGGCAATAAAAAATGCGATACCAGCAATATTCTTTTTTACGGTTTCCTTTTTAGCCCACAAACTAAACAAACGATTAATTTTCGAAAAAAATATCAGTATTATAATTGAAAAAAACAAACTTATGCCTAAAATAATCCAAAAAGGCTTTTCTCTGAACTCAAGACCCTTGTCCAATTGTCGTATAATTTTAGAAGGAATAGGCGATTGACCTTCTTTGTAGCAGTATCGATTCAAACGAAAAAGATTACTAACATAAGCGTTGCTACTATCTTGCAACTGAACATAAGGAGTTAAGAATCCTCCAATACGAATCATATCGACTACTTTAAATTTACCTCCTGATAACAACGTGTCAGCTTTAGAAAAACCACTGAATTTACCGTTCATTTTGTCTATAGCATGAAAAACCACATACTGATCCGAAGCTACAATAAATACATCGCCCACTGCTATCGTTTTCAGTCGTACACTATCATCAAATGATGTGTCGACTTGATTCATTGTTTCGTAATAGTGTTTATTTTTTTTTGCATTAGCATTCACACTGATAGCTAACAAAATAATTAATAGAGACCATAATGACTTCTTCATAATATTATCATTTAAATTTTATGAACTATTGTTTTGTTAAAATAAATTATTCTCTGATTTGTTCTATTCTGCTTTGACAAAACTTATCTTATAAATTTGAATGTATCAACTTTTGAAGTTGAATTGATTTTTAAAATATAGACGCCTCGAGATAAATTACTGATATTTATGGATTTTTGTCTGTTGACATCTTTCATAACTGTTCTGGCATTCATATCAATAATTGATATATCTGATACATCATTCGGTTGATTTAATAAAAATAATATGGAATGGTCAGTATTAAGAGAAACAGTCAGCTGTGCTGTTGAAGAAGCAGGAACAACCTCAGTACTTGTTACCTGTACAATATCGTTTGCATCGCGGGGTTCTACTTTATAATTGCCGAAAGTATAATAAACAGCACCAGTTACCGTATATTTTGCATTTAAAACAGGTGAATATTGATATTTTAAATTATCTATGACGCATGTTCCGCTTCCATCATTCAACAACCACTCATAACTTCCTGAAGGTGAATCAATATTTATACAAGGTGCATTCTGAACTTTTACGAGTACACTTTCATATTCTTCTGACGACACAGAACTGGTTCCAGCCAGCAATACTGGTTCAGGCAATGTGTTGCAGGGTGAAATAATGTCTGATTGTGTAATAGTAAGCATTTCGGTCAAATTGAAGTATTCCGTAATTGAACCTGTAACAACAATAGAGTCTCCAACTTTTACAGAATTTGATGGAGCATAAACATATAAACCGTTCCACGAGCCTTTGCCATCCTGTAAAAAATAACGGTCACTCATTGCTAGTGTAACAACACCAGTTGTTTTAATTCCAGCTTGCCCTTTATATGGCGAATCGGCTGTCTGCCCTTGAATGTCGTATATCTTTGTTATGCCGGAATCATATTCTGTAGCATCATTCATCAACCAGATAGTCGCATTGCCAATCAATTTCCCATTATCGTAAGTTGCCCAACCTGAATGCAAGACATCGTTAGGATCACCTGTCCCATCTTCTGCCGGAGAACTATCCCCAAGTACCACTACCCGCCCTTTTCCATAAGCTGCACTCACCATCATAATGTTTGATGTTCCTGTATTTGAATAGCCGTTCTGGTAAAAAACAGCTTTTACAGTAGGATTATTACTTTTGTTTATTGTAAATGTTCCCCCATTATTAAATGAAAAATTCGTAACTTCACCCATTGGGCCGTGTAAAAACGGATCTGAGGCAGGAAGTGGAGCTGAATTGGTTGATGGTATTTCAGAAACATTTGTAGAATCGACGCTAATTCCTAACACATTCTCGTACCCCGGAGTGTTTTTTAATAAATCATTAATTACTCCCACTGCATCATCGCCATCGCCATTTCTATCGGCAACAGTATGATCGGCAACCAGAAAAAGTCCTCCACCATTTTTTACAAATTTCATAATAGCAATTTTTTCATTGGAAGTGTACATGCTATTGGGTTCACAAGAGATAAAAGTTTTGTAATTTGATAAATCCTGTGCATTCGTGGCATCTCCATATGTAATACTTGCACCAAAAGGCAATGTCTCAATTGTATAATTTTGATTATATTTAACCATCTCTACTGCCCACTGCGATAGACCACCATCCCAATATGTTTCGGATGTTACACTTGTAATACCGGATTGTGCAGGAGTCGGAATTCGCTGAGGATTAGATTCTGTTCCGCCTAACGACATTGTCCAGGAGGTATTCAGGTTGCGTACATCAGCATCAACAACCCAATCGGCATTTGCGGCTGATTGTGCCCGGGTAGCATCGAAAAGAATTTTCTTACTGAGTGAAGTTGAGCATTTAAACGATTTAGTGGATAATGTCTTAGGCATATTACCTAAATCAAGTAATCTGTCTCCTGAAAACGTTTCATCAAAAGCCAATTCCCAACCACTATTTGGAGCGCTGGATGCATCTGTCCAGAATTTATAGTTATAGAGAGCGTATTGAACTAATGGAATTGTAACTGAAAACTCGTTTCCGGTTTCATGAATCATTTGGTTCGATGTTCCCCAACTGTTGAAAGAGCCTTTTAAATAAACATGATTGGTATTGGGATTAAAATATCCCGATTGAATCATGGAACTCATATCCACAGAGAATTTTACATTTACTTTGGTTTGCGTATTAGTATACACATCTAAAAATTGTTGCCATGCTGTTTGAAATGCAATTTTATCGGTGTAACCAAGTGCTGAATAATCCATATTTCCAACAAAGTTGGCTAAAGCATGCTCTCCATGTTTTTTAGCAATAAAATAAGCTATTGTATACGAATAACCATATCCACCTACTGAAAAATCATTTTCAATTTGTTGTAAAGTGCGTTTTGAGCCTTGCGCAACAATTAAATCAGAGATATCCTGTTTTCCTGCATATTGACGGGCATAATAAGTGGCAACACCTTCATTAATCCAGTTTGGCAATGTTACTGATGTTTTCCACGCATTGGCAATATGAATAAATTCATGGACAAGCACTTCAACAGATGCATTGTAATCAAATTTCACCGGCGAAAGTAACGTTATTAATTTCTTTCCCCAAGCCGAACCTGTAGCCCAATCCGCCGATTCATAATATCCTGTCGCACTATGAAGGTGTTGTAGATCTTTATAAATATAGATGTCTATTTTCTGAGGTATGATACATTCTAATGAAGTTAATACCCGTTGAACATTATTTTCAAGTCGTTTTGAGAAATCGTCTATGATTGGTTCGTCCTGTGAAGTATAGTAGAAATTGAAATGTGCAGTTGTTTTGCCTAATACCATGTCGGCATCATTATAAAAGACGGTTGGTAACACTAAACTATTGATAGTCACAGATAACTTTCTATTGCCACTCGATGCTAAAGGAAAGTCTCGCTCATATCCTCCATTATCGGCACCAGTTGTGTTAATGAAAAACTTATATTCGCTGTATGAATTTTCAGTCAATTGTATAGTCGTTGAATAAACGCTGTTACTTTCTAAAGTTAGTGGATTTGTTGTTCCCCAACTATTAAACGTCCCTCTAATATAAACATGGTCAGAGGTAGGATTGAATTTGGATTGACTCACCAATTGACTCAAATCGACCGAAAATTTGACAGAAATAGAGGCGTAAGCCGTGTTCAGACAAATAAAAATACCCAAAACCAAACACATTAGTTTTGAGCTAATTGCAATGTAAGATTTTTTAGATTTCATAAAGCTGTAATTTTAATCGTTAATGTATTGAATTTTATTTTTAGTATTCTAATAACTAATCATTTGTAATAAACTCCCAATTATAATATTTACGTTTCAATCAAGTCACGACATTGTACAGTTCTTCAAAAATTTTATCCCAAATTGTAGAACTGCCTTTTTTTTGCTATAACCGCTAACGACTGAGGCTATGGGCTTTGGCGGTCTGCGGGCGAATTTCCTGTCGCAATAGCGACAAGGGAAATGCGGGCGCAAAGACTGCCAGAAGCACATCAGCCGCCAAAAGCGCATAGGCGTGTGTTATGGGTTCGGTGTTTTGTCATTTAGTTTGTTTTCTGTCGTTTTACTTTCAGCCGAGTGGCGCAAATTCGCTTCGAATAACGATTCCGCTTGTCTTTTCCAACTTTGGCTAAATGCACTTTCCGCTCGTAAATGCGAAAAGTCTGTCAAAACCTTAAAGTCAATTCACCGCGAAATGCTATCAAGTCAAAACGTCCGTAAATTAACGCAATAATTTTAAGTTTTCTCTCTTCAAAGAATATGTTTCTCAGCAGATTTTTGTAAAAATTCTCTCAAAACAGAATTCAGACAGAATTCATAAAAGTTGTCTCCAAACAAAGTCTGAAAGTTTTATTTTCAGCCCAACTTGTCACTTTCCTAAATTCCAGAGTTTTATTTTCTAAAGTCACTTCCGCCCGCAAACCCGAAAAGTCTTAGAACTACAAAAAATTATCACAATGCAATTTCCGCTTGACTTTTCACTCCCCTAAATTCCAGACTTTAATTTTCTAAAGTCACTTCCGCTCGCAAACCCGAAAAGTTTTGGAAACCACAAAAATTGTCTTAATTTACTTCTCGTTCGACTTATCACTTTCCTAAATTCCAGAGTTTCATTTTCAAAAGTCACTTCCACTCGCAAACCCGCAAAGCATGAGGAAACCAGAAAGTTATCTAGCCGCAATTTCCAGGTTTCTGTCTTTATGTGTCACTGTCTAAAACGCAGAAATCAAAATCTTTCCTTCGAAAGTCTGCGAGGAATTGTCCGCTCGAAAAAGTTGTCCGAAGTCAAAAGTCTGTCAAAACCGAAAAGTCTGTCTATGTCGAATAGCGGACAGTTCCTCAAAGACTTTTCATACGCAAAACTTTGTCTTTTTGTTTTTTACACTGACCCATAACGACCGAGGCTATGGGCATTGGCGGTTTGCGGGAGCATTCGCTGTCGTGGAACGACAAGGTGAATGCGGGAGCAAAGACTGCTAAATGCACGTCAGCCAGCCAATGAACATAGGCGTGTGTTAGGTGCAGTTTTTTTGTTTTTAGTTTCCAATTTTGTGCAATACGCTCATTTGTCAAATAGCAATAATATTTAATTTTTTGCTATATGTCGCTTATTACAATTACAGTAATTTAAAAAGTGATTTTCTTTATTTCTTTTTTGCTTTTTGTTTTCTGTTTTTCCTTTGGATATTCATATTCAAACATCGTGTAAATGACAGTTCTGTCGTTATTTGTTCTTTTTAATTCTGTCTTAACAGTTCCGTCTGTATTGTAGGTAATGTCTGTTACAACAATATCTGTCCCATCTTTATCTTTTCCCTTATTAACGATTTCCTGTAGTGACGAAATATTTCCATTTGTGTCAAATTCTTTTGTTACTTTGATAGTTGTCTCGCCAATTTTTGAATATGTTTCTTCGTAATAAAAATCTCCAATTAAATAATAACGACCATCGCTTGTTTGAACATAAGGGGCTTGTGCTTGTTTGTAAGAAACTTCACTTGTTTTATTACCGTTTTCGTTATATTCAGTTGTAATATTATCTTTTACCTCAAATCGAAGTTTATCGTTAATGTATTTTGAAATGGTGTTTTTTTGATAATAAAGAATCGTAGTTTTATTACCGTTTTCAATAGAATATTTTTCTTCATAATCTCCATCAATTTTATTTAAAAGAGTTTCATTTTCGTCGTAATTTGCTTCAAAGTGGAGTTTGTTGTTAATTACCTTGCGCATTTTGCCATTGGCGTAATACAAAATTGTATAATCGGAAGTATCTTTTCTAGCAAGCAATCCATTTTCGTAAGAATTTGTATATTCTCCTGTACGCTGTTCTTTTATGATTTTTCCATTTTCATCGTAAGTTGCAAGATAAAAGCATTCTTCTTCTCCTTTCTTAAAACTTTTTATTGTTTGAAGTTTACCATTCTCAGAATATGTAATTTCTTTATGACCTATAAAATCTGGAGCTCCATCAACAGCTTCTAAGCGTTTGTTTCCATTGTCATAATAATATACCCATATTTTATTATTGTCATCTTTATTATAAGTTAAAATCCAATTGTTATTAATCTTCTTCCATTGCTTCTCATAGATTTTCTCATCTTTTAATTTTTTTATTTCAAATCTTTCGGTTGCTTTATTTGACCAAAAACCCGATTTCAAAAATATTTTATCTTCAATTTGGCGAGAATACACCAAAGTATCGTTTTCTTCTGTAAATTCAACACGATTTTGAGTTGCTATACCATGTTTATATTCTTGCTTGTATTTCAGATAATACTGTTCTTTTCCCTCAAATCCCAAATAATTTTTAGGATACCATTGATAAACTGTTTCCCAGCCATCTTTTTCGTCATTTTTATAATTCACGGTTGTGGAAACTTTAAGACCGGGTGTATCATAATATTCTGTATATTTCCCTTGTAGTTTGTCCTTTGCATAGTTACACTCCAAAATTAAATTTCTGTCAGCACTCCACGCTTTATAAACTCCTTGTTTTTCATTTGTAACTTTGTTCACAGCGTACTGTGAACGCAAGTTTGTGTGTTGAATATTCCAATACTCAGAGATTTGAGTAAGTTGTGCAGAAATTGACAACGAGGTCAATAAAATTGAAAGTGATACGATTAGTTTTTTCATATTGATATTTATTTTATTTCTTTTTCTGTTCGTTTTCACATTTTTCCTTTATTTCTGCAATCGTTTTTCTGATTTCTTCAGGCAGATTTTCTATGAGAATTAAGTCAACTTCTATTGGAAATCGACCTTTTAATTGTTCTTCTTTGACTCGCTTATACAATGACAAATCTGTAAAAGCAATAACTTTGTTTATAAACTCGCTCACAGCTGTAAGCATTAAGGCATCAGCTTTTATTTTGTGTAATTGTGCCGTGTTATATTTACTTGTAGACAAACAATGTACTGCTACAATGCGATTATTTTCTCTAACAACTGCATCAAATTCAAAAGTTCCACCCCATTTTAGAAGGACTTTTCCTTTAGTTATTTCTTCCTTTTTGTCAACATTCAGATAAACTTTTCTGTACCAAATTTCAACTTCTTCTTTTAACCTAACTGTGTCTGCCATAATAATGGGTCTTTGTTTTTTAAAATTGCACCTAACGACCGAGGCTATGGGCACGGGCGGTTTGCGGGCGTATTCGCTGTCGCACAGCGACAAAGTGAATGCGGGCGCAAAACCTGCTAAGTGCACGTCAGCCAGCCTGTGAACATAGGCGTGTGTTACCTGCTGGCATTTTTTTATTCTCAATTATTTCAGATTGTATTCGTTTATTCTTTATTAAAATTCTGAAATATGGGCATTTCCCATTTATTGATAAATCTTTTTCATCATTCCCTTTTCTGAACTTAACAACTTCAAATTGGTCAGGATTTAACTTGTGCAAAAATGTTATTGGTACGCCCATAAATCCTTCAAAGTCCATAGGTATGTCTTGTGTCTTATTTACATTAATACCATCATAATTGTCATACTTTGGATATTCAGTTTCATTTCCATAATACTTTTTTGTAAGAACAATGTCTTCGTGGCGTTTGGAAGTGTCTAAGTTAGTTAACCAAAGACAATTGTTTGGTGATATTATTCTGTTTCCTGAACTATCAACTCGTGCTTCTGTTCCATAGAGTTCATAATGTTCTGGGACAATAAAACCAGAAATACCTCTACCAAGATTTATTCCTAACCACGCCTTGTTTTCTTTAATCAGGTTGAATATTTCTTTATAGGTTATTGCATTAATATTCCCAATTATCAAAAACTTTTTATCATATTTTGCTAATTGAGCCACATGCTCTCTGAATAATGAAAAAGGTGGGTTAGTAACAACAATGTCTGATTGTTTCAATAGTTTAATACTTTCTGAACTACGAAAATCTCCATCACCTTTAAAGTAGATAATGTCATTAGAACCTGGTTTAGTTTTTTCGCCGTCTGAACCCGTATATACATAGAAATAACCATTTTCGTTTTTGTCCGTATTAAATAAATCTTTCGTTTGTTCTCTATAACAAGCTGCTATTAATTTTTTAAGACCTAATTCTTTAAAGTTTGAAGCAAAATAATTAAAGAAATTACTGATTAGGGGGTCATCGCAATTACAATAAACTACTTTATCTTTAAAATGACTTTTGTAATGTTGCAATTCACTTTCTATATCTGAAAGTTGTGTGTAAAACTCGTCACTTTTTGATTTTTTAGCGTTTTGTAATAATTCATTTGTTGCATTTCTTGCCATTATACACCTTATATTGATTTAATTTATCTTTTGGTTATCTGTTTAAATATTTCACTTCCTAAAATCTGAAGAGAGGTTTTAGAAATTTCAAGCATAATATCAAACATTCTTTTGTTATCCCATTTTTCTCCATTTCCTTGTGTGTATATTGAAGTTGCTTGAAGCATTATTGTTTTGTCTTTATGCTTAACAAACTTATTTTTACACAAATTGGAGTTAATAGGCATTCCATAATTTGCAGAAGTTAATCTATCTAATCTATTCAACATACCTGAATTGTATTCAAGTGTTACAACCCTACCATCGGGTCTTTTAATATAAATAGTTTCTGTAAGAAAATTTGAGCCTTCAAGAAATAGCACATAAGGAAAATGAGATTCTGATAGCATAAAATTTGCCATTTCAGATATATTTTTATGCGACCGTTCTATTGCATTACCAGCAGCCATTAAGTCTTGATTCTTACCCGTACCAACTTGTTCACCTTTTTTAATATTTTCAATGTCTTTTCCTTGGTGTTTAGCTTCTGACACTAAAACGACTCTCCAATTTCCGTTATCGTCCTTTACTTCGATTATTCCACCGTCAGGTATTATACTTGAGTTAGCAACAAAAAGTGTCTGACCTAATTCTGGGTCAACTTTCTTTAATGCTTCATTTATTTCTTCTTTTTTTATACTTGTTCTGTATTGAAAAGATAATTGAGGAAACTCTTTTTCAAGTTGTTCTATCACAAAATGTGAGATTTTTCCAACTGTTATGTCATGTGATTTTGCTTCATTTCCAAAAATGCCTACTACACCTTGAGACTCTTTATGTTGAGTCGTTAATCTACTTGATTGATTTTTTTTAGCCATATTTTTCTATATCTATCTTATTTTGTATACAAAAGTACAAACTTTATTCTATAATAAATGACACGTAAATATTCGTCTTTTTATTTGCACTATCTTTCATTTTTTTATGCTTGCAGGTAACGACTGAGGCTATGTGCATTTGGCGGTTTGCGTGAGCATTCTTTGTCGCTATGCGACAAAGTGAATGCGGGAGCAAAACCTGCTAAATGCACGTCAGCCGCCAATGAACATAGGCGTGTGTTAGCAGTTCGTGCTTTTCAATCTTTAGTTATAATGTTCAATTCTCTTAAAACCTCTTTTGTCAATTCAATTCGTATCTGTCCAAATGTTTTTAAATCTGTAGTCTCATTTGAAGCAACATTCGTTGCAAAATAATACACGTTATTTTTCGTCTCAACATAACCTACAAACCATGTCACGTTTTCTTTCTGTCTAACAGCCCAACCTGTTTTTCCACTAATTATGTAATTTTCACCAACTTCATATTGCATAATTTGTTTTACCTGCTTCATCGATTCGACACTGATTGGAAACTCTAAATTGTATAGTTTCTTTAAAAAATATATTTGTTGATATTGTGTTATAGTCGAATTTCCTTCTAGCCAAAACTTGTCAATATTCTGAGCATTAATATCTAAGTTCCCATAGTTGAAAAGTGTAGTATAATATCTCATTTTCTCGATTCCAACACGTCTTGCAATTTCTTGATAAACAGGTACTGCGGAAACTTTAAAGGCTTCTTTAATAGTCATATCTTTTTCCCAAGTCGAAAAAAATCTTTTTTCTCCGTTCCACTTGAATACGGTTTCTGTTGTCGCGATACCACTTTCAAGAGCAATCAATGTGTTTGGAATTTTAAAGGTCGAGGCTGGGCAAAAAGCGATATTACATCTTTCTAAATTATATCCAGAATAATAATTGTCATTTTGATTATAAATTAGAATTGAGCCTTCAATCTTAAATTGGTCGAATATTTTTTTCAATTCAGGAATTTCTTTTGGTTGACTTGCAAAGCAATTCACAGTAAAACTCATTATCGCTATTATTAATCCTTTTTTTCTATTCATTTCCATTGTTCTAAATATGCTTGTTTTTTTTAGCATGACTGCTAACGACCGAGGCTATGGGCACGGGCGGTTTGCGGGAGCATTCGCTGTCGCACAGCGACAAAGTGAATGCGGGCGCAAAACCTGCTAAGTGCACGTCAGCCAGCCTGTGAACATAGGCGTGTGTTATGCCCTCGTTGTTTACTTTTTAACGTTTTCTCTTTCCGTAAAATAATTCAATTATGAAAAATCGTAAAGCTCCAATTAAAAGTGCCATTAAACAAAAACCGAGGAATCCAAGAATTCCTTCCCAAATATCAAGAATTATAAGTAAAAGCATATGTTTATTTTCGGTTATTTACTAAACACATAACGTGTTTTAATTTGACTTTTATTTATTTCATCTCAATACATTGTAAATTTTATCTAATTGTTTTCTGATAAAATTTGTGACAACTTTATTGTTTCCAATTATCTTAACCAGTAGTGGGGAAGTAGAGTAATATATTCTAATGAATATTCTACCAAATATATTTTTATTTAAAATAGTATCTCTATATTTTCTAAATACCAATACTTCTGGAGTATCGTAACTGCCATAGCAGCTTGTTGCAATATAACAACCTTCTTTTGTTTGTTTTGAGTTAGTCGTACTGCCTTCAGTATAAACACTTTGAGCCTTAACCTCTGAATCATATCCCATTTCGTTCTTAATTATTGTCTTATAGTCAATTAAGATACTGTCGTTATATAAATGAGCAATCATAGGAAATTCTCTTCTTAATCTCAACTTAATATAACCGTTTATGTCATTCGGCAAAGAAGAAGTATTTGAATATCCATCTTCACTTTCTAAGTCTTGAATTATTTGACTTTCACTCTTCCCTAGTCTCAAATCTCTGAAATAGGGATTGAAAATATTAAAAATAGTTCCTTCAGGCGAACCCCAAACCATTGTCATATCTAAAGTGTAGACCTGGCTCAAACTCAAATCTCCAACAAAATTATAATTAGTGACTCTTCTTTTTATAAGACTCCTAATAATCTCAGTTCTTTCATTCATTCCAATCATAAAGCATTATTTTTTTTGTTTATAAATTCTATAATCCCATCATTCTTTTATTATATTGCATTAAATCACTTTCAATCTTTTGTATCATTTTGACTTGGTTATCATACTCAGGGAATTCCCATTCTAAATTATGTTTTCCAAATACAGGACTGTCAACCTTCCACTGAACAGTTAGATTACCAAATGTTTGCGTTAAAATAAATAATGTTGAACCACCAATTGAAGAAGCTCCAATGGTAATTGAACTACCACTTTGTCTCAATACTTCACCTTTTGAACCACATAAATGTTCTATTAACTCTGAATATTTTTTTCGCATACCTCCTTCTCTGTCAATTTTGTTTGTTTGAGCATTTCTGTCTGAGTTGAAGTTGAATAAAACAACAATAACAATTACTACAATTACAATGATTATCCACATAATTTGATTCTTTTTAAATTAAACTTATATTTGATTTTATTTTTTACAATGGGGCATAACGACCGAGGCTATGGGCATTTGGCGGTTTGCGGGAGCGTTCACTGTTGCACAGCGACAAGGTGAATGCGGGAGCAAAACCTGCCAATTGCACGTCAGCCAGCCAATGGACATAGGCGTGTGTTAGCAGTTCGTGCTTTTCAATCTTTAGTTATAATGTTCAATTCTCTTAAAACCTCTTTTGTCAATTCAATTCGTATCTGTCCAAATGTTTTTAAATCTGTAGTCTCATTTGAAGCAACATTCGTTGCAAAATAATACACGTTATTTTTCGTCTCAACATAACCTACAAACCATGTCACGTTTTCTTTCTGTCTAACAGCCCAACCTGTTTTTCCACTAATTATGTAATTTTCACCAACTTCATATTGCATAATTTGTTTTACCTGCTTCATCGATTCGACACTGATTGGAAACTCTAAATTGTATAGTTTCTTTAAAAAATATATTTGTTGATATTGTGTTATAGTCGAATTTCCTTCTAGCCAAAACTTGTCAATATTCTGAGCATTAATATCTAAGTTCCCATAGTTGAAAAGTGTAGTATAATATCTCATTTTCTCGATTCCAACACGTCTTGCAATTTCTTGATAAACAGGTACTGCGGAAACTTTAAAGGCTTCTTTAATAGTCATATCTTTTTCCCAAGTCGAAAAAAATCTTTTTTCTCCGTTCCACTTGAATACGGTTTCTGTTGTCGCGATACCACTTTCAAGAGCAATCAATGTGTTTGGAATTTTAAAGGTCGAGGCTGGGCAAAAAGCGATATTACATCTTTCTAAATTATATCCAGAATAATAATTGTCATTTTGATTATAAATTAGAATTGAGCCTTCAATCTTAAATTGGTCGAATATTTTTTTCAATTCAGGAATTTCTTTTGGTTGACTTGCAAAGCAATTCACAGTAAAACTCATTATCGCTATTATTAATCCTTTTTTTCTATTCATTTCCATTGTTCTAAATATGCTTGTTTTTTTTTAGCATGACTGCTAACGGATGGCGGTATGGTTAGTTGCCGATTTCGAAGCACTTTCCTGTCAAGTTACAACTACTTTTGATACGGGCTGTGCCGCTCGAATACGCACTGCACCGGCAATTAACTATACCGCGTGTTGTGCGTTCGGCTTTTATTTATTTCATTTTCTTATTGTAAATTGAAGCAAAGTTACTAATTTTGCATTCAATTATTTAGATTTTTTTCATTATGTATTACAGCAGACCTTGGACGACTATCTAAGTGATAGACAGTCCCAAATAAATTTCCCATAATCTTTTTGGCAAGACAAACAGTCTATGCTTTAGTGTGTCGTCATTTTTAATGAAGGCATTTCTTTGTCATAGTTGCTCTGTCAGGTAATACTGTCTTTCACATCGCTACGATTTGAATTCAAGTATTCACCTGTAAGAAGTCATAATGAATAAAAATAAATTGCCTGTAAGATTTACAGGTCAGCACTTTACAATTGACAAAGTGCTAATTGAAGATGCAATAAAACAATCAAGAATTAATCAAAACGATATGAATAAAAATAAATTGCCTGTAAGATTTACAGGTCAGCACTTTACAATTGACAAAGTGCTAATTGAAGATGCAATAAAACAATCAAGAATTAATCAAAACGATACGGTCTTAGATATTGGTGCAGGAAAAGGATTTCTAACTGTACAACTACTACAAAAGGCTAAATTTGTCATTGCGATTGAGAATGATTTTGAGTTAATAACGCATCTAAAACACAAATTTAAACAAACTCAAAACATTCAAGTTTTTGGATGTGATTTCAGAAATTATAAAATTCCTAATTTTTCGTTTAAGGTTGTTTCTAACATACCATTTGGTATAACATCAGAAATCTTAAAAATATTGATGTTTGAAAATATGGAAAGTTTTCAGGGCGGTTCAATTTTCCTGCAATTAGAACCTGCTAAAAAGTTATTTGTAGACAAAATCTTTAATCCTTACACTATCCTATATCATACATTTTATAGTTTGAAGATAGTTTACGAAATAAATCCTAATAGTTTTATACCTCCTCCAACTGTTAAGTCTGCTTTTCTTAAAATTGAACGAAAACCTTTACATATTGATTTTAATCAGAAAGTCAAATATTTAAAATTTCTATCTTTTCTGTTACAAAAACCTAATTTACCTGTCAGAACGGCTTTAAAATTAATATTCAGAAAAAGTCAGGTTAATGAAATTTCCGAAAAACTTGGAATTAATTTGAACTTAAAAATCGTGAATCTATCTCCAAGTCAATGGAAAGATTGTTTTATTGAAATGCTGAAAGTTGTCCCTGAAAAGTTCCACCCTTCATAAATCAATTCTATCTTGTCAAGGTAGTATTTTCTGCGAGGGGGTGTCTTTAAGCTGACGCACAACGACCGAGGCTATGGGCATTTGGCGGTTTGCGGGAGCATTCGCTGTCGTGGAACGACAAGGTGAATGCGGGAGCAAAGACCGCTAAATGCACGTCAGCCAGCCAATGAACATAGGCGTGTGTTAGCGGGCGTTTTTATTTTTCAATCATTTTACCTGTCAAATATTCAAGATTTTCTGTTATTTTCTCAATACTCCAATTCCACCACTGAATTTCTAACAACTCTTTTATCTTACTGTCAGGAAATCTTTTTCTTATCTCTATTGCAGGATTGCCTCCAACTATTGCATAAGGTGCTATATCTTTTGTTACTGTTGAATTGGTTGCAATAATTGCTCCATCAGCGATATGTACCCCAGGCATTATCGTAACATTTGAACCAATCCACACATCGTTACCAATAATTGTATCTCCTTTTATAGGTAAATCCTTTATTGTCGGCATAACTTTTTCCCATCCGTTGCCAAAAAGACTAAATGGATATGTTGTGATTCCATTTAATTTGTGATTGGCTCCATTCATTATAAAAGTTACTCCCGGTGCAATCATGCAAAATTTACCAATAATCAGTCTGTCACCAATGAAGTCGTAATGATACTTTACGTTTTTCTCAAAATTCAAGGCATCGTCAAAGTCGTCATAATATGTGTAATCTCCAACTACAATGTTAGGGTTTGTTATAATGTTTTTGAGAAAACATAATCTTTTTTGTCCATTTAATGGATATTTTTCATTCTTATCTGGTCCAATTCCTGTCATAATTCATATCATTTTATTTGTATGATTTTATTTTTTTAAAATGCCCGCTAACGACCGAGGCTATGGGCATTTGGCGGTTTGCGGGAGCATTCGCTGTCGTGGAACGACGAAGTGAATGCGGGAGCAAAACTGCCTGAATGCACATCAGCCGCCAAAAGCGCATAGGCGTGTGTTAGCAGCATGGCCGTTGTTGTGATTAGTTTGTTCGCTGTTTCTATTTCTACCGAGTCTATTTCCATTTCTACAGTTGTTGTTTTCTTTTCTACCGAGACTATTTCCCTTTATACGGAGCTTACTTCCTTTTCTACGGTCGTTATTTCCTTTTCTACGGAGACTGTTTCTATTTCTACGGTCGCAGTTTCCTTTTCTACGAAGCTTACTTCCTTTTATGCGGAGTCTGTTTGCTTTTTGTGGGTGCTATATGTAAAACTGCGGTTGCTTACTTGACAACCGCAGTTCATTTTATTGGTTTCTTAGTTGCGTATTGTAAAACTCAGCTTTGACACTTGCTTGAATTGGGGGCTTGTTGCTCCAAATACGGATTTAATGTACACTTTAGCGTCGAAAGCTATATCTACTAAACCAGTTAATGGTTTATAGAGAATGTCGTTACGAGAAATACGGGCGTTACTTAGTTGAATAGTGGCTGTTAATACGTCATTATTTAGTGCTTTAAACTGACTGTAAAGTGTCTTTAAAGATTCTACTTTTAAGTCTTCTTCATTTGGGCTATAAAGCGGAACGGAAGTGAGAAGCATTATAAGTTTATCCAAATTCTCCAACTTGCTGTCGTAACTTAGTTGCGCTGCTGAGATTTGGTTTACTTCTTTTCCTTCTGCTTCCAATGCTTTTTTGTCTTCATCTGAAAGTTTTGCACTGGCTCTTTTACCTTGCAGTCTGCGAACAATTGTTTGTGCGCTTTCATCAACCTGAACAGTGGTGTCAGAAGCTTTGAGAGCGTTGTTTACACGAGTAATAAGTTTGCTAAATGGTTCAAATGCTGATTCTCGTGCTGCTACTGCGTTGGAGTATGCAGATTGTGCAATGTTTAGTGCATTTAATGACTCTTTTGAAGCAGTGAGAAGGGTTTGTAATGCCGGGACTTTGATACTGTCTTTTGACGGGTTGTAGCTTGTGCCAAAAGCTGTAGCAGATGTAATTAAACTTTCAAAATTTGCCACATTGTTTGCGTGACCTGTTTCTGTTGTACTAGCCATAATTAAATGGATTTTAGATTAATAAATAAGTTTATTTGTGCAACAAATATAAACACTATTTTCATATTAACAATGTGATTTGTCAGTTTTTTTAGAAAATATTTTTACTCAATTTTTCCTTTATTCTCATGATAATTATTGCTGTGCAATCAACTCTTCACAGTTCATTGTTTTTTTTATTTCTAATTGCTACGAAACTTCTAAGTGAGCTAAAAAACAATGTACTGTGACCGCTCTGCCTATTATCAAAAAGCTATAAAAGCCACAGCAAGACGTTTGAAAACAAACTCTAACTTGCTGTGGCTTTTTTTGCATTTTGGGCGATTATTAGTTTATGAAATATATCGCTGATAAACCAATATGAATTTAAATTTCCTAACAATCATCCTTGAATCGTATATTTAAAATATTTATTGTAGATAAAAATGAAATGTGAATTGAAATTAATTCATTCTGCTTTGATAGATTAGGATTTTGCCTCAGAAATGCATTTAATTTGAAATTTGGTTATTTATTCTGTCAAAGTAGAATTAAACTTAAATGCTTTTGCTATCAGATTGTATACCATGCTTTAAATTCGGCAACGCGGGCTTTGCTCACAATTATTTTCTCGGGCACAGGTATCAGCAGGTTGATGGACAATTTGCTGCCAAACCAAATGGAAATATCTTTGATGGCTTTGTGCGCCACTATGTATTGGCGGTTGGCCCTGAAAAATTCTGTTGGCTCAAGCTGAAGATATAAATCTTCGAGCGAACTATCCATAAAAAAGCTTTCATTGTCGGTGGTGATGATCTTTGCCATTTTATTTTCGACATAAAAGCAGGCTATCCTTTCCACTGGCAAAGGGACTAATTTGTCTTTGTAGGGAATAAGGAAATGCGATTTATAGGCATCTTTTGTTTTTTTGAAAGTGTCGAGCAGTTTGGCAATCGATGCGGCGGTATTGTCGTTTGTCGATGCCAGTTGTCTGAATTTAGCGATGGCGCGTTCAAAACTTTTTGTATTGATGGGTTTAAGCAGGTAGTCGATGCTGTTTACTTCGAAGGCTTTCAGTGCATATTCGTCGTAGGCAGTTGTAAAAATGATCGGACAGCTGATATTTACTTTTTCAAAAATGGAGAACGACGATCCATCGGCTAAGTGAATGTCCATAAACACAAGATTTGGGGCAGGATGGTTGGCAAACCACTCCACACTTTCTTCCACACTTTGCAGTATGGCAATCACTTCAATGTCGCCGGCAACCTGACTGATGAGTCGTTGCAGGTTTTGAGCGGCTATAAATTCATCTTCTACTATAACTGCTTTCATTTTTACTTTGTATTTTTAATAGGATGATCTAGTTGTTGTTTATTCAATGGAATTTCTACACTGAAAATGTCAGTCTTCGTTATGATGACCTCTTTCTGAAACAGCAGCTCGTACCTTTCGGTCAGGTTGGCCAGACCGATGCCTTCGCCATGTTCCACGCCGCTTTTGGGCTGAATCGTATTTGTCACCCTGATACTGTCGTTGGGTGTTGTTTCAATTGTTATCAGCAGCGGATGTTTACTGCTGACCACATTGTGTTTGATGGCATTTTCAACTAATAATTGCAGACTTACGGGAATAATATAATAGTTCCGGTACTTATCGTCTATATTGTACTGAATCTGTAAATTGTCGCCATAACGAATTTTCATCAGTAGGGCGTAGGATTCGGTAAAGTCAAGTTCCTCATCGAGATGCATGATTTCTTTGTTACCAATTGTATAGCGGAATACCTGCGACAAATTCTGCACATATTCGTGGGCTTTCTCGTTGTCAATTCCAATCAATCCATCCAATGTGTTCAGCGTGTTGAAAAGGAAGTGAGGGTTTACCTGGTTTTTAAGCACTTCGTATCGGATACGGATATTGTCGGCCATCAACCTTTCGTTTTCGAACAAGGTGAGTTGGCGCTGGTTAATAGAGTTGAGCTGCGAAGTGGACAGCAAAACAATAATCAGCATGATAATATATTTTGTAAGGTTCATGATAATATGCAAATGCATCGGAAAAGGAAGTGCTGGAAGTAACAGCTGTTCAATTTTCGAAAACAAAATGCTTAATGCAACAGTGATGGCAAACGATCCCAGGATTGATGCTCCAAACCTTAAGAATCTGTTTATATTGAGTTGTATGGTATTGAAGTTGAAGGTATACAACAAAAAAAGCAGAACAGTGTTTGTTATGAACATGTAAGTCAGCCTGAATACTTGTTCTGTTTTCAAATCATTATTGTAGGTAGATCCTAAAAGCAGTATTGCATTAAGAATAAGGCTGACAAACAGGGATAGTTTTATAGCCGTTGTTTTCGAAAACGGACGAAAAGCTCTGTGTTTCATGTGTAAATAAATTGAGATGCTAAAAGTAATAAAAAAACAACGACTATTCTACAGAAGTTAAGTCGTTGTTTTCTTCAATAACAAAAAACAAATAATTATTTTTTTGTGCGACCAAATATTAGCTTAAACTTACTTGTAATTGTCTGGCTTTTACTTTCTCCACAAGTTTCTTTCTTCGACGCAACCGTTTTTTGAACGCAAAGCGGTCGAAAATATAATAAACCACAGGAACCACTACCAATGTAAGGAGCATCGAACTGGCCAAACCGCCGATAATTACCCAACCCATACCGTTTTTCATTTCAGCGCCGTCACCCGAACCAAGGGCAATAGGTAACATACCGAAAATCATGGCGAAGGTTGTCATCAAAATAGGACGCATACGGTCTTTACCAGCTTCAATCAAAGCATTGAAAGTGCTCAGCCCATCTTCCTTACGGATTTTGTTGGTGAAGTCGACAAGCAAAATCGCATTTTTTGCCACCAACCCGATAAGCACAATCAACCCAATGATACTGAAAATATCCAGGTTATGCCTTGTCAGTGCTAATGCCAGAAAGGCGCCAATCATGGCCAGCGGAATGGAGAACAATACAATCAGCGGATCGGTGAGCGAGTTGTAGAGGATTACCATAATAAGATAAATCAACACAATAGCTGCAATAAAAGCAAACCCAAGACTACCGAATGCACTCGACTGCTGTTCCATCATTCCACCTCTCTTGATGTTGATTCCATCAGGAATTTTACCTTCCAGTGCTTTTTCAATTTCGGCGCCTACTGTTCCCGAAGGACGACCAACGACCATCGATTTTACAGTAATGGACGAAATACGGTCGGTACGTTCAAGCGCCGATGGACCTAATTCATAACCAATTTTTGCAAACTGCTTCAATTCAATCAGTTCTCCTCTTTTGTTGATAAAAGTGAGTTTGGCAACGTCATCCGATTTGGTACGGTCGAAGTTATCCACCCCGATACGGATTTTGTATTCTGTATTGTTTTCGGTGTATTTGCTGTCGTCGTTACCATTCAGCGCCGTACGAAGGGTCATTCCTACTTCGCTTACCGACAAACCTAAGGCCGACATTTTTTCACGATCGAGTTTTACCTGTACTTCCTGACGGGGATCGTCGATAGAGTATTTTATGTCCGAAGTTCCGGCGGTGTGACGTACCACATCCATTACCATAGCAGCTGTTTCAAGTACCTTGTCGTAATCGGTTCCCTGAACGATCAGTTGTATAGGTTCCTGACCGCCACCTCCTAAGGTGGTCACCGAAGCACGTACCCGTACACCCGGAATCTGCGACATGATTTTTTCCTTCGTCAGATTGGCACAATCCTGTACGCTCATGTTTCGTTTGTCCTTGTCCACCATCTTCACGGTGATGGTGGTAATATTATTTTTCGTTGTTTTAGCATCCATCCCTACATTGGTATAAACTCGCTGCACTTCGGGAATGCTGTTGATAATTTTTTCAGCTTCCATAGTAATCTGGTTGTTCTGATAAACAGTTACCTGTGGATTCATGTCCAATGTTACTGTATATTCGCCCTGATCGGTGGTCGGTACAAAAGAGAATCCGATAAGTCCCGAAGAGAACAGTGCAAACGAAGCAATGAAAATTGTAACAGTGGCCAACAGTACGGTTGCTTTGTGTTTCAGCGCCCAAACCAGAATACCGGCATACCACTCTTTCAGCGAATTAAATGTATTTTCGACAAAGCGTGAGAAACGTCCCGAAAGGGTAGGGCGGCTGTCGTCAGGGATATTTCCGAAACGAGACATCAGCAGCGGTGTTACCGTAAACGAAACAAACAAGCTACACAGTGTAGCAATAATAATCGGAGTAGCAAACTCTTTCAGTACGTTACCAATCATACCGCCACTTAAGGCCAATGGTAAAAACACCACCACAATAACTATGGTAATGGCCATGGCGGTGAACATGATCTGCTTACAACCGTCTAAGGCAGCCTGCCATTTGGTTTTCCCTTTTTCCATATGGGTAAACATGTTTTCAATCACCACAATGGAGTCGTCGACCAAAATGCCTACCACGAGCGACAATGCCATCAGCGACATCATGTTCAGCGAATAGCCCAGCAAATACATGCCGATAAACGCCGGTATGATGGAGAGCGGCACAGCTACCATTACTATCAACGCACTTCGCACATTGTGGAGAAAAATAAAGCAGACAAATGCGACAATAAGAATGGCCAGTATAAGGTCAATCACTACCGAATTTGCCGAAGCGTTTGTGTACACAGAATCGTCGGTGGCAATATCAAATTTTACATCATTGGTCGCATATTCTTTTTCTACGGCTTTCAGTTCTTTTTTTGCCATATCGGCAACCAACACAGCATTGGCATCATTTTGTTTCTGAATGGAAATACCGATGGCATCCTTACCATCGATACGGTTAATTAGTTTTTGTTCGGCCACTCCATCTTCCACTTCGGCCACGTCCATTATTTTTATTTTACCTCCGTTGGGAGTAGTGGCAATCACTGTGTTGCGGAGTTCGTTCAGGCTCGAGTATTTGGCAGCCAGACGTACTGAATACACTTGTTCAGCATTTTCTACATTCCCTGCCGGAATTTCCATATTGGCAGTCTTAATGGCCGATAGCACTTGTAAAGCCGAAAGTTTATACGCTTTCAGTTTCTCGGCATCCATGTTCACCTTGATCTGACGTTCCATACCGCCGCTGAGTTTTACAGCACCTACGCCCGGAAGTTTTGCAAGGCGTGGCTGAATACGATCTTCTACTAATTTGTAGAATTGGGTGGCGGGCATCGACGAAGATGCTGCCACACTCATGATGGATTTCTCATCCAGTGCTATTTTACTGATCGAAGGTTCTTTTACATCGGTCGGCAAATTGGACTTGATGGCCGATATTTTACGCTGAGCTTCCTGTACGGCGAGGTTGGCATCGGCGCCGGCATTCAGTTCGATGGCGATGACCGACACGCCTTCCATTGAGGTAGAGCTGATCTTTTTCAGGTTTTCAAGTGTAGAGAGGGCGTCTTCAATCTTTTTGGTCACCGAAGTTTCCACTTCGGATGCTCCGGCGCCGGGATAAATCGTTTGCACCGTCAGCATAGGCGCCTCAAACTTAGGCATTAAGTTCAGGTTGAGGTTCGTGTACGATATAATACCTCCAATCGTCAGCAGCGTAAATATTACGCCGATGATTAAAGGCTTTTTTATAGAGGTTTCTACTATATTCATTGGGTTATTGTTGTTGTTGTTGTTTTGCGTTTCGGGTTTAAAGTTTAAAGTCTAAAGTCTAAAGTCTAAAGTCTAAAGTCTAATGTCTAAAGTCTAAAGTCTGGAGACCGGGGACAATTAAAAATTAATAATTAATAATGAAGAGTTTTGAGATCAACGGCTTTAGACCTTTGACTTTTGACTGCTTCGCCTGTGCCTGTGCCTGTGCCTTTGCCTGAATTTCCTCATTGGCACATTCTCACTGTCTTTGCTCTTTGTTCTTTTGTCTAAAGTCTATAGATTCATTGGCACATTAGCACTTCGGCACATTAGCATTAGTTCAAAATGGCTACTTTGGCGCCATCAGTTAAGTTGATTTGGCCGTTCGTTACCACTTTATCGCCTTCCTTCAGACCTGCAGCTACTTCGAGTTTCGAGTTAAAGTTACGCCCCGTGGTGATTTTTACCAATTTAGCTTCGTTGTTGTTCACTACATACACCGAAGGATCTTTTACACTGCTTACAATGGCATCGCGCGGAATCATCAACGTTTTGCCGCTCTTGCCCATGTTCACGCTTACGTTTACATAAGTTCCGGCTTTCAGTTTTTCTTTTCTGTTGTTCGGAATAATAATTTCGACCGGATAAGTGTGCGAAGCGCTTGCTTTGGGACTAATGTTCGATATTTTACCCGTGTAGTTGGCTTGCGAATTTATATCGACAATTATGTTCACCTGTTGTCCTTCACGCAATTCGTAAGCATTTGATTCGGACACATCTAAAATCACTTTCAAATCAGAAATATCGGCTATTCCGGCAATTACAGTTCCCGGATTAACATAAGCGCCGAGTTCGGTATTTTGAGTTGTGATATAGCCACTGAAAGGAGCGGTAATTTTGGTGTCGTCCCATTGTTTTTTTGCATTTTCAAGCTGTATGGTGGCATTTTCGAAAGCCATTTTTATATCCCTAAGCTGCGTGTCCGAAATAGCTTCTCCTTGATGCAACGATATGTTACGGTTGTAATCGTCTTTGCATTTTTCGTAGCTCAGTTTGGCATTGTCATACGCCAACCGTTTGTAGGTGTCATCTATTTTGGCCAACACTTTTCCTTTGGTTACAAAATCGCCCATTTTAAAATTTACCTGAACAATCTTACCTGCGCTTTCCGAAGCAATATTCACTTCTTTGCAGGCTTGGGTAGTACCTACCAATTCCAGACTTGCGTTTGTTTCGGTCATTTCAGCCGAAGCTACTGTGACAGTAACATCGCTCTGTGTTGTTTTTACTTCTTTACTGCTATCGATTGCTTTTTTGTTCGAAGCCAGTGTCCATGTCATAATTCCAAGTAGTCCAACGGTGGTTATACTTGCTATTATCGATTTCTTTTTCATTTTTATACCGTATTATTGTTGTTTTGTATTGAAGTTTTTTAGAATAGTTCAGCGTTCCCCGCCTTCGCCTTTGCCTTTGCCTTCGCCTTTATCAGTCGAACAGTTGTTTGATGCCTCCGTTGAGCGACATGATTTTAAGTTCGGCTTCCTTGAAATTGTACAAGGCTGTGAGGTAACCGCCCTGCGCACTGCTCAGGCTCATTTCGTCCTGCAACAGACTGCTCATGGTGGCAAGTCCTTCGTGGTATTTCAGGGTTGTTTCTTTGTACACTTTTTCGGCCAGGTCGAGGTTCATTTTTTGGCGGCGCACAATGTCTTTGTTGTTCATGTAGTTGTTCAGCGCATTTTTATAATTCATGCTGAAGTTTTCTTTGGTGCTTTCGAGTGTAGCCTCCGTTTTCTTCAGGTCCATTGTGGCCTGACGCGCTTTCGATCGCTTTTCGAATCCGTCGAATACCGGTATCGAAAGGTTGACTGATACACTGGCCATTGGATACCATTTGTTTGCTTCGCCACTTTCGAAATAAGTGCTGAAATCCTTGCGAAGTCCCTGATAAGCTGCTTGTCCCGATAACGAAAGTGTAGGTAAATAACCGTTGTTAATCAGCTTTTTGTTTAAAACATTCAGCTCCTTTTGCGATTCGAGCAGGCGTATATTCACATGATCCGAAAAGTCCGACTGAAGTATGGGTTCGTTCGCCAATAGCGGCATGGCTGCTGTATCGGTCAGTACAATCGTTTGCTCAAGCGGTACATCGAGCATATATTTTATCATGTTCAGTTGTTGTTCCTGTGCCAACTGCGTATTGCTTTGTTGCGTGTACAGGTTTTCGAGATTCACATTTACCCTGTCCAGGTCAACTTGTTTGCCAACCCCGTTTTCAACTATTATTTTAGTAATATCTCTCAGGCGTTCGGTGCGTTTTATGTTTTGACTGATTAATTTAAATTGTTCGGCAGTGGTCTGGCTCAGCGCATAGAGTTTGGCCACTTCGAATGCAATTTCTTCGCTTGCTTTTTCGACGCTCAAACTGCTTAGCTCAGCTGATTTTTTGGTCAGTTTCAGCGCTGTAAATGCGGTTTGATTATATAATATCTGACTGATGCTCAGCGCAGCATTTGTATTGAACTGACTTCCCATTTGTACAGGTATACTAGTGCCTGGCTTGCCCAGAAATTCGCCAGGAAGCACTGTCGTTGGCAGCGCAATATTATCGGTAAAACCAGCGCTGATATTTACTTTCGGGAGCAATGCCGCACGCGATTCTTCCTTTTTGTAATTGCTTTTTTCTTTGTCGATGCGGGATGTCTTCACATTTATGTTTTTATCCACTGCCATCTGCACGCATTGCTGCAAGGTCAGTTCAGTGATTTTGCTTTCTTGTGCAAATGTCATTTGGCCTACCAACAACATCACCGCTATTGAAATAATCTTTCCTTTCATGTTTATGCTATATTAATTTATGCTGCAAAATTACAGTGTAATACATTGCGATTTATTGTATAAGATACTGAAACGGGGATATTGAGGACTGAAATGAACTTTTGAGGTACTAAACTGAATTTTCAATGAATAAACTGCCAGTTTTTTGGGGTTATTTTGTTCACAAAGACAAATAATATTCATTATATTACATGTTAAGAAAATGTCTATTATTTGTCAAAATTAATTTCTTCTGAAGCTGTTAGTTTCTTGGCTTTCTCACGGAACTGGCTGCCAGCATTCTTATCTCCTTTGCTATAACTAATGCGACTCAAACCAAAATAAGCATAGGCTGCATATTCATTGCCGTAATCACCATAGGCCTTAATACTGTTCATCCCAATAGTATAATATTGGTTTGCTTTATTTATATCATGATATTTCTTTTCTTGTAAAATACCCCAAAAGATGGTAAGCTGTGTCTGGAAATATTTATTGACTACAAATTTCTGAGATATTTCAATTTGATTTTCTGCTTCATTGTATTGTTTAATTAGTAATGCGAATTAAGGGTAGAAACCCAATTAAAAATATGCTGATTATCAGCAAAATAACACTTAAAATAATATAAATCAGTACAATCTTGAGTAAATTTAAAGGAACGGGTTAAAGGTGAGTATGAACTTGTAACAAGTGGAATCACATCCATTGTAAGGCTGTTATCATCGTAAAATTTTAACAACATTCCTCTTGCACAGAGATCATAAAGCAAGTATTCTGCCTCGTAATTTGGATTGTTTTTTTTTCTGACAACTTAATGCATTGAAGTAAATCACTTTCAAACGAAAACCGCTCAGGAGTTGTTGCAAGTAAAGGATAATTCATCCAATAAGTCTGAAGTACTTTGAGAAGGTATAAAACCGGATGCCCCGGATATGACTTTTGGATTCTCAGATATATCTTTTGTGCGTCATTGAATTGTTGATTATAAACACAATCAACATTTTTTTTATAAGATTTACAGTATTCAAGTCAGTAAGCAATTGTGCGTTAATGGTGCTTATGCCAAAAAACATTGGGAATATAATGGAAATTATTATTTTTAATCTGTGTAACATTATAAAATGATATAAGTATTTCAACTGAAATTTTTGATTATTTTTGAATGATACTTTCATTATTAGATGTTTGGACCAATTGAATATATAAACATCATAACCAAAGTATATTAAAACAAAAAATGATTATCCGCAAAGCGACCTATGAAAGAATAGGCTGAAATACGGTTGAATTTATAATAAAAAAGCGATTGAAATATTTGGATATATCACTGATTTTCATTACATTTACGGTATGTTTAACCCCGACAATAAGTGTTATGAATCTCTTGAATTTTATCCAAAACTTCCCCGATGAAGAGTCTTGTATTGCTCATTTTAAAGCGCAACGTGACCAAATCGGTGTTGTATGTCCAAAATGTGGCAGCAAAGAACATATATGGCTTAATGGCAAGTTGCGTTACGAATGCAAACATTGTCATTATCGCCAATCAATACGTACTGGTACAGTATTAGAATGCACTAAACTGCCGTTTCGATACTGGTATGTTGCAATGCACCTTCTGACCAGTACAAAAAAGTCATTCTCGGCTTCAGAACTGCAACGGCAGCTCGGACATAAACGCTATCAACCCATTTGGGAAATGCACAAGAAATTGGGCGACATAATGGGCAAACGCGATAACGAATATCAACTTTCAGGTCAAATAGAACTTGACAATGCATTCATTACTACTTTGATAAGCGATGACTGCAAGAATGAAGAACTAAAACGAGGCGCAGGCAGTCAGAATAAGTCAAAAGTACTTGTAATGACAGAAAGCATTGTGGTTGAAAATCCAAGGCCGGGCAAAAAGCCTAAAAAGATAAACCACATTAAAATGCAGGTTGTGCCTGATTTGAAAGCAGATACTGCCGTAGAAATTGTCAAAGAACAAATTGATTCAACGGCAGAGTTAACTACCGATGATTCAAAGACATTTTATAAGTTAAACCAAGCTGTAGAGTCTCACAAGGCACAGGTTATTAAACCTGAAGACCTTCAAAAGATTCTTCCATGGGTTCATATCAGTATTGCAAACGTAAAACGATTACTATTGGATATGCACCACCAGCTTAAAAAAGAGTATTTACAGTATTATCTCAATGAGTATTGTTTTAAATTCAACCGAAGATATTTCGGGGAAAAGTTGTTCGATAGATTGGTATTTGCCGCTGCAAAATACAATACAGACTTCAAATCCAGAATTTATAACAGGTCGCTTTGCGGATAATCATTAAACAAAATTATACTGAAAAGCTGTATACTCCATCAGGAGACTTACCGAAGCGGTGATTTTCAATCCTGAAATGACTTATTTAAATTATCAAAAGAGATTGAGCTTTTTCAAAAATGATGGATAAGTCGGATTAATCGCAGATTTAGTTTAAGCAACTTTTCAATTTGAATTCATTTCAAAAAAAAGTTTTTCAGTTCTTTGTAAAAAACGGGCAATTATATCACAGAATCACCCGTTTACGATTGTTTTTGAACTCAAAACAATCTGTCAATGATTGTTGTGCTTCAACCATTGAATAAACATGTAAATATTAAAAGTCCAATCTAAATCTCATTCTTATGCCGTATTTTGAAACATTCGGATTATTCAGATAAGTGAATCGTCGAACTAAATCAACTCTGAAAATCTTGAATATATTTGCAACTCCAATACTTCCCTCAATATAGGGAGTTTTGCCAAGAGTGTAGGTGATTGGAATACCATCGGTCTGAACTGGAAGTTTGAATAAATTACTTTGTTTGTCAGGGTTGTTCGCATTCGTCAGGTTACCAAAAAGCATTTTACAGGTCACTACTTCACGAAGGCCTAAATGCTTCACGAATGGAATCTTATTGAAGAAAAATCCATTAAAATTGTGATCCACCATAAACGAAGCATATTGATCCGTTGCAAATTCGAGAAAGTTCATCATGTTATACGATTCAATCTGATACGAATAGGTCTGGTTGGCCTGGGGTAAGTTTAGTAATGGATAGGGCACTTTGCCGAAAATCTTTCCGGCTTCGAATACTGCATCCGAATAACCCAGCACTGAGAAATAAAAACGCTAAATTCATAATCAAGTTTTTTATTTTTTTCGGCTTGCTGCTAACGACCGAGGCTATGGGCTTGGGCGGTTTGCGGGCGAATTTCCTGTCGCAATAGCGACAAAGGAAATGCGGGCGCAAAGACTGCCAGAAGCACATTAGCCGCCCAAAGCGCATAGGCGTGTGTTATGTGCTTGCAGCTTGTTGCGATTAGTTTGTTTTCCGTTCATGCTGAGATCTTGTCGTATGCTCAAGAGTTTCCGTTTCTTTCTATTCGTGTTAACTAAATTGTCTAATTTAGCAAATTCTTGTCAAACTGCGGAGAATTCCATTCACTATGTTCTTTTTTGTCGAAATGCAAAACATCCTACAAATCCTTAATCATAATACTGGCTGAAGTACCAGAATAACTTCGAGGACTTACTTTTGTAGTATCAGTCACAATGATATCATGGTGTTTAAAATCTTCTATCCACTTAATATCAACTAAAGTATATTCAGAATTTTCAATGAAGAGTGATATTCCAAATAAGTGAGATGAACCAAAATAAGTATTAGGTAGACCTCCATATATTGTGTCAGATTGTGATTTTGGGTTTACATAAAAACGACTTACACTGCCACTTTCATAGTTGTCAAGATAAGTAAGACAGTCGAAATATGTACTGCTTTTGTTCACAATTCTAAAACTGAGAGTGCCATTATTCACTTTTATTACTTCTGATTTTGTTATTCCATTTATAGTCAACGAAGTTAAGAAAAGACCTCCTTTTTCGTATTTATGAGTCACTTTGTATTTGCCGGTTAAAGTCTGTCCATCTCCAAAATTCCATGAGTATTCATTACCACCAATAGAATCTTTTGCCACAAAGCTTACATCTTTTGTAAGATAGCTTGACTCCTGATTTATTGAGAATTCTGCTGTTTTTACTTCTAATCCGTTTGTTTTGTCGCAAGCAACAAATGTCAATAAAGATAAAGTTAAAGATAAGGTTTTAAAAATTGTTTGTCTACTTAGCATAATTTAAAAGTTTTAGTTGTTTAAGTATTTGTTTTATTTCGTTGTTTATTTCGTCTTTTTTAGCAATAAAGTCTTTTTTTTTCATTTTTTTGCTGTTGCACATAACGACTAAGGCTAAGCGCATTTGGCGGTTTGCGGGAGTATTCACTGTCGCATTGCGACAAAGTGAATGCGGGCGCAACACCTGCTAAATGCACGTCAGCCAGCCAATGAGCTTAGGCGCGTGTTATGCGTTCGTAGTTTTGTCATTCAATTGTTTAATTTTCAGCCGATAAGTGAACTTTCACCCCGAACTGCGAAAATTTTTTCGTCTGCTAAACCAGATTTTCCAACCGAAAAGCACAAAAGCTGTCGATTTATTTTGTTTTCTTTTCTTCGTTTTTTCAACCGCACAAAACTGTCGCAAACTAACGAAAAAAAGATTAATCTTCTGTTTGTAAGTCAATGTTTTTCAGTTGTTTTTGACTTGTCAGAAAGTTTGAAAACCGATAATGATTCTTTTACTTTTCATTCAAGAAGCAAACTTTAATATCCTAATTATCAGTCGTAATTTTTCTCAGTTATTGTAGTTTGCTCTGATTTTAATGAGCTAATTTTAGTCCAACAATACCAATTACAATCAAAAGTGCTGAAAGCATTCTCCATATACTTGCAGAATCACCAAAGAAAACGATACCAATCACCAAAGTGCCTACGGCTCCTATACCTGTCCATACAGCATATGCAGTACCAATAGGGATAGCTTTTTGAGCAAACCATAAAAGTGCTCCACTCAAACTCATTGAAATTACTGCAATTAATATTCCCAAAAACTTTGAAGGCATTGTCTGTGACAATTTAAGACCCAATGGCCATCCAATTTCAAAAATTCCAGCCAAAATTAAATAAATCCAGTTCATATAAATTGTTTTTTAGTATGATTACATTAAACATGATTTTCAAGTCAGAAAGTCTGTTTTACTTTTTTTCAAGCCTCGAAAACCATTTTCAGCCCGCAAACGAACAAATACACTTTAAACCACTTTCAATTCGTTTTCTAATCGTCAAACCGTAAATTTCAAAATTTCTGTCGTTATTTGTCTTAGTCGTAAAAGTAATAAGTCCAATTTCTTTCCTTAGAAAATCTACGAGGAATTGTCCGCCGAGCAAAACCCCGAAAACCAGCAAAATCTGTCAAGCCGAAAAGTCATAAAGTCCAGAAGAAGCGGACAGTTCATCAAAGATTTTTCAACTGTAATTCTGTCTTTTTTCTTTTTTTACTATGACGCATAACACTTGTATATGGTCATGCATATTGATTATATATCAAATTTATCTTTTTGTTTGAGAAATTCAAAACATTGAATATCATAACAATAGAAAAACTATCAAAAAATGCAGTGTTGCTTATATACAAAATGTTAATTTATTTATTGCTCTACAAATATAATTGTTTTTTCTTTAATCCCGAACATGCAAAGCCCCGTAAATCCCATTCCATTTTTAGCATTTTAATACTAAAGTTGAAGATATTCACGTAGTTAAAAACAGCTTTTTAAGCCTTTTTGTTTTAACCCGAAATACCCGTCTCAGAATCATTAGGAGTTAAAAACAGTCCGCAATGTCAATAAAAACTCAATCGTTTTTTCCGCTAAAGATTCAATTGATCCAGCGGATTCTTTATTTGATCAATTCCCCGGGTGGTGATATGCGTGTAAATCTCGGTGGTTTTACTGCTCTCATGTCCCAGCAAACTCTGAATATAACGTAAATCTGTTCCCAATTCCAATAAATGAGTGGCAAAACTATGTCTGAGCGTATGCACCGACACATGTTTGTTTATATTGGCTGATTTTACAGATTTGTAAAATATTGTCTTAATACTTGTGTCGCTATATGGCCCGCCATTCTCTCCCTCAAATAACCATTCTTTGGGCTTATATTCTGTAAAATATTCGCGTAAAGTTTCCAGCGTTCTTTTACCAAGCAAGGTATATCTGTCTTTCTTTCCCTTTGCCTGTTCTATCCTTATTTGCATCCTGTTGCTGTCTATGTCTTTTACTTTCAAATGAATAACTTCACTCAAACGCAAACCGCCGGAGTAAATTGTCATCAACAATGCTCTGTGTTTTAAATTCTTTGTAACTCTCAATATACGGGCAACTTCATCTTCACTAAGTACCTCAGGCAGGTATTTCTCGCGTCGCGGACGGTCAATCGAATATATTTTTCGCTTACCACCAAGCACACGTTCATAGTAGAACTTAATTGCATTGATGGATTGATTTTGATACGATGTCGAAACCTTTCGCTCTACAACCAGATACCGAATAAAATCAATAATCTTTTCATCAACAATATCATCCACGTTCAGTTTCGGGTAATGATTCATAAACTCCTCAAACATATCCGTATACGATTTCAGCGTATTTTCACTGTATCGTAATTCCCTTAACTTCTGAATATAACTTTCCGGACATTTCAGGTAACCCGGATGTTTTGCTTTACGGGGAACGCCTTTACTCGTCGATTGATTTACAACCCTGAAATCCAAATGAAACAAATCTGCAATTTTCTGCAACTCTTCCATTCCATAATCTGTATAAGGCATCGTCCAGCAGTTTTCTTCAGCATGCCATTTACTTAACGGAATACTTTTCAGTAAAGTAACAATGTCGCGATGATACAAAAAATAAATTCTAAGCAACTTGTTGTTCACTCTTACTGCCAGAATTTCACCCGGCTCCGGTTGTATGACTTTTTGCTCCTCAATTCGTATAGAAGCATGTTCGGTAACAGTTACATCCCTGTCCTGCAAATAATCAAGCAGTAACGACAAATTCTTGCCTCTATTTGGTATGGTCCATCGATAATTATTCTGATCCCAGCGGGTAAATTGAAACGATCGTATAAACTGAATATCCGTTTCGTTTTTCGGAATCTTTAAAAAAATGGTCGATTTATTGTATTCCAGCTCAATAGCCGATTTATTTGCCGGTTTTTCCGCTGATAATAGGATTGAAGTAACGTGTTTTGGAACAAAATTTTCCTCCATTGAAGTGGATGGAGTAAGAACTTCCGTATTATTTTCCGTATGTTGAGCTATTTCAATAGTATTTTCAGCCGTTTCAGCTATAGTTTCAGAAATAGAGGTTTCAACTTCCGGAAAAAGCTCTTTTAATTGATGATAAGCCTCTTTGGTGTATGGTATGTGCCAGGCACCCATAGTTTTACTCCAACGGGCGTCGGTTATTTGTCGTAACTTCGCAATTATTTCTGCATTGTACGAAAAATCTATTTTAATGCGGATTTGGCTTTTATGTATAATTTTTTCAACTTTCATTTCCCACCAAAAGATTTAAGATGATGCAAACATACAAAAAAATAAATTAACATACAACCAAAAAATTAAATTATCTTTAAAAGATGTTTAAAGTTGCAGGTGAAACTACCGCTGTAGAGTTATGCAATGATACAATAGCAAGTTTTTTTTAAGTTTTGATGGTACTACTCAGTGCCTATTGCTTTTTGTAATTAATGCCAATCCATTAGTGTCCACTAAAAAAAATTAATAGTCAGTTGATCTGATGAAAGTTCTTTGACATCATTTCTATTCGTATTAAAAAAGAGTTCACCAATGGGTGATTTGTCGAACAGTGAAATGCCTAATATCTGTAGAACTTCATATGTTGAACGGTTAATCATTAGTTCATTTTCAATGATAGCAACCAAGCAATATGATATTACCGCAGTATATATTTGTATTCTGACAGCATTTTCTGTAGTACCCCAAAAGGACTTAATCTTTAAATGCTGTTTAATCCATTTGAAGAATAGCTCTATTTGCCAACGATTCTTATAAAGCAATGCTATCTGTTCAGAAGGTAGTTCCATGTTATTGGTCAGATAAACAAATGTTCTGTTTGTTTCCTTATCATAATAAACTACTTTTCTAATTTCATCAGGGTAGTATTGCGATATATAAAATCCCGTAAGTTTGCCTATTTGATCACTCATGACTCCGTTTTTCTCATTTACCGGATTTAGTTGAGTGTACTGGAACTGGAGATTCTTTTTGGCTCTAATCACAAAATAAGCTGTTTGCTTTGTGATATTATAAAGCCTTTTATAATCAACATATCCACGATCAAATATATAATATGCACCAGATTCATAAGGAATTACATCCATCGCATTCATGTCATTTACTGTTGCGTTTGTAATATGAATGAATGCCGGAATCTGAGTCGTTATATCATAGAGCGTATGAAGTTTAATGCCTGCTTTTGTTTTGCGAAACTTTGCCCACCAAAATACTTTCAAACATAAATCAATGGTCGAAGAATCAAAAGCATAAACTTTACCTTCTATTTCAAAATCATCATTTGCCCGACGTTTACGAGCAATATCAATCAAATAATAAGCATAGTCTTCAAAGATTTTACTATCACGTTTTTCATTTGCTTTGGAAAGATTACTGCGTGTAACACTCTTCCCAAACCCCAAATGATATTTCTTTTGACTATGAGCATCTATTGCTAAAATCAAATCTCGAAGGCTATCACGATTTGCAAGTTGACCAAACATCATTACCAAAAGTTGATTCCAACAGGTAAAATGTTTTACATATTTATTGCCTTCATACTTTGCTATAAATCCATCAAAAACTCGTTGAGGTAAAAACTCAATCATTTGCGCAAAAACATATTTCCCTGTATTCATTGCCCATTTTTTTACATTTTGGGCAAGATAAAAAATTCAAATCGTCACGCAACTATTTTGCTCGGAAAATACTGATAGAAAAGGATTTCAAAGAACTGTTAATGACTTTTAGTGGACACTAATGCCAATCAGTAGTTGATTTGTTTTTCAACTCACTAATTATCTGTTGTTTATAACTATCGATCCCGAATGGAATTTAATTTTCATAACCATAGCTTAGTGAAACGTAAGCTATGGTATTAAGATGTAAATAAGTCATCTGCCTGTAAGGCAGTATTTTAAAAGTACTGCCTCACAGGCAGCGTAGAAACTTTGTTTCTTTTCCACAGGTCGTTGACCTGCGGTTATGAAAATTCAGCCTTTTAGGCTGCAACAATATATTTTTACTCCTGATTCGCATTATTATTTGATTTTCAGTTTAATATGCCAAACAGAAAATCAAATGTACGGTTAATTGTTTCTATTATCATCTGGTTGCGCTTTGCTTATTGGGAGTTACGCACATTTAGCCGCTCCATGGTGACGAACTCATTGTGCTGTATTTCAACTATTTGAAAATTTATTTATAAAAACAGGGAAGTGCTGAGTAATTACGAAATATGATTATCCGCAAAGCGACCTATTTATCCATTGCTTTTTATAATAGAACGCGGATTAGGCGGATTGCACTAATCTTCGCTGATTCACATAATGATACAAAACGGATTTTATTCTGATATTATTTGCTTCGTAAATAACTGATAAAAATGAGAGAAACCTGCTATATCTCTCGCCTTTAGGCGAGTAAATCAGTAATAAATCCGCAATTTGAACCGCGTTAATCAGCTTAATTCGTTCCCGATAGTTATCGGGACAGCGTTCCAATCTTTTTTGATTAGGTCGCTTTGCAGATAATCACATTACGAAAAAACGCATAAAAAATATAAGTTTTAAAAAAAAATCGGTAAGTGATGTGAGTAAAAAAAAACGGATGAACAGAAAGCAAAACACCCCGGAAATCGCTATGGATTTACGGGGTGCAGATAGTATCGGAACTGAATAATTATTTCTGTTCTTTCAGGGCTGCTTGTGCAGCTGCAAGGCGTGCAATTGGCACACGGAATGGTGAACAACTTACATAGTTCAATCCTACCGAGTGGCAGAATTCTACCGACGAAGGTTCGCCACCATGCTCACCACAAATACCTACTTTCAAATCGGGGCGTACTGAACGTCCTTTTTCTGTAGCCATTTGCACCAATTGTCCAACACCGTTTTGGTCGAGAACCTGGAATGGATCTTCTTTCAGAATTTTCTTATCGAGATAAATTGGTAAGAACGAAGCAATATCGTCTCGCGAATATCCGAAAGTCATCTGAGTTAAATCATTGGTTCCAAATGAGAAGAATTCAGCTTTTTCAGCAATTTTATCGGCTGTAAGCGCTGCACGAGGAATTTCAATCATAGTTCCAACTTTATACTCAATGCTATCACCAACTTCGGCAAAAAGCTTAGAAGCAGTTTCGCGAATGATAGTATCCTGTTCGTTGAACTCGTATTTGATACCTACCAGCGGAACCATAATTTCAGGAATTGCTTTGATACCTTTTTTCTTCAATGCCAATGCTGCACCAAGAATAGCGCGCGTTTGCATTTCGGTAATTTCAGGGTATGTGTTTCCTAAGCGGCAACCACGGTGACCCAACATTGGGTTTTGTTCGTGAAGTGAATCAACACGTTGTTTGATTACTTTTACCGATACGCCCATAGCTTCAGCCATTTCGCGCTGTCCTTTTTCATCGTGAGGAACAAATTCGTGCAAAGGTGGATCGAGCAAACGAACGGTTACAGGGCAACCTGCCATGGCTTCGAAAATTCCTTCGAAATCTTCCTGTTGGTAAGGAAGGATTTTTGCCAGTGCAATACGACGACCTTCGGCATTTTCCGAAAGAATCATTTCGCGCATAGCTTTAATTTTTTCACCTTCGAAGAACATGTGTTCTGTACGGCAAAGTCCGATACCTGTAGCGCCAAATTTACGGGCAACCTGAGCATCGTGAGGAGTATCTGCATTGGTACGAACAGCCATTTTGGTGTGTTTGTCAGCCAAAGTCATCAATTCTGCAAAGTCGGCATCCAATTCAGCTTCCATAGTTCCGACTTTTCCTAAGAAAATGTCACCTGTAGAACCGTTCAACGAAATATAATCACCTTCTTTTATAACCAAACCATCAACTTCCATTGTTTTGGTTGCATAATCAATTTTCAGCGTACCTGCACCCGAAACGCAGCATTTACCCATACCACGAGCCACTACGGCAGCGTGAGAGGTCATACCACCACGAGCAGTCAGAATTCCCTGAGCAGCAGCCATACCGGCTAAATCTTCAGGAGATGTTTCTACACGTACCATGATGACTTTTTCGCCATGTTGTGCCCACTCAGCAGCATCGTCGGCATTAAATACCACGCGACCTGAAGCAGCTCCCGGAGAAGCAGCAAGACCTTTGGCAATAAGTTTAGCTTCTTTCAATGCTTTTTTGTCGAATACAGGGTGAAGAAGTTCATCCAAGCGGATAGGATCAACACGGAGGATAGCTGTTTTTTCGTCAATCATTCCCTGACGAAGCATGTCAACAGCAATTTTCACCATAGCAGCACCTGTACGTTTTCCGTTACGGGTTTGTAAGAACCATAGTTTACCTTCCTGTACGGTAAATTCCATGTCCTGCATATCTTTGTAATGGTTTTCCAGTTTCGTCTGGATAGCATCTAATTCGAGGTAAATCGATGGCATTGCTTCTTCCATTGAAGGGAATTTGGCAATACGGTCGGCTTCAGAAACACCAGCCAAAACAGCCCAGCGTTGTGAACCTTCTTTGGTAATTTGTTGTGGAGTACGGATTCCGGCTACCACGTCTTCGCCCTGTGCGTTAATGAGGTATTCTCCAATGAAAATATCTTCACCTGTTGCAGCATCACGACTGAAGCAAACGCCTGTAGCCGAAGTGTCGCCCATATTACCGAATACCATGGCTTGTACGTTAACGGCTGTTCCCCATTCTGCAGGAATTCCTTCCATTTTGCGATAGAGGATAGCGCGGTCGTTCATCCATGAATCGAATACCGAACAAACGGCACCCCAAAGTTGCTCGTAAGCTGAATCTGGGAAATCTTTACCGGTTTGTTTTTTAACAGCAGCTTTAAATTTAGCCACCATTTCTTTCAAATCGTCAACCGAAAGATCGGTGTCTAAATGAACGCCTTTTTCTTCTTTAATTTCTTCAATGATTAATTCAAAAGGATCGTGGTCGTTTTTGTTTTCAGGTTTCATGCCCAAAACCACGTCGCCATACATCTGAACGAAACGACGGTAAGAATCCCAAACGAAACGTGGGTTACCTGTTTTTTTAGTCAGACCTTCTACTACGGCATCGTTCAAACCAAGGTTGAGGATAGTGTCCATCATACCCGGCATGGAAGCGCGTGCACCTGAACGAACTGAAACCAACAACGGATTTTCAATATCACCGAATTTTGAATTCATCAAAGCTTCAACACCGGCAATGGCAGCTTCCACTTCAGGTTTCAAAAGTTCTACTACCTGGTCTTTTCCTAAAGTATAATACTCGGAACAAACATCAGTTGTGATGGTAAATCCGGGAGGAACCGGAACACCAATCAGATTCATTTCAGCAAGATTTGCTCCTTTACCTCCGAGCAAATTTTTCATGCCTGCTTTACCTTCAGCTTTTCCGTTACCGAAAGTATAAACTCTTTTTGTGTTACTCATTTTTTAATTAAATTTATAGTTGAATTTTTAGTTTTATATCGTATTTGTACCAAAGTTGCAAAAATACAATTTTTTGCGCAAAAACTAATAGGTTGCGCAAAAAAAGTATGCACTTGTTTGCCGAAAGAATTCAGAAAAAAGATTAAAAAATGTAACAGGGTGGCTGGGCAGATATTTGGCTACGCCGATATTTAGGCTACGCCTGTTATTAAGCCTGCGGCTGTTATTAGGCTTCGCCGATATTTACTTCGCTGATATTACTCCCTTCGGTCGTGTTAGTAAGCTTCGCCGATATTTTGCTTTGCCTGTGTAATGCGATGCTGTCGTAGAGACGCAGCATGCCACGTCTCTATAGTATAAAATACACAATGCATTTTTATTGTTTTGCAATGTATAGCAAAATGGTTTATTTTTTATTGATATAATTTACAACCCACTCACCAACCTCAGAAGTAGAGAATGCTTTGCCATTGTTGGCAATATCTTCGGTTACTACATTGGCATCCATACTTGCAGCCACAGCTTCACGAATCAGCGCTCCTTCTTCCATCATGCCGAATGCATATTCGAACATTAAAGCAGCCGAAAGTATAGTTGCCAGCGGATTTGCGATATTTTTACCGGCTGCCTGCGGATAAGAGCCGTGAATCGGTTCAAAAACGGAAGTGTGAATACCTACAGAAGCCGATGGCAACATACCTAATGAGCCGGTAATTACTGAAGCTTCGTCGGTCAGAATATCGCCGAAAAGATTTTCGGTTACCAATACATCAAAACTTTTTGGCCATTGAATAATGCGCATTGCTGCATTATCAACAAACATAAACTCTGTCTCTATTTCAGGGTATTGCGGAGCAATTTCCTGACCAATCTGACGCCAAAGACGAGAAGTTGCCAATACATTGGCTTTGTCTACAATAGTTACTTTTTTATTGCGTTGTCCGGCATATTTGTAAGCCAAATGAAGTATACGCTCTACTTCCTCGCGGGTGTATACGCAAGTGTCGTAAGCAGTGTTTCCATCTTCAGCACGTCCTTGCGGGCGACCAAAATACATACCGCCCGTAAGTTCGCGGATACACATAAAATCAGCTCCATCAACCAAATCGGCACGAAGCGGCGATTTATGAATTAACGATGGAAAAGTCGATACCGGACGGATATTAGCGTACAATCCCAAATCTTTACGCATTTTTAACAATCCTTGTTCTGGACGTACTTTTGCAGCAGGGTTATTGTCGTATTTCGGGTCACCAATAGCTCCAAAAAGCACAGCATCCGATTTCATACACAGATCATGTGTTGCTTTCGGATATGGTTCACCTACCTGATCGATAGCAGTAGCACCAACAATGGCAAATTCGTAATTTAATTGATGGCCAAATTTATTGGAAACAGCTTTTGTTACATTTAAAGCTTGTTCAACGATTTCCGGACCAATACCATCGCCGGGAAGTACAGCGATATTCAATACTTTCTGTGCTGTGTTTTTTGAATTGTTACTTGTCATACCAGTAGTTTTCTACAGATTTTTATTATTAAAATTTTTATTAAATAAACTTTTTTAGCATTTACAACGTTATTATAAAAACTCATATAAAAATACGAAGCTCATGAACATTGTTTTTATTCCGATTGCAGGCGTTGTTGGAATTTTGGCATTAGTCATAATCAGAGCTATACCTGACGAAAACAAATACAATAAGCTGTACAAAGCACTTATTGGAATTGGTTTCCTGTTAATTCTAGGTCTGATTTACTATTTGCTTCCAGATTCAAAACCTTATTAGTTTTCGATGATATTCATCATCTTTTCAGTGGCCTTGATGGCAGCAACCGTTTGGTCGCCATCGAGGCCTCTGGTTTTGAATACCTTACCTTTAAATTGCCAGGTTATAATGGTTTGAACAATAGCATCCGTTTTCCCTCCCGGAGGAATTACCACCTGATAATCCAAAAGTTCCGGAGTTGGTTTGTTTAAACGTTTAAATATTTTATACAATGCTTTCGACACTGCATTGTACTGTCCATCACCCGAAGCAGCCTGCTCGTAAACCTCGCCGTTAATTTCCAGTTGTACATTGGCCATAGGACGCAATCCACTGGTAACCGAAAGAGAATAATTCAGAATTTTGATCGATTTTGATTCCTGCTCGTTTTTAACCACATCCGAAACAATATAAGGCAACTCATCCAACGATACAAGTTCTTTTCTATCGCCAAGTTCGATGACTCTTTTGGTGACACGTTGCATCATTTCATCATCGAGTTCTATGCCGAGTTGTTGCAGATTTTTCAGAATACTGGCTTTGCCGGAAGTTTTGCCCAATGCATATGTCCGTTCACGACCAAATCTTTCGGGCAGTAAATCGTTGTAATACAGGTTCTTTTTGTTGTCGCCATCGGCATGGATGCCGGCAACCTGCGTAAATACATTGTCGCCAATAACCGGTTTGTTTGCCGGGATTCTAACTCCTGAATATGATTCAACCAATCTGCTTACCGAGTTAATTTTTGACTCATGGATTTTTGTTTTAATTTTCAATTGGTCGTGAAGTACGGCAATAACACTCGATAACGGTGCATTTCCGGCTCTTTCGCCTAATCCATTGATGGTGAGGTGAATTCCATGAATTCCAGCCTTTACAGCTTCGAATACATTGGCTACAGCCAAATCGTAATCGTTGTGCGCATGAAAATCGAAATGTAAATCAGGAAAACGGTCGATCATTTTTTTGCAAAAATCATAGGATTCTACCGGATTCAGAATTCCCAGTGTATCGGGCAACATAAATCTTCGGATATTTTCATCTTTAAGCTGTTCAATCAGAAAGTACACGTAATCCTGCGAAGTCCGCATTCCGTTCGACCAGTCTTCGAGATAAATATTGACTTTGATACCCAGGCTATTCGCATTGGCTATCAATTGTTTTACGTCGGCAACATGCTCTGCAGGAGTTTTTTTGAGTTGATGGATACAATGATTTTCCGAACCTTTGCACAACAGATTAATCACTTCGCAACCGGCATCTTTAATCCAGTTGAGCGAAGCAAAACCATCAACAAAGCCTAAAACCTCAATTTTACCTATATGACCATGTTCTTTAGCCCATTGAGCAACTTTTTTAACTGAAGCAAATTCTCCTTCAGAAACTCTGGCAGAGGCAATCTCAATGCGGTCTACATTGAGCTCTTCCAAAAGAAGTCTGGCAATACTCAGTTTTTCCTGTGGTGCAAAAGAAACTCCCGATGTTTGTTCTCCATCGCGGAGTGTGGTATCCATTATTTCAATCATAAACAACGATTTAATAGTAAAAACTTTTCCAGAGTTCACAACTTTGGGAAAGTTAGTTTTTAGGGAGATTTATCTTGTAGCTTCGTATGCTTCAATCAATGGCTTTTTACTAATCAGATAATCTATATCGTCAAGTCCGTTCAGCAAACATTCTTTTTTGTAAGCATTGATAGCAAATGTTTCCGATTTTCCGGTAGCATTATTGGTGATTGTCTGATTTTCCAGATCAATTGTTAGTGTTGATTTTGCATCAGCAGTAACGCAAGCAAAAATCTCAGCCAAAAACTCTGCTGTAACAACAACGGGCAATACGCCATTGTTCAATGCATTGTTTTGAAAAATATCGGCAAAGAAGCTTGATACTACTACCTTAAATCCGTAACCATCGATAGCCCATGCAGCATGCTCGCGACTTGATCCGGAACCGAAATTTTTACCGGCAACAAGTATATTTCCGCTGTAAAGTGTATTGTTTAATACGAAATCAGCTTTCGGGCTGCCATCTTTATTGTAACGCCAATCGGCAAAAAGATTATCACCAAAGCCATTTTTGTCTGTCGCTTTCAGAAAGCGTGCAGGTATAATCTGATCTGTGTCCACATTTTCAATTGGAAGTGGAACAACTGTTGAAGTTAATTTAATGAATTTTTCCATTGTTCTTTCTTTGTTATTAGTTTCGTGGATCTGTTATTTTTCCAGTTACGGCAGCAGCAGCAGCTACAAGCGGGCCTGCAAGAATGGTACGTGCTCCCGGACCCTGACGGCCTTCGAAGTTGCGGTTTGATGTAGATACTGCATATTTTCCTGCAGGAACTTTATCGTCGTTCATGGCCAGACAAGCTGAACAGCCCGGTTGACGAAGTGCAAAACCTGCCTCAGTCAGAATATCGTATAAGCCTTCTTCACGAATTTGTTTTTCAACCATCCAACTTCCGGGAACAAGCCATGCTGTTACATTGTCGGCTTTCTTTTTGCCTTTTACATAATTGGCAAATACGCGGAAATCTTCAATACGACCATTGGTACAACTTCCTAAGAAAACATAGTCGATGGCTTTTCCTTCCAGTTTTTCACCGGCTTCAAAACCCATGTATTCCAACGATTTCTGATACGAAATACGTCCGGCTTCATCAACTGAATCTAATGTTGGTATAGACTCCGTGATACCCATTCCCATACCCGGATTTGTTCCGTAAGTAATCATGGGTTGAATATCAGCAGCATCAAAAACTAATTCTTTATCGAATTTAGCACCTTCGTCGGTTTTCAAAGTTTTCCAATAAGCTAATTTCTGATCCCACTCTTCACCTTTGGGAGCAAATTCGCGACCATTTACATAGTCGAACGTAGTTTGATCCGGAGCAATAAGTCCGCCACGGGCACCCATTTCGATAGAAAGATTACAAACAGTCATGCGTTCTTCCATGCTCATGCTGCGGATAGCTTCACCGGCATATTCTACGAAATAACCAGTTGCTCCACCGGTAGTTAGTTTCGAAATCATGTAAAGTGCTAAATCTTTAGCAGTTACACCAGTACCTAATTTACCATTAAACGTAATGCGCATGGTTTTCGGACGACTTTGCAAAATACATTGCGTAGCTAAAACCATTTCCACTTCACTTGTTCCGATACCGAAAGCAATAGCGCCAAAGGCACCATGTGTGGATGTATGACTATCGCCACAAACGATTGTTGCACCGGGATGCGTAAAGCCATTCTCAGGACCAATAATGTGAACTACACCATTTTTGATATGTCCCAACGGGAAAAATAACGGCATATTGAATTCGTTGGCATTTTTTGCAAACGTATCTAATTGGTTACGTGAAATTGGATCCTGAACCGGTTGATCCTGATTGATGGTTGGTGTGTTGTGGTCAGCTGTCATGGTTGTTTGTTCCGGACGAAAAACTTTCAGTCCGCGTGCACGAAGTCCGTTGAAAGCCTGTGGGCTTGTAACTTCGTGGCAAAAATGACGATCGATGTACAACTGTGTAGGTCCGTTTTCGACCGATGATACGACGTGCGCATCCCAGATTTTATCAAATAATGTTTTCATACTTTTTTCGACTACGGACAACAGACGACAGACAACAGAAAAAGAATTCTGTTTATTGAAGTTGGAATCCGCACTTCATTTTTTTATATTATTCTTTATTTTTGTTTTTTAGATATTTAATTAATGCATGTATTCCGGAGGAAATACTTTTAGATTTTTCCCGAAGCTCTTTCGCTTTTTCTGAATCACAATATTTTCTATCTTCTACAAGATACAACATACTTTTAACTTCGCCACAACTTGCTTTAGATGTGTCCAGATATTTGATAAACATAGCATCTGATCCATAATCGAAACCTTCGGCAATATTATTCATAACAGAAACAGCAGCTCTTTGAATTTGATCCTTGAATCCGAAATCTCTAAGATTTTCAGTTAAATCATAGATCTGATTTGCAAAAACTCTGGCTTCCTGCCAAATTCTCAAATCTTCAAAACTCTTCATTGTTTCTGTCTTTTCAGTTGTCTGTCGTCTGTTGTCCGTCGTCTTTATTTAACAAACTGGTTTATTGCATTGATATAAGCTTCAACAGAAGCTGCAACTATGTCGGTGTTAGCTCCAAAGCCGTAATATACAATGCCAGCATGTTCCACTTGCATGTGAACTTTACCCACATCGTCGCTACCTTTGTTAATAGCCTGAATGGTAAACTCCTGCAATGTCATGGTGCGGTTGATGATTTTTTTCAATGCTTTAATGGCTGCATCCACCGGACCATTACCCGAAGCAGCTGCTTCAAATTTTTCACCGGCAATAATTAATCCAATGCTTGCAACTGATTGAACACCAACTCCGGAAGTAACCTGTAGAAAATCAAGTTGAATGCGTTGCTTTTCTGAACGTTCTTTTCCAGCCAATACTAAAACATCATCATCGTTGATATCTTTCTTTTTATCAGCCAGTTTCAAAAATTCTTCGTAAATCTTGTCCAAATGATCGCCTTCAACATTTACACCCAATACGCTTAAACGGTGTTTCAATGCAGCACGTCCGCTACGGGCCGTAAGTACAATCGAGTTTTTGTCGATACCCACATCCGTTGGATCCATGATTTCGTAGCTTTCTCGATTTTTCAATACACCATCCTGATGAATACCAGATGAATGAGCAAATGCATTTCGTCCTACAATCGCTTTGTTTGGTTGTACAGGCATATTCATTAAACCTGAAACCAATCGACTGGTGGAATATATTTTCTGTGTATTGATTTGCGTTTCGATATTCATTGTTTTGTGGCATTTCAGAATCATGGCAATTTCTTCCAATGAAGTATTTCCGGCACGTTCACCAATACCATTTATGGTTACTTCTACCTGACGGGCTCCATTTTGAACACCGGCAATGGTGTTGGCAGTTGCCATACCCAAGTCGTTATGACAGTGGGTTGATAAAACGGCATTGTGCACACCTTTTACATTTTCCATCAGGAATTTTATTTTTTCACCATATTGCCAGGGCAGACAATAACCGGTTGTGTCAGGGATATTGACTACAGTAGCACCGGCTTTAATAACAGCTTCAACCACTCTTGCCAGATACACATTATCGGTTCGACCGGCATCCTCACAGTAAAATTCCACATCCTCCACGTACTTTTTAGCGTGTTTTACAGCAGCTACCGCACGTTCCAGAATTTCTTCCTGAGTGGAGTTGAATTTATGTTTAATATGGAATTCGGATGTTCCGATACCTGTATGAATACGTTTGTTTTTTGCGTATTTTAGAGCATCGGCAGCTACATCAATATCTTTTTGTACACCGCGTGTCAGGGCACAAATAGTTGGCCACGTAACCGCTTTTGATATTTCCACTACCGAATTAAAATCGCCGGGACTTGAGATAGGGAAACCTGCTTCAATCACATCCACACCCAAACCTTCGAGGGCTTTTGCCACCTGAATTTTTTCAATGGTGTTCAACTGGCAACCGGGAACCTGTTCACCGTCGCGTAATGTGGTGTCGAAAATAAATAATCTGTCCATAATATTTACTGTTTTTTTATCCGCTACGGCGGACAAGTTTTACTATTTACAATTTCTTACTTCACTTTGTGGGTTGGGGTCAAAAAAAAACCTTCTACACCGTAGTGAGAAGGCTTAATAATATTTTATAATTAACTACATACCAAACTCACTTCTGCTTGTTTTGCAAGAGAATAATAATACCGAGTAGAAGAATATGTAGGAAATTGTTGTTCATTTATGCTCATTTTTTTTAAAACAGTGCAAAGATAAAGCATTTTTTCAGAATATCAAAAATAAATTGAAGAAAAAATCACAAAAATACTATCAAATCAAAATATTTATCTTCAAAAAACAAATGTATTAAAAGTAATTAGCTGTAAAATGCATTTACTTATATGAAATAACATAATCAGGATAAAAAAAGTTCAAGAGCTACAAAAATCAGTTGTCCTGCACTCTTCCCGTATATCCTTTATCCACTTTTACAAGTTCATAAACCATGTCGGGATGCAGATTTTCTTCGTCGCGGTGCGAAACATAGATGATAGCGATTTTCTTTTCGGAAGCTATAGCTCTAACCATGTCGATAAAAAGCCGGCTGTTTTCATCATCCAGTTCAATGGTGGGTTCGTCCAGTATTAACAGTGGCGGATGTTTCACCATGGCGCGGGCAACCATCACCATGCGTTGCTGGCCAATGGACAACTGCTGAAATGATTTGTTGGCGAAAGCCGGACCAAGCATACTGAGCCATTGTTGAGCCAGATCTTTTTGCAAATCGGTAGGAGTGAGGTATAAGCCCACCGAATCGTTCAGCCCTGAAATTATCATGTTTTCCACTGAATCGTTGCGGGTGAACTGATGAATCATTAATGGAGTAAAATAGCCGATTTGCTTTTTAATATCCCAAATGGTTTCACCGCTTCCTTTTTTCATGCCAAAAAGCATCATGTCCTGACCGTAGGCTTTCGGATTGTCGCCTGTAATCATCGAAATAAGTGTGCTTTTACCTGAGCCATTCGGACCTACGAGTTGCCAGAATTCTCCTTTGCGAATCATCCAGTTCACATCTGAAAGCACCTGTTTTTCCTCGTATTTCACATGGATGTTTTTCAGGTCAATCAGCGGATTGGCATTCACATGTTGCTCACCGTAGCCTTCGGGTAACGAAAAGCTATGCATGTGGCAATTGCTTGCAGAGTTTTTAAAAGTTGTTGCAGATTCGCTTTTTGTTATATGCAGTTGATCGTCAATACTGATGACTGTGTCGATAAACGGCAGCATATCCCTGCGACGGAAGAAAACCTGTATCATCAGGGTAGTGGCCGATAGTTCAGTCAGTTGTTCGGTTATATACTGCTGAGTGGCTTTATCTACATTGCTGTACACATCGTCGAGCAACATGAAATCGGGCTTTTGAGCTATCTGATAAGTCAACAGCGCTTTACGTTGCTGACCGCTGGACATGGTGCTGAGAGCAGCATTTTCGTCGGAGTAAATTACAAAATGATCGTGCCGAAATTCTTCGTCTATCATTTTTTCGATGGTGATAAACGAAAACAATACGCCACGCAGATTGCTGAGGTCAATATATTCTGATAAAAAGTGATGTTTCAGAATCTGGTTCAGAATATTTTTTTTATCAGAATTATTCGACAGGTATATACCCAAATGTTTCAGCATGATTTTTACTATGAATTCAGTGTGCAAAAGTATGTAATATGTGTTTAATCCACAAAAAAATGCTTCAGAACTTTTCTGAAGCATTTTCTATTTTTACTGATACTGAATATAAATAGGCCGTGGAATTAGTTTCATTAACTCAGTAGGTGTCATTAAAACATTGGGTGATTTTTTTAAGTCGTTTTTATAAAACAATTTAAACCCTGTAAATTGCACCGGTTCTTTTTTGATATATAATAAGTATGTGCTTTTTTTCAAGGTAGGTTCACCCCATCCATCCATATTCATTACTATTTGTACTTCAGGATGCAGTTTGATGTTTTTGTAATTCTTTACCATGCCCTGTGTAAAACGGTGTACAATAAGAATTTTTGGTGTCAGATTGTTTGCTTTAACTAATTTAGCCAGATAATCGGAGCAGAAGTTAATGTCAGCAGCATCGTAATTACCAATTTTACGTCCGGGAATGCTGCCATCCTTCATCGAGAATTCAGGGTCTATACCCAGGTGTACATTCGGCATTTTCAGGTATTTCTCGAGTAATGGAACTTCTTTTTGTACGGTGCTGTGCGATACCTGTAAATCGAGAAAAACGATGGCATTTCCCATTTTTGCAATGGCAATAGCTGAATCAATCTGAGCTTCGGGCATGCGCATGGTGTACGAATTATCTTTCATTGGAATGCCCTGAGCCACAGCTGCAATGTAATGAATAGCAGGGATGACCGGCGTTGTAGAGTCAGCTTTGTTCCAGGCTGCCACTTCAGCATTCAGCTTTTTCCAGAGTTCTTTGGGCGGATATTCGCCAAGCGCGCCCATGTTTTTCGAGTACAGATTGCCGTAATACGCCACAATACGGTTAAATGGCAACAATGCTCCCGGCAAAGGATAAACATCGCTTTTCACCGGCCAGCGACCAGTGGTATCGCCATTGGCTAAATACTGCATTTTTTGCTTGTAAAGTGCTGTGTCGAGTACATTGGATACGGTGGAATCTTCCTTTTCTCCTTTTAATATTTTAGAAAGTTTTCCATCTTTCTGGTTGCATGCGCTAAGAATGACCAAAACGGCAAGTGCTATCGGAACAATTTTTTTCATGAAATTTTATTGGTTTTTATGTTACTTTTTACTGAATGAATTACGCATTGAACGAAGCAAACTTTCTGTTTTACAGTCCGGTACAATGATACGTCGTACAGTCTGTAATGGTTGAATAGAATCCCGTTTGGTGGATAAAATAAACGACATTTTGAAGTATTTACTCAAACCCACGGCAGCCGTGTGATTTGAAACGCCGTTAGGATATGCCCAGTAGTTTACAGGCTGACCAATAATGCCTTCGAGTTTCTTTTTGGGTTCTTCCACCTGTTTTTTCCAGTCTTCGTCGGTCAGGTATTTGGTGGCCATGGTATGATCCCAGCTGTGCAAACCGATGGTGTGACCGGCTTTAGCCATTTCAGCTATCTGATCGGTGGTCATGTAATTCTTTTTGTTGTAAGTGATGGTCATAATGAAAAATACACCGCGGAATCCGGCTTTTTCCAGTACCGGACCGGCAATTTCCCGGTGCTCCACCCGCGAATCGTCGAAAGTAATCATAAATGGTTTTTCGGGCAATGATTTGTTGTAAACCAGATAATCGTAAAGCTGATCGGGCGAAATAGAATGATACCCACTATCTTTCAGTACTTTGACGTGTGCGCTGAAGGTTGCCGGAGTAATAGCATAATCGCCGGTTGCCGTTTCGGATATGCGGTGATAGCAAAGCACGGGAACCTGTTGTTTTGCCATGATTTGAGCTGCTGTGTTGGGTGTAGCCGACTTGATTTCTGTTTTAGTACTATCGTTTTTTGATTCACAGCATTTGTCTTTTTGTTGTGACGCTTTTGTACAACTGAAAAGTGTAAAAGCCAGAATCAGCGTACTGAGTTGTAATAATCTTTTATTCATATTCTTGATTTTATTTTTTTACAATGGATTGATATATAACTTCCTGAATTTTTGGTCGGATACTTAACCGGGCGAGCATATTCACACCATCATCGGGATAAGTGCGGTTGCTCAGAAATACATACACCAGTTTATTCACAGGGTCCACCCAGCAACAGGTGCCGGTGTAGCCGGTATGCCCGTAAACTTCCGCAGGAGCCAGACTGCTGCACGGATTGATATTAGGTTGCGACGGAACAGGTTTGTCGAATCCCAATCCACGTCGGCCACTTGCCGATGTTTTGGTAGTGAAAAGCTTGCAGGTTTCAGCGCTCAGGTATTGTGTTCCGTTTACTGTACCCGAATCGAGCAACATTTGATACACCATAGCCACATCGTGCGCATCGGCAAACAGTCCGGCATTGCCTGAAACACCACCCAGAAATCCGGCATCCGGATCGTGTACATAGCCCTGTAACAATCCGTTTCGCAGAAAATCTTTTTTTATCGTAGGTGTAATTTCATTTTTGTAGTGTGAGCGGAGTGGGAGATAAGCCATGTGGCGTAAACCCATAGGTTGATAAAAGTTTTCGTTCAGAAACTCGTCCATCGATTGTCCGCTTACTGTTTCTGCTATTTCTTTCAGCAAAATAAAATTGACACAGCTGTAGAGATAGGTTTTAGCTCCCAGACGCGACAGTGCAATTTTACGCATAGCTGTTTCGTGAAAACTTTTGTGCAGAAATAAACTGTCGGAAACCTGTATGTTGAAATCGGCAGTTCTGAATTTCGAAGTCAGCCCTTCTTTGTATTTATAAGCAGGGTTACCGAGTTTTGCTGAATTCAAATCGAGCAACAAGCCATTATTTTTTTCGAACATCGATTTATAAAAAAACATAGAGCCCTGAAGTCCTGTTTCGTGAAAAAGTAAATCGGTGATGGTGATATTTTCTTTATCTGTTCTTTTCAGAAAAGGAAGATAATCAGATGCTTTGTCGGTGAGTTTAATTTTTCCTTCGTCGTACAATTTCATTATTGCGAGCAGCGTACCGGTGGTTTTCGATAGCGAAGCCAAATCGTACATGGTGGAGTCGTTTACCCGTTGCTTGTTTTCGTAAGTGAAATATCCATAGCTTTTGCTCAGAAAAACTTTTCCTTCTTTCCATACAACTACCTGACAACCGGGGAAGACATGTTTTTTAAGGGCGTCGTTGATGATTGAATCGATTTTCGTCTGAGCTTTGGCAGCCTGAATTTCCGTTGAAGCAGCAGTGTTATTCTTTGTGTCAGAGGGTAAAAGGGCATTCCCTGCAAAGCAAAACAGTGAGATAGAAGCAAAAAACAAAAACAGAAATTTGAAATTTATTTTCATCCTAAAATATCATCGGTTGAATACATGTAAGTACTGCAAATGTACTAAATATTTTCGTTCCGGAACATTTTTTATGAATGAAAAAGAAAAAAGTTGTCCAAAACAGACAACTTTTTTAATTTTTTTTATGTGCATGACAAAAATTCATTTAAATATAATTCAAAAGAAATAGAACGCTGATTCAGCGGATTGGGCTGATTAGCACGGATAATTTAAATGGACAATGGATAGCGGATTTATCCCGAAAATTACGGGACTGATTTTGACTTCGCAAGCGAAGTCGGCAGATAAATAATACGTTTTTCTTTATCCGAATTTACGTAGTAAATTAAAATCAGTATCCATTATTTTATATTAAATCCGTTTACATTCGCAAAATCCGCTGAATCTGCGTTCTATTTCTAATGTCGTGTAAAAATTATTTCTTCAGAACCTCCACCAACTTATGAATATGTGCCGGTGTAGTTCCACAACATCCACCTATGATATTTGCTCCTGCTTTTGCCAGTCGTGGGGCGAATTCAGCCATCATGTCAGGCGATTCGGGAAAAACGGTACACATTCCCTGTAAAATCGGTAATCCTGCGTTGGCATGTATCAGCACAGGGATTTCTTTGTTTACCGAGCGAATTTCTTCGGTAATATGAATCATTCCTTCAATGCCGTTGCTGCAGTTTGCTCCCAGAATATCAGCTCCTGCTGCGGTAAGTGCTTCCACCATTTCGGCAGGCGAAACACCCATCATAGTGCGGTATTCACCCGTTTGCAGATGATCGAAGGTCATGGTGCAGATAATTTCGCATTTGGTATTCTCACGGGCAGCACGTACGGCAATTTCTGCTTCGTCGATGGCTGTCATGGTTTCAATAACCAATGCATCGGCACCTCCATCGCTTAATGCTACGGCTTGTTCTTTAAATGCATCGTACAGTTCTTCTTCTGTCACATCGCCCATCATCAGCATTTTACCGGTTGGTCCGATAGAGCCAAGCACATATTTATTATCTCCGGCTGCCTGACGCGATATTTCTGCAGCTTTACGATTGATTTCGTACACACGGTCGGCCAGTCCGAAAGCTTCCAGTTTAAAGCATGTACCGCCAAAACTGTTCGTTTCGATAGTGTCTGCACCGGCATCAATATAACTGCGGGCAATATCGAGTACTGCTTCGGGATGTTCAATGTTCCAGAGTTCGGGACATTCGCCGGGTTGTAGTCCTTTGGCTTGCAAAAATGTTCCCCAGGCACCGTCCGATACTAATGTTTTGCCTTCTTTAATGAGTTGTGTGAGTGTTGGTTTCATGATGTTAGAAAAGCCCCCTAAATCCCCCTTTAGGGGACTTAAAATAGCATTAGTGTTGTGAAAATGTTATTTTGTTCAAAATGTTTTCTTACAAAGAATTCGTGTAATTTGTGTAATTCGTAGTTCAAAAATTTATTCCCAGTCGCCCGATTGCTTGCCAGTGACCGATTCTATCTGTAGTTTCAGTATAGTCATACGAGCCAGTATTTTTTCGTCGTACACCAGTTCGAAATCAGCACCGTATTTGCGCATAATCAAATCGAGTCCGTGTTTTTTAGACGTATTATCACCTGCAATTGTAATCGTTCCACGTCCCATTACCGAACGGTATTTTTCTGTCCAGCCACAGGCAATGGTGCTTTTGATAATTTCGTGATGCAATTCCATTTCGAAACTTACGCGGTTATTTTGCCTGATAATATCCATTTTACGACCATTGTGAGCCGAATGAATATAGATAATGCCATCGGCATAGGCATAATTAACGGGAACTATATATGCTTCACCATTTTCCACGAACCCCAGTCTGCATAAGTCCGATTTTTCCAGAATTTGTTGAATAATAAGCTCGTCGGTAATTTGTTTGTCGTGTCGGCGCATTAGTTTTGCTTTTTTACTTTAATGGGTAAAAACCTTGGTATTTGCTTTTTATATTCTTCGTAAGCAGGATATTTATTTTTACTGATACTTTCGGTGAAATCGGAACTTCCCAAAAACAGCAAAATAAGCAATACCGGTCCGCTGATAGTCCAGTTCAGCCATGTGCCCGATGCCGCAATGCCAAAGAAATAGAAGGATATCCAAATGGCCTGTTCGGCTGCAAAATTAGGGTGGCGCACATGCTTCCAAAGTCCGTCGGTCATAAAGCCGTTTTTCAGCGACTTTTCAAACCGACCATCGGCAGGCACTTTTTTGTTTTTCTGCAAATGAAAACTGAAAAGTTGATTGTCGGCAATAGTTTCTATCAGGATAAACCCAAACATAGCTGCTGCTGCCAGATAATCGGTTAGCACCAATTGTGTATTGGCATATTTGGCCGCCAGTAATAGCGGCGACGAAAACAACAAAATAAGTAACTGCTGATAAAAGGAAATAAACAGCAGATTAAAAAGCATCATTCTCCAGCGCGACTTCAGCATTGGATTTTCACGCAGAATAGCCCAGCGGTAATCTTCCTCACCTTTCCATGGAATGATATTGTAACCACCTTTTCGACTGAAATTATAGCTGAGACGTAAGCCCCAGAATGTTACCAGCACAGTCATAAGCCATATTCTTGGAGAATCAGGAAATGCCGAAAGCGTTACAATACCGTAAATGATGGGCATAATGCTCCATACTTTATCCACCTGACTCAGATTGTTGGTGAGTTCGCCAATGATAAAACAAAGTGCCACAGTTACCAGGAAGATATTCAGCCAGTTGGATGCCAGATTGCTTAATTCGGCTGTGTCGCCAAATAGTTGTTGGAAATAAGTGTTGGAAGTGAATTGAATAAATAAGTTGATCATATTATTTGGTCGAAAATAAATTGTTTGTTATGCAAAAGTCATTATTGCAAAAGTAAAAAGGAATTTTGGAATATGAAAATGGGAGCTGAGTTAAAAAAAACACCTATTCTTTTTAATTAAGAATAGGTGTTTTTACAGTTATGAATTTTTAATATTACATTTTTTCAATTTTTAATTCCTTATTTTCTATACTCATCAATCTTTGTAAATGTAATTTTGAAATCTAAGGAAAATGGATTACTGTTACTTTGAATAGGTATTGAATAAATTATTCCATTTTGATAAGTAACATCTGTTAAAATGCTTGCAACTGGAACTGAATAAGTGGTTGACTTGTACGTATCTATATTACTAGTAGAAAGCCACCATGCTCCATAAATCACAAATGGATCAAATTTCAAGTAAATATTACCTGCCTGTTTCACGTCTATAAAAGTATGATCTTCAGTATTTGATTGTGTAAAGATCTTTTCTGCTTTTGGTGCTACTCCTTCCAAAGAATTTTCTTTTGTTGGATAACTGAAAAATTCGTGTAGGTTAGACATTGAGGGTTCTGTCCAGCCTCTAACATTGCCAAATATTCCCCCAGTGGGATAACTATAATTTGGGGTCACTGATGTTAATTGAGTTCTAATTTTATAAAATTTATTATCATCTCTTGGAATGGCGGTAACAACTGGGTAGGAGGCAGCTAAAATAATCTTACCAATTGTATTGTCGTTAATATAACTTAACTTATATGAAACTATAGCCCCTGGAGATGTTTTTGAATAATTACCACCATTTATAATGAAATTTTTAAAATCCACGTACCCGTTGATTGTATTTAACGCATAATCGCCATTTCCTCCCAATACATAAACTTTTATAGTGGAACATGCCTGCATTCTATTATAATTTACAGATGCTTTTGCATCAGCGGTTTGAGTTGGATCATTATAAGCTGCTTCAATAAACGCTTTAACAGAGTCTGTATTCATCGTGGATTCAATTGTGTATAATGCTATTCTACCATAAGTTACACTTGAAACATACATAGGCATATATGTACCGAAAAGCGTTTTGTCAACATCGCCATTGAATAGGTCAGAGGGTTGAAGAGGAGTATCCATGTCGATAGTGTAATAACTTTGAATAAATTTTGCAATTAATCGGGTTTGGATGTTCTTTTTTGTATAATCAAACCCCCCCCCGACTTTTAAACCACCATTGGAATAACTACCCTGAAGAGCTATTTTTAATTGTTCCTCATTATTTGCGGATTCAGTTGTGAACCCAAAATTGGCTGGTGGAGGGAGAAAATTACGTGACATAAGTTCACTTATCGCTTTTCTTACAGTAGAAAGTTTGGGGTCATTAATTATGATTGAAGGATCTACATCCTTGTCTACACCAACTAATGAGGTTGAAATTTTTAATGGTTTTCGGTTTGCCGAAATTGGAGTAAATGTACCATTTAATACTGACTCTCCTTTAAGTAATGCTCCCGGATAAATTATATCTGTTTGTGGATTAAGCACTAATCTCTCATCATAACCCGGAGCCATATAATAATAATCTGTATGATAGATATAGTCTAATGTCGTGTCATTTTTTATAACAGTATCCTTTTTTATAGGATTAGGCTCTGCTACAGGCATTTTTGTGTCAATCGAAACCATTGATTTAAGGTAATTATTAAGACTCAACATGTAATTATTTAGTGTTGGTCTATAAAAAATAATACTGTCGACATCGGCTGATTTTATAGATTGTTGATGAATAATTGCGCCGGATTTCATTACATACATGGTGTCGTTTTGCGCATGTAACATGTTTACACTTACAACTAAGATGACTATTGCGATAATTATTTTTTTCATTTTTTTCATTTTTTTTTAGTGATTCCGCTTTTCCAGTTGTAGAGAGGTTAGTGAAATCATGTTTGTTGAAGATTATTTCTTTATGAATTTGCTAGTTTCAACATTTGTTCCATCAATTATACGACATAAATAAATGCCTTGTTGAAATTGTGAAACATTTATCTGAATGTTGCCACTTAAATACGCTTTGTAAAGTAGTTTTCCATCAATGGTTAACAGCTCTATTGTAGCAGTTTGACTCCCTGCTGTAGTTAGTTGAATGCTTAATACATCTATAACGGGGTTGGGATACAAGTTCATAGTTTTCCTGCCGCTATCTTCAATGTTTTCGATGTCGGTTCTTAAATTGAAATTTAAATTGCGTACTGCTGATAGCGTGTAGTTATCGGTTCCGGCAGTAGTTTTTGTGACTGTCATGTTACCAGTACTTGGAAATGTCAGTTTACGAATACTGCTAAGTACATAGGTTGTATTCGTTCCATTGATTGCTTTCACATTCATGGAAGTTTGAGCGTACATTGGCGATAGACCAATTCCTAATAGTAATACAGCATTTAGTTTTAGTAATTTGTGTTTCATAAATCCCTCCTTTTTAATGATAATGATTATCCGCAAAGCGACCTATGAAAGAATAGGCTGAAATTACGGTTGAAATTATAATAAAAAAGCGATTGAAATATTTAAATATATCACTGATTTTCATTACATTTACGGTATGTTTAACCCCGACAATAAGTGTCATGAATCTCTTGAATTTCACCCAAAACTTCCCCGATGAAGAGTCTTGTATTGCTCATTTTAAAGCGCAACGTGACCAAATCGGTGTTGTATGCCCTAAATGTGGCAGCAAAGAACATATATGGCTTAATGGCAAGTTGCGTTACGAATGCAAACATTGTCATTATCGCCAATCAATACGTACTGGTACAGTATTAGAATGTACTAAACTGCCGTTTCGATACTGGTATGTTGCAATGCACCTTTTGACCAGTACAAAAAAGTCATTCTCGGCTTCAGAACTGCAACGGCAGCTCGGACATAAACGCTATCAACCCATTTGGGAAATGCACAAGAAATTGGGCGACATAATGGGCAAACGCGATAACGAATATCAACTTTCAGGTCAAATAGAACTTGACAATGCATTCATTACTACTTTGATAAGCGATGACTGCAAGAATGAAGAACTAAAACGAGGCGCAGGCAGTCAGAACAAGTCAAAAGTACTTGTAATGACAGAAAGCATTGTGGTTGAAAATCCAAGACCGGGCAAAAAGCCTAAAAAGATAAACCACATTAAAATGCAGGTTGTGCCTGATTTGAAAGCAGATACTGCCGTAGAAATTGTCAAAGAACAAATTGATTCAACGGCAGAGTTAACTACCGATGACTCAAAGACATTTTATAAGTTAAACCAAGCTGTAGAGTCTCACAAGGCACAGGTTATTAAACCTGAAGACCTTCAAAAGATTCTTCCATGGGTTCATATCAGTATTGCAAATGTAAAACGCTTACTATTAGATATGCACCACCAGCTTAAAAAAGAGTATTTACAGTATTATCTCAATGAGTACTGTTTTAAATTCAACCGAAGATATTTCGGGGAAAAGATGTTCGATAGATTGGTGTTTGCCGCTGCAAAATACAATACTGACTTCAAATCCAGAATTTATAACAGGTCGCTTTGCGGATAATCATATTAATGATTAATAAATTCTATTTTTTATTTTGTTGATTAATAATTTCTAGATATCACCTTATTTATCCCTCTCTCCAATTCCCCTTTTCCCGCCGATTTTAGTACAAAGCCTACCGCTCCGGAATTTATTATTTCCTGTTCGGTAACCGATTCATTCATATCGGTCAATATCAATACTTTTATATACGGTTGCGCTTCAATGGCTAATTTTGTTGCTTCCAAGCCATCCATAACAGGCATTTCCTTGTCCATAATCACCAAATCGGGCTTGTAATTATTCAATAGCAGAAGAAAATCTTTCCCATTTTCGGCTTCTGCTATTACTTCGCCTATTTCCTCATCCTCAATTAATAATCGTATTCCTTCCCTAAACATTTGATGACTGTCAACCAAAATGATTTTTTTCATAATATGCCGGATTGAAATAGAATTATTTAACAAGCCAAAGATAGATTGTTCAATTTTTTTTTATCTGTTATAAAACCATGAAAACATTAGAGGTAAACTCTGAAAATTTGGTTAGTGTAAACCCTTAGAAAAAACAAAATCGCCTGCAAACCTTTGGGTCTGCAGGCGATTCTAAGTATTGAGGTTAGAGTGCTTATATTTCTACGAGTTTGTTTTTTATGGCGTAAAGTATCAGGTTAATTGTGTTTTTAACTCCTGTTTTTTTAAGCAAAGTAGAGCGGTGCGTTTCGATGGTTTTTACGCTCAGAAATATCTTTTCACCAATTTCAGAAACAGTTAATCCTTTGCATAGCCATTTCAGAACTTCCGTTTCTCTTTCGGTAAATTTTATGCATAGCTTATCTTGTTTTTTAGTTTCTGTTGTCGATTTCAGGATAATCTGACGCAGAATAATCGACGAAAAATAATTTTCACCATTCATTATGGCATCAAAAGCTCTTTCTAATTCTTTTTTACCGGACGTTTTCAGTATAAGTCCCGTTACACCGGCATGAACAATTTCGGTATAATTTACATCTTCATTCAACATGGTGAGCACCAGTATTTTTAGTTGTGGATTGATACTTAATGCCCTTTTTATAGCTTCCAAGCCACCCATAACAGGCATTTCTATGTCCATAATAACCAAATCGGGTTCGTAATCAGGTAATAGTTCCAGAAACTTCTGACCATTTTCTGCTTCTGCAATTACTGTTCCTTTACCTTCATCTTCGATCAGTACTTTTATACCATCGCGAAACATGGCATGATCATCTACCAAAATAATTTTATTCATATCTGATTAACTGTGTGTATTTGTAAGACCTTATTTTATTTCAATGTTCTACAGGTAATTCAATTGATACATTCATACCTTCGCCGGTATTTGCTTTCAGACTGAAACTGCCTTTCAGAACCTGAACCCTTTGTTGTATATTCATTATTCCTAATCCATTGCCCGAATTTAGGACTGACTCAGCATCGAATCCTATACCATTGTCGGTGTACGAAAAACCAATCAGACCTTTTTGCCGGTCAAAGTTTAAATCAATATCAACCGTAGTTGCTTCAGCATATGTCAGGGTGTTTTTAATTAGCTCTGTAGTAATTCTGTAGAGCATTGTTTCCATAAAACCGGTAAAACGCGCATTGGTATTTGTTGAAAACCGGATATCAATTTTGCTGGTGTCGTTTATCCGTTGTATAAAATTTTGAACAGCCATCGTATATCCCGATTTTATTAAAAGTTGAGAACTCAGTCCTCGTGATAATTCGCGTGCTGTTTCTATGGCTGCATCAATACTTTGATTTCCTTTGGCTGCAATTTTTTTCTTTTTGTTGGTTTCGTTGGTTTCATTAAGCCACTCAAAATACAATTTGATGGTTGACAGGAGAGGTCCCATACTATCGTGCAGTTCTCTGGAAAGGCGGTTTCGTTCGTGCTCCTCAACTTCCATTGTCAATCCCAGTAAAGCGTTTTCGGCATTTACTTTTTCGGTAATGTCCCTGTTAGAAACTCTTACTCCTAAATTTTCACCATTAATATGAATACACCTGCAAACATGACCTATCCAACGTATTTCGCCATCTTTTTTCATAATCCTGAACGAAAGTTCCAGAGCGTTTTCGTTTGGAGAATGTATGCAACGTTCTTTTTTGTGGTTTTCCCATATTTCATTGTCACTTTTATGAATAATTCTATCCAATAAATCCGGCGATTCTTCAAATTCCTGTATCGTGTAGCCGGTTATCCGCTCAACAGATGGCGACATGAAAATGATTTTATTGTCAGGGCTTTTCCAATACTCCCAATCGGAGGTAAAATCGTTGGCCGTTTTGAATTTTTGTTCGGTTTCACGCAACGATGCATTGAGTGTTAATAGCTCTGAAGTCCTTTCGGTAATACGTTTTTCAAGCATGTTATTTGCTTCGTAAAGAGCATTTTCAGCAAAAATGCGACCTGTTACATCGTTAATTAAAACATGTGCTGCAATTTCACCATTGAAATGAATTTTATGGGTTTTTATTTCTACATATATAATTTCTCCATTCTTCTTTCGGTGGAGTTTTACTCCCAGGTTTGTTTCACCCCGTTTAACTTTATCCACACTCCAAATCATATCAGGTATTTCTTCCTCAGGTCGCAATTTTTTGATTGACATTCCGAGTAATTCGTTACGTGAAAAACCGTAATGTGAGACGAATGCTGTGTTTGCTTCCATAATTCTAAGAGTTGTTGGATTGAAAATAAGCATAGGTTGAGGGTTATTCTCGAACAGAATCCTGTATTTTTCTTCATTCTGTCGGAGTTCCTCTTCCATCTTTTTTCGTCTGCTAATATCGGTGTGTGTTCCTAACATAAGCAGAGGCTGGCCATCTTCCGTATAGGTCATAACCTTACCTTCCTGCTTAATCCAAACCCAATGACCTTTTTTGTGCTTCATTCTTACTTCTATGGAGTGATACGGGAATTCACCTGTAAAATGCCGCATAATCATTTCACCTGCATAGGGTATATCATCAGGATGCGTAAATTCCTTCCAGAGATCTGCTCCGTGTTTTTGTGCCAGCTTTTTTAGCCCGAGGCCGGTATATCCCAGATTCTCTGCAAGAATATTGTTGAAGTTCATTGCGCCTGTTTGTACATTCCATTCCAATGTTCCTACTTTTGCTCCGATAAGTACATCCTCCAGTTGTAGACGACTTCTGTTATTAGCAGTTTCAGCATTTTTTCGTTCTGTGATATTCTGAATAACCCCGGTCCAAACAATTTCACCTGTTCTCAGTTTTTCAGGCAATGACTCTAACTGAATCCAAACAATTTTATTTTGAATCAATAATCTGCCTTCCCAATGGAACGGTGAAATTGTTTTATTGGCTTTTTGGTTGGTTTTTACAAAGGAAATTTTATCTTCTTCAAATACCAAATCGCTGATAATATATGGATTTTTGGCAAATTCTTTGCGGGAAACACCCAATAGATCACAGCAACGGTTGCTTGCATGTTCAAGAATGTAAGGCGAATTAACCGAGTTTAACCAGGCTTCGGTATGCCATTTGCCAACAGGCAGTACTCTGATGCGGTATACCCCTGCCGGTTGATGATTAAAAATATCGTTATAGTATTGCTGTTCGTGAGTTAATTTCTCCAGCTTTAACTCAAGAGCCTTGTTTTGATCTTCGAGGCAGGTTTGGTTTTCTGCAATTTTCTGAAGTAGTTGCTTTGTTGATTCATCGACTGATGTGTTTTTCAAATGCATCATCAATGAATTGATTAGTAATTGATTGTTACTTTGCATTTGCTGTGAGTTATTAGTACTCATAATATCAGATGTAATTTATAGTATTGTAGAAAAGCAGGAGTAGAAGAAATAATCCTTTTTTTCTGTAAAAATTTTCTAACAGCTACAAATGTATAACAAATTATTGGTATTAAGTTAATTTTCAGTGCATTTATTATAAGTATTCTTATTGTATTTCAGTGTATTTTGGCAGAATTATGTAGTATTGTTTTTATTCATGACTTTCACCGCTTTCCAGAAATGAACATCTGCATTGTATAAAACTCAAAATACATTATATATTCAGACTAAACGAAAAGTCTTTGTGGTTTTAGCTGATAGTAAAAGCTTAATTTCATCAATAAAAAAACCGATATATCTGATACACCGGTTTTTAGATTATAAAAAAACGAACTTTAGAACATAATTCCTATATTGAACCGACCAACAGGATAAGTCATGGCATCGAACTGACTATAGTCTTCACCAATGCCGAAAAGGTTATCCATTTTATAGCTGGCAACAGGAGCTACCATGTCGAAATAGGCCATAATAGTGCCCAGACCACTGATTTCGAAGTTTACACCACCCTGAAGTGAATGCCGCATAGTGGTGCCGTTTGCTTTGCCATAATAATGTTTTTCGTCCCACGATACATATTTCACATTCCATACATTGGCTCCATAGGTCAGACCTACGAAGGGTTGTATCATTTTATCGCGAAAGAAAGTATACCTGCCACCTAACCTGATACTGGTGGTGTAGGTGTTGTATTTTAGCCCCAATGGCATATTAATACTTCCTCCGTAAATGCTGAAACTATGGATGTTTTCACCTGCTTCAGCAATTTCCTGCGAATAGGTATAACTCATCATTTCAGCAAAAACTTTGACTCCGTAATATACATTGGCAGATGCATTTACACCATATCCCCACGAAGTGATATTGCCATATAATTCCTTGTATTCCGGATAATTATAAATGCCGGTTGCTGCATTGGCCCACACTAAATCAATAATTGGTATGCAATAGATAAACGATGGATTTAAGAAATCTTCCTGATTTATTTTTGTCAGTATCTTTTTATTGGTATCGACATCTTTTTTGAAAAAAGCATGAACCCTTTTTTTTGTGTTCAGATCGAAAGCTGCTTTGTATCCGGGTGAAATGTACAGGGTGTCGGTTCCTATCAGAATAAAGTTATCACCCGTTTGATTGTAAACAAGTATTTTTCCCGCAGCTTCACCTTTTTGAGCATTTGTCTGCAAAAACGACAGATTAAACTGAGGGTATGCCATACCCGAAAACAAGATGACAGCTGAAATAAGCAAGATTCTTTTCATTTCACTTTTGTCAGTGATTTAAGTGCTGACGCCGCACTTTAAAAAAATTAGTTGACTCTGATACTATATTAATTGTTAATAGTGAGCAACAAAAGAATCGAGATGGGTCGATGTGAGAAATAGTGAGGGAAATGTGGTTTCGAAATAACCTTACAAAGGTAAAGCGTATTTCGAAAAATTATTCATTTTTTGTGATAATATGTTATTTTTTTATAGCCGAATTTGGAGAGAGGTTTTTTAGTAGGTAGTATGTAGTAGGTAGAGGGAGTTCTGAGTTTTGAGTGATCCAGGAAATATCGGGACGTATATTTTGCTTCGCAAAAGAGCGGATTTTCGGGTGCAGCGAGTTCCGACTCGCTGATTAAATACTGTTGGCAAAACCTGACAGCGTTCAAATTTCGGGTCTCGCGACTTCCAGGTCGCGTTATTTATTAGCTGTATATTCCTTTCAATAGACAAGATGTCGCTTGTCCCCCGATTATTTTAACCCGGAATGCGGAGATAATGCAAATTCGTGAAATCGGTGTAATTCGTAGTTTGAAATTTATTCGTTGTTTTAATAATAACAGGCAGGATGCCTGTCGACCCGTAGAAAGAACCTTTTTATTTCGGATCTCGCGAACCAACGGTCAACGATCTCGCTATAGACGAGTGAGTTAATTCCAAGTCGCGATTAGTGAATATACCTCGACTTGGAAATCGAATCACCCGAAAAACACCGCGTTTATTATCAGGTAAAAAGTCCTTTCAAGCGACAGGGAAGGAAGATAGTCGGTAGTTTTTAGTAGTAGAGAGTTTTTTGTTTAAAACAAAGTGCCAAATACCCCATTGGAAACGAGGGGGAGAGATGTCGCTAAATAAATTATTTTCTCAATTCCTTAATTATCCAGTCAACCAAACCACCCATCAATCAACTTTATAACAAAATTTTCTATCTTTGTTAAAAAAATCAGGTCAAACTATGGTAACCATTATCATCATTGCAATAACAGGCTTTGTTTCGTATTCGGCTTTTAAAAACTATTCACTGATCGACAGATTTATATTTTATCCGCCGGAAATTAAGCGGAAACAATGGTACAGGTTTATAACTTCAGGTTTTCTGCATGCCGACTGGGGGCATCTGATCTTTAATATGTTTTCGCTTTACCTGTTCGGGCAGGCTATCGAAACAGTGTTTAAAGAAGTTTTCGGTGTTACTTTTGGCATAGTATTGTATGTGTTATTGTACCTCACAGGGCTTATATTCTCCATTCTGCCTACTTATTTCAAAGAGAAGGATAATTATATGTACCGATGTCTGGGAGCTTCGGGTGCGGTGTCGGCCATTGTGTTTGCCTATATACTGGTTTACCCCATGAGCTATATGGGCATTATGTTTATACCGATATCGCTGCCTGCATTTCTGTTCGGACTTATTTATGTGATTGCTTCCATTTATATGGACAGAAACAGTCAGGGAAATATTAATCACACGGCACACATAGCCGGTGGCTTATACGGAATTATTTTTATGGCTATTGTGTTTCGGGTTTTTGCCGATATCAATATCTTTCAGTGGTTTCTGGATAATATAGAGATTACATCGTTCCGCGATATTATTCGTTTTGGCTATTAATATCAACTCAACTTATAATTCCAGTAACAACCAAACGTCGCACGAACAATGACCGGATTGGCCTAAAGACGTTTTAAGCCGACGAAAACCGGCTTTTTCGTACATGCCTATGGCTTTGGAAAATACTGGCAGGCTTTCGATATACAACTGTTTATAACCAAAATCGCGGGCAGAAGCAATGCATTGATCCATTAGATATCTACCTGTACCATTTCCCCGTATATCGGGCGAAAGATAAAATTTTACCAGTTCGACACAGTGTGTGGGCAATCCGGGAGTTGGGTACACACCACAGCAGCCCATAGGATGACCGTTCTTTTCGGCCACCCATAAAACAGCCCCGGGCATTTGAAAAAGCTCAAACAGTGCGTCAGTGGTGGGGTCGGAGAATACAGTGCCGATAGGTGGCGCGTCAAATTCTTCGAATACCAGCCGAATCATTTTTGCCAAAGGAAGATTATCTGAAGGCTGTATCTGCCGAAAGAGGATATTGTTCATTGTTTTTTTTTCTGCAAATATATAAAATTAGGTGAGTTTGGAAACTTTATTATTTATGCCAATCAGGAGTTGATTTGTTTTTCAACTTACTCATTAGCTGTTGTTTATAACTGTCAATCCCGAATGGGATTTAATTTTCATAGAGCCTGTCTCATAAGCTAATTTTTAAGATAACCTACTCACAATTAGTAAGAAAAATTTTCGAACGCAAAGACACAAAGTCGCAACGACACGAAGAACATTCTTTTGCGGCTTTGTGCCGTAGCGACTTAGCGTTCAAAAAATGAATTATTTAATTCAATACTTTCAATTTATAACTTTATGAAATTTTAAAGGAACTTTTAAGACAACCTCATTAAGATGTGAATAAGTCATCTACCTGTAAGGCAGTATTTTAAAAGTACTGCCTCACAGGCAGCGTAGAAACTCTATTTCTTTTCCACAGGTCGTTGACCTGCGGTTATGAAAATTCAGCCTTTTAGGCTGCAATAATATATTTCTACTCCTGATTCGGATTATTTACAAATTATCAACTTTACAATTAAATGTATGAAGTACTCCGGAGGAGTGTACTTTGCATAACCCCAAAATTCATTTGGGGGTTATGCAAAGGTTATCCCTTTGGGCTTGAGTACGATTATCGCATAGCTAAAATAAGAACCGCGGAACTCGCGACACCCAAAATCATCGCATCTCCATTTCATTACATCAATACATCATCACATTTTCTTCAATCCCTTCATATCAGCTTTGGCAGCTTTTTTCAGACTGATAGCTACACCGCCACCGGCAGCAAGTTTCTGCTTCAGCACTGATTTCTTGTTGACCAGTACTTTCTGAATTTTATAGGCCATGGGGTTGGCTTTCCAGTCGGCATCGGGAGCGTCGGCGTAAATGGTGGCCACATACGATGTTTTTTCATCCAAAAAGTTGAAAGGAATAGTGGCTGTGCGTGCATTTTCGTCGGTAATAGCACCTACAAACCAGTTGTCGGAGTTCTTTTCCCTGCGGGCCATGGTGATAAAGTCGCCCGGTTCTGCTTCCAGGTAGCGGGTATCGTCCCAGTCGACAGCCACATCCTTAATAAACTGAAAAGCGTCCATATGTTTTTCATAATTTTCGGGTAGGTCGGCGGCCATTTGCAGCGGACTGTACATGGTTATATACAGTGCCAACTGTTTGGCTAAAGTGGTATGTACCTGATGAAGATTACCTTTCTGGTAATGATCCATTTTAATTTCAAAAATACCGGGGGTATAATCCATCGGACCACCCATCAGGCGGGTAAAAGGCAGTATGGTTTCGTGTTCAGGTGGATTCCCTTCGCTCCAGGCATTGAATTCGTTGCCACGGGCAGCTTCGCAGGCCATCCAGTTTGGATAGGTGCGGTGCAATCCGGTAGGACGAACGGGCTCATGCGCATCGAGCATAATATTATTTTGAGCAAATTTTTCGGCTACACGGATATAGTGATTCACCATCCACTGTCCGTCGTGTTTTTCGCCACGGGGAATAATCCATCCCACGTAACCTGTTTTCACTGCATCGTAGCCATATTGCTTCATTAGTTCAATGGCTTTGTCAATGTGGCGTTCGTAATTGGTGACCGATGCCGAAGTCTCGTGATGCATAATCAGTTTAACTCCCTTCGAGTGAGCATATTCATTCAGATATTTGATGTCGAAGTCGGGGTAAGGAGTCACAAAATCGAAGACTTCTTCTTTCCAGTTACCGGCCCAGTCTTCCCAGCCAACATTCCATCCTTCTACCAAAACACCTTTAAAGCCATTGGCAGCAGCGAAATCGATATAACGTTTTACATTTTCAGTTTTAGCGCCATGTTGCGGGAGCGGAGTGAGGGCATTCCAGTCGGTGGTTTTTAATTTCATATTCGGATAGTCGGCATAATTCCATGTCCAGTGTTGCGGTACGTGCATTCCCCACCAGATGCCAATAAATTTTTGTGGTTGAATATAGCCGGTGTTTTCAATTTTTGACGGCTCGTTCAGGTTTAAGATGGTTTTCGATGCCAGAATATCAGCTGCTTTATCGCTGACAATTACTGTGCGCCACGGTGTGTGGTGAGGCGTTTGCATATAGGCTTTTGTACCCACAGCATCGGGAACAAGCGAGGAAGTCAGCACGAAGTTTTTCTGATCGATCAATAACTGCATGGCAGAATAATCCACCAGTGCAGCCTCAAAAATACTGATATACAATCCTTCGGCAGTTTTCATTAGCAACGGACTTTGCACAGCATTTTTGGCGAAAAAGCCATGTGTACCAATACCATTTCCGTTCACTTTGGAGGCATCAACTTCCGATAGCCGGGTGGTAGTATAGAAATATTCGTTAGTGTCGTAATCGCCCGGAATCCAGAATGTTTTGTGGTCGGCGGTAAGCGCAAACTGCGTACATTCGTCGGTAATCTGAAAGTAGTTCAGATTGGGCTGCTTGTCAAATTCGTAGCGGAATCCCAATCCGTCGTTAAACAAGCGGAAACGGATATTCATACTTCGGTTTTCAGATTTTTGTGTTACCCGTACCAACAGTTCGTTGTAGTAATTTCTGATTTCCTTTACTTCACCCCAAACAGGTTTCCATGTATCATCGTTTGTGGCGGTTTTTACATCCGTTAGTGCAAAACCTTCGAGCAAAGCAGGGCTGTTTTTAAGTACAAAACCGAGTTGTGAACGTTTTAGCACAGGGACGTTCTTGTAGGTCAGCGAATAAAATAATTTGCCTTCGTTTACCGAAAATTCCAATTGAAAGTTTTTGTCCGGCGAGAGTAGTGTTTCTGCTTTCGACGCTGTGAAAATCAGAAGCAGCGAAAGACTTAAAATGATTCGTTTCATAATAGTGATAAGTTTGTATTTTTTTAAGACACACAAAATTACATACATTGAATTTTCAAACGCAATTTATACAGCAAATATGAAGATTTTCTTTCTGCAAACGATTGAATAAAGAGATAGAAACATTTAGCTACCCTTTTCAGGTAATTTGAATACTGTTTTCCGATAGAAAAGTAGTAATATTGCAGTGTGTTTTGTGAATGTAAAGCCACAAAGTCACAAAGAAAATAATCTTCAACAAAACGAAAATACATACATTCCATGAAAACTATCAATGCATTACTGCTTCAACTGCTTATCGTTGCAGGATTATCGGCTCAATCCAAAGTTTGGGTGTCGGATTTGGGCAACGGGGAGTACAAAAATCCGGTGCTTTACGCCGATTATTCCGATCCGGATGTTTGCCGCGTGGGTACAGATTATTATATGACGGCTTCCAGTTTTAACTGCTCACCCGGTTTGCCTATCCTGCATTCGAAAGATATGATTAATTGGACACTGGTGAATTACGCTATAAAAAAGCAAATTCCTGAAGATGTATTTGCCGTTCCGCAGCATGGAAACGGTGTATGGGCACCCAGTATCAGGTATCACAACAAGGAATTCTATATTTTTTACGGCGATCCTGATTTTGGCATCTATATGCTGAAAACCAAAGATCCGCGTGGCGAATGGTCGAAACCAGTTTTGGTCAAAGCCGGCAAAGGGTTAATTGATGCTTGTCCGTTATGGGATGAAGATGGAAAAGCCTATGTGTCGCATGCCTATGCCGGAAGTCGCGCCGGACTGAAAAGTGTGGTGGCTATTTTTCCGATAACTCCAGATGGTACACGGGCGCTTGGCGATTCGAAAATTGTTTTTGATGGACATCAGAACCACCCGACTATCGAAGGAACAAAGTTTCATAAACGTAACGGTTATTATTATATCATTTTACCTGCCGGAGGTGTGGGAACAGGCTGGCAGGTAGCTTTGCGGTCGAAAAATGTATATGGTCCTTACGAAGATAAGATAGTGCTGGCACAAGGCAAAACCACAGTCAATGGTCCGCATCAGGGTGCGTGGGTGGATACTCCAACCGGCGAAAACTGGTTTTTCCATTTTCAGGACAAAGAAGCTTATGGACGGATTTTGCACCTTGAACCTATGATATGGAAAAACGATTGGCCAGTTATGGGTGTTGATTCTGATGGGGATGGTTGTGGAGAACCGGTTGCAACCTACCAAAAACCCAATGTAGGAAAAGGCGTTTTCCCTGTAGCAACTCCTGCCGAAAGTGATGAGTTTAATAGCAATAAACTGGGATTACAATGGCAATGGCATGCCAACGAGCAGCCAATATGGTATTTTACCGATGCAGCAAAGGGTTGCCTGAGAATGTTTACGTATCCGCTATCCGATAACTTTTTGAATATGTGGAGTGTACCCAATTTGCTGTTGCAGAAATTTCCTGCACCCGTATTTAAAGCAACTGCCAAAATTACGTTCTTCCCCGATGCACGCTTTCCGGGAGAGCGCATAGGTTTGATGATTATGGGTTACGATTATGCTATGCTGAGTTTCGAGAAAACGCAACCCGGATTTACATTGTCGCAAATAGTGTGCAAAAGTGCTAACAAAAGTGGCAAAGAACGAGTAGTACAAACTGTCGATATTGAAAACAGTACCATTTATTTGCGTGTACAAGTGGCTGAAAATGCACAATGTACATTCAGTTACAGTGTCGATAATAAAGAGTTTATTTCCATAGGCGAAACATTCACAGCCTTGCCCGGACAGTGGATCGGAGCGAAGATGGGATTCTTTGCAAATCGTCCTAAAAAGTCGAACGATGCCGGTTTTGTGGATATAGACTGGTTCAGAGTTGAATGAAAAACTACTAAAAATGCACAAATATCAATGATTTACACAGAAAAGTGTTGTTAATTCATTATTTTTTCCGAAATTTGCACCCGAAAAATTTAATAAATAATTTATCAAATGACAAACAATGAAAAATGGCAGGGTAAATCGAACTACAATGCCGGCCGAGATGGTAAACCAAATGAGAAACGCGATGTGAAATCGCTACTCAAGGGTTCGAGAGGAGCAGCACCTAAGTATAACAATGAAGATTCAGCACAAGGCAACAGTTACTCAAACGATCGTCCGGTGTTTAGAAAAAGAGATGACAGTAGTTCATCCAACAACGAAAGAAGAAGCTACGACAACAACCGTCCAAACAATTATGGCGATCGTAGACCAAGTGAACAAAGTCAGGGAGGAAGACCCCGCTTTGTAGTAAGAAAAGGCAACGATGGAAACTCCAATTCCGGTGGTGAGCGTAGATACAACAGCTACGACAATAACCGCAATCAGGATGGCGAGCGCAGATATAACAGCTACGACAACCGTCAGCAGGATGGTGAACGCAGACATAACAATTTTGATAACCGCAGTCAGGATTGTGAAAGATCTTTCAACCGTCGCCCACGCATAAATAATTCAGGAGATGGCGAACGTCGTTTCCAGAGACCAAATCAGTCATCTGGCGATCGTCCTTCGACTGGTAAAATATCATTCCGAAAACCCGGAGATACTTCAGATGGATTTATTGAAACACGTTTCGACAATAAAAAAGATGGTGTAACTTACCGTAAACCATTTAAAAAACGTGATGGAAACTACGATCCAAACGCAAAATACAGCAACAAAAAACAAGTTGAATACAAAAAATCCTATGTCGATTTAACTCAACCTGTACGTTTAAATAAGTTCCTGGCGAATGCAGGTATTTGTTCGCGCCGTGAGGCGGATGAATTTATTCAAGCCGGTGTAATTTCAGTGAACGGAGAAATAGTAAACGAACTCGGTGTAAAAGTAATGCATACCGATAAAATTATGTTCCACAATCAGTTAGTTCGTTCCGAAAAGAAAGTATATATTCTGCTGAATAAACCGAAAGATTGCGTTACAACTTCCGAAGATACTCATGATCGTCTGACGGTACTCGATTTAGTGAAAAACGCTTGTAGCGAGCGTATATATCCTGTAGGCCGTCTCGACCGTAACACCACCGGTGTAATTTTACTTACCAACGATGGTGATTTAGCTTCGAAACTTACTCATCCAAAATACGAAAAGAAAAAAATCTATCACGTAGCTTTGGATAAACAAATTGAAGCAGCTGATTTTGAAACCATCTTGAGCGGTGTAATGCTCGATGATGAAAAAATTGCTGCCGATTCACTCGAATTTGTGAAAGAAGGTGATTACAAACAACTTGGTATAGAAATTCACTCAGGTCAAAATCGCGTAGTGCGTCGTATTTTCGAAAAGCTTGGCTACAAAGTGGTTCGTCTGGATCGTGTTTACTTTGCCGGACTTACCAAAAAGAATGTACCTCGCGGAAAATATCGCTACCTGAGCGAACGTGAAGTGAACATGCTTAAAATGGGTGCGTACGAATAAAGAACACAGACCATTGATATTTATAATGAAACTCCTTTACAATTATTTTGTAAGGGAGTTTTTTTTGCTCATGTTGTTGCCGATTGCAAAAGTGCTTGCAAATTTTGGGTCTCGCGATTTCCAAGTCGCGATATTTATATGGAATAAATTTGGTTGTTTTATAAACGAAAGTGATGTGAAATGAGCGGTTTTTCGGGTGCAGCGAACCAACGGTCAACGACCAGAGGGAGTTAATTCCGACTCGCTGATTCTATATGACAGTGTTCCGACTCTGTCGATATAGTAACCAACAAAGCAGACTAATACAGGCTGGAAGCGCTGTTGACCCAACTTGCTGATGAAAGAATATATTTCGACTTGGAAGTCGAATCACCCGAAAAGCACAGCATTTACTGTTTTTTTATAGTTTTTGTGAGGGATTTGTGTTATTGCATAGAATCTGAAATTTCACAATATTTAGAAATTTCAGTTTTTCAAGCGACAAGGAAGTCGCTTGTCCCCCGATTAGTAAGGAAGAAAAAGATGAAAATGCCGAAAATCTATGGCGGTGCTGTTCTCCTCTCCTTGGGAGAGGTTGGGAGAGATCTTGTAGTCAAAATAACAGGCTGGAAGCCTGTTGGCCTGAGATTGAATCGGATAAATATTACATATCCTCCCGCTACCCATAAAAAAGGTAAGAGGAGGATATTTTCACACGTAATAAATAAAGCGTATGACCGCTCTATTATGTCTTAGAATTTTACTTCGTAATTTGGTTCTTCTACAATTTCAGGAACTAACTGATTGTACACTACTTTACCGTTTTCGTCAATAGCTACTACCGAGCGTGCCATCAATCCTGCCAACGGACCGTCGGCCATTAAAACTCCGTATGCAGTAGCAAATGAGTTATAACGAAAATCTGAAGCTGTAATAACGTTTTCTAAACCTTCAGCGCCACAGAAACGACTCTGAGCAAATGGAAGATCTTTGGATACACAAATAACCACTGCACCATCGTTTTGTGAAGCCCATTTGTTGAAATTGCGAACCGATGCTGCACATACGCCGGTGTCAATGCTTGGAAAAATGTTTAAAACCACACGTTTGCCTTTGTAATCAGCGAGACTGATTTCGTTTAATCCAGCACCTACCAGTTTGAAATCGGGAGCAGGAGTTCCTACTGCTGGTAATTCACCGCTTGTTTTTACGGCTGATCCTTTAAATGTTACTGTTGCCATTTTTAATTTGAATGTTTTATTATATTAAAATTTATATTTAATGATTTGTTATCAGTATTTTTCTGTAATTTAGCAACTGTCATTTGCGTTGTGTAACTACATTGTGAATAACGTACAAACAGTTTTTTTGTTTAATCCTGATACAAAAAATTGGATAATCTTTTTATTGACCCATTCATGTTTCTGAATTTCAGAATGAAAATCAGCATACTTACATATCAGAAAATTGTTTTACTGTTTACAGTTTTTTTCGTTATAGCATGTAACGACCAACATAACTATAATGTTCCGGCTGATGTGTCGAAATATGTTCTGCGGTTTGAATTTGAAGCAGCTAAACGAAACAAAAATTTTGATTTTTCTACCTCCGGATTGATTATAGAATTTACTGACCTGAAGGATAATACTGCAGGACTTTGCCATTATGAGCAACCCATACGCATCGAAATTGATAGTATTTACTGGAATGCTATCGGCAAAACGGCAGGAGCGGAATTGATGCGTGAAAACCTGATTTTTCATGAACTGGGCCATGGGTTTCTGAAACGCCCACATAACAACGATGTGCTTGAAAACGGCGACTGGAAAAGTATCATGTGTGGAGGTGAAAAAGTGAATAACCGCTCCTGGAATATCAACTACAGAGGTGTCCGATGTGAATATTATATCGATGAACTGTTCGATGAATCGACTCCGCAACCCGAATTTTCTTCGCTCTTGTTTGGTGCCGATTCTGCAGGTTTTACTGATAAAATTAAACTGAGCTTCGATACAGAAGCACAGGCAGGATGGAAAACAGGCACTTTTGATGCCTACGAAACCAGTATTGATAACGGCAGACTGAAGTTTGTCTCCAAAACATCAGCCACTTATATGGTTTTTGCTCAGACTCCGGTGGATGTAATGAACGATTTTGTGTACGAATTCAGCATACAATCTCAACCGAAAAACGAAACAGACCAATTTGGAATGGTGTTTGGCACAATGACCGACAGTACCGAATGTGTGGAATTTTTCAATATTAATCAGCAGAAAAAAGCATTTACCGGCAACCGTAACTGGTATAGTTTTTATACGGAACTTACATGCAATGAGATAGATGCAGTTACAAAGCTTAAAGTGCTGAAATTGGGTACTATGTTGTATTATTTTATTAACGACAAGTACATATATCAAAATGAAGCCGAAGTAAGTCATAAGGGTAATCATTTCGGGTTTTTAGTATCTGCTTATGCCACAGTGTGGCTCGAAAATCTCAGAATAGGAACAAAATCCACATCAAATATCAAATCTGCCAATGAAATACTGAAACAACTGAAATTTCAGATAATGAAAACTTCACCAACCAGTACAGAACAATTTAATAAATAACGAATTCAAATATTATGTCGAAAATAACTATATATCAGGTGCTTCCCCGATTGTTTGGGAATTATAACGAGACTTACAAAATCAATGGCGATCTGGCTGAAAACGGTTGCGGGAAATTCAACAGTTTTACGCCAAAGGCTTTAAACGAAATTAAAAAACTCGGAATCACGCATATTTGGTACACCGGAATCATTGAACATGCTACACAAACAGATTATTCGGAGGTCGGAATTCTGAAAGATCACAATGCAGTGGTGAAGGGCAAGGCCGGTTCGCCATACGCTATCAAAGATTATTATGATGTGGATCCTGATTTGGCTGAAAATATTACCGAACGCATGACAGAATTCGAACATCTGGTGGAGCGAACTCACAAAGCTGATATGAAGGTAATCATCGATTTTGTACCCAACCATGTGGCACGCGTCTACAAATCGGATGCAGCACCTGCAGGCACTGTCGATTTGGGACAAAACGATTGTTCCGACTGGCATTTTTCTCCATTGAATAATTTTTATTATTTTCCGGATCAGGAGTTTAAACCTGCTTTTGATATTGCTAATTACAAAGAATTTCCTGCTAAAGCTACCGGCAACGATTGTTTTTCGCCAAATCCGGGTGTGAACGACTGGTACGAAACGGTTAAACTCAATTATGGCGTCAATTACACCGAAGGAATGCAGAAACAGTTCGATCCGATACCCGATACATGGTTCAAAATGCGCGATATTTTGCTGTTTTGGGCTTCTAAAAACATCGATGGTTTCCGTTGCGATATGGCCGAAATGGTTCCTGTGGAATTCTGGGGCTGGGTAATTCCGGCAATTAAAGCTGTGAACCCGAAAATTATTTTTATTGCCGAAGTGTATAATCCTGCGGAATACCGGAATTATATTTACAATGGGAAATTTGATTATTTGTACGACAAAGTAGGCATGTACGATACCCTCCGCGACGTGACAAGCAGGAATTTTCCTGTTTCGGATATTACGCAGGCCTGGCAGGCGGTGAGCGACATTCAGGATCATATGCTCCAGTTTCTCGAAAATCATGATGAGCAACGCATTGCTTCAGGTTTCTTTTCGGGTGATGGAAAGTATGCCATTCCGGCTATGATTGTTGCTGCAACTCTTACCAGAGCGCCGGTTATGATTTATTTCGGACAGGAACTGAACGAAAAAGCCATGGAAAACGAAGGTTTCAGCGGACTGGATGGCAGAACCACTATTTTCGATTATTGGGCTGTAACAACGGTGCAGCAATGGGCAAATAATGGCAGTTTTGATGGAAAACTTTTAACCAAGGAACAAAAGCAATTGCGCGATTTTTATAAAAAACTACTGACCCTGGTATTGACTGAAAAGGCAATAACTCACGGACAAATGTTTGATATAGAATACGCAAACCTCGACAATCCATATTTCAAATCGCATGAGCAATTTGCTTATGTGCGCCAATACGAAGATGAAATTTTGCTTGTAGTTTTAAATTTCGACGATAAACAACTTTATACGGAAATTGTTTTTCCTGATGAACTGTTTGAGTTTTTGAAAATTCAGAAAAATCAAACCTATTCCTGTACCGATTTGTTGGGTATGTATAAAAATCTGAAAGATTTCAGCTTCGGTACAGATATCCGGTTTTCGGTGGATATGAAACCCTGGACAGGAATGATACTTAAATTGCAATGTGTTGATAATTAATAATCTATTGATACGAGTATGAAAACATTACGTCTATTGATTTTTGTCGGTGTGGTTCTTTTGTTTTCCTGCACAACTCAGCAGCAATTGGCAGAACTGACTTCGAAAGTAAGTTCAGATGTTGAAAGCAGAAATCTGACGCTTAAGTTCAACTATGCTATGCCTTTGCGAATGCAGCCAGTAAATTTAACATCGGATTACTCTCTGAAACTGAAAGGCGACTCAGCGATTGCTTTTTTACCTTATTATGGTGTAGCTCATACAGCTCCAATCAATTCGATGGATGGTGGAATTAAATTTTCTGAACCCATGAAGGATTTTGCTATCAGAAAGAATAAACGTAATGATGGTTGGTTTATCGATTTTAAAGTGAATACCACAGAATATCATTATCAGTTGCATTTGGTGGTTTATTCCAACGGAAAAGCCGATTTGCAGGTTATTTCTGTTGAGCGTGATGCCATTTCATTTTCAGGTGAAATGGAACAGTAATTGATCTAGAAAATTTGCATATGATACACCACTTTTCTGAAAGCCTGAAAAGAGAAAAGAGTTTTGCTGCTATGGCAGATGAATTTTATTCCCAGCGGTTGAATGCAGTTGATATTGTCCGATACAATAATGATACAGAGGATGATATGAAAATGCAACGAATGGACGTTGATGTGCAGCTTACCATCAATAATAAAGTTTACCGCATTTCGGAAAAGTTCAGAGAAAAGGATTTTGGCGATATGTATCTGGAAGTTTTTAGCAAATATCCGCACAAAAAAGGTTGGATGGACACCGGTTCACCCAATGCCATTCTGTATTTTACACCTCAAAAAGTTTATTGGTTTACTCACAGTTCGCTTCACCGGTTTTATCATCAATTGTTGTTTCCGTCTTTAAAGCCTGAATGGTTTGAAGAGCTTTTCAGGTCGTCGTATCATATTCTGACAAAGAAAGCCATCCTGAATAATTCGGAAATAATTCTGCATCTTATTAAAGCCGACAACAAAGAAGGAGCGGAGTGGGAGACAATGGGAGTAAGCGTGGGCTATGATGTTTTAAAAAGCAACGGAGTTGTTTTCGAAGTGTTTGAAAAGCTATAACAAACTCATTTTCTTTTGTTTATTCAAAAAAGATCAGCATGTGATCCTGTGGCAATAAGTATTAAAGTTAATTCGTTGTGTGATATTTCCCATACAATAAGCCAATCGGGTTCAATGTGAGCTTCCCAGTAGCCGGAATAATCTCCTTTTAGCTTGTGAGGTCGGTAGTTTGTTGGTAAAGTGCCGGTTGTTGCAAGTGTTTTAATAACCTCATTAATTTTGTTAAGGTTTTTGCCCCTTTTCTTCATTAATAAAAGCTGTTTTTTAAAAGTCCCTGTATAGCTTATGTTATACATTTTCTCCGAGTATTTCTGAAACAGCATTTTCTGAATTCATAACAGGAAAAGTCTTACCTGTTTTTACATCGTTAATTGCTTTTTGGAGTCCTGTTTTACGTTTTTTATCAATCTTAAAATTTTCAGATGCAATTATAGCTTCTACCAATTTACGGGCGGCTCTGTTTGATTTATCGTAATGAATTACTAAAGTTTCCATGTTATGATTATATTGTAGAATACACATTGTTACTGAAGCAAATTATATTGCAAAGATTTACAAATATATAGTATATCAGAAAAAAGTGCAAATAATTATAATGATTTTTTGAAAAATAAATCTTTACTTTATGTTTAGCAGAGATTTTCTGTGTAAATCACAAACAAGCATAAATTTATTTTCCAAATCTTTTCATTAGATTATAAGCCTGATATATACCAAGTTCACCTGATTTTCCCAGATCGGCTAAACCTTTCTCATTCTGACCAATAAATAAATAAGTTAAGCCACGGTTGAAATACGCTTCAGAAAAGTCAGGATCAAGTTCGATGGCTTTTGTATAAAGAGTTAAAGCGTTTTTATAATCCTGTTGTGTGATTAAAACATTTGCTTTGTTGTAGTAAGCAAACGAAAAATCGGGTTGAAGTTCTATCACTTTATCGTAATCCTGAATAATGGATTGCAGCGATATTTTCTTTGTTGGATCAATTGGATAAATCATTTTCTTGTTGGTTAATTCATCCAAATATTCCATTGGTTTATCTTCATTATATACTTTGTTGTACAGCAACTTAAAGTTCAGATAAGCTCTGGAGAAATAAGCAAGGGAATAGTTCGGATCTATCTCTATTGCTTTGTTCAGATCGTCGAGTCCGCCATTATAATCGTACGACGAAACCGATTCTATAGCTCTGCAAAAATAGTAATCCGGATTATTCGGGTCTTTCTGAATTTTCTCGGAAACTTCGCCCATGATAAAAATATGCATTTGCAGAAACTCTTTATTATGAGGTACTTTAATGTTGCTAATGCGCAGTTCCGATGGAATTACCTTCTTTTTGTTGAATTCGTAAACAGCAGAATTGTATAGGTTTGTTCTGCGTAACGGATCAACCAAAACCACATAATTAAATTCGAAATCGGCTTCTGCCTGTACTTCAACAGTCTGGTTCTGAATTTCGCCACGCAAAATGTTTTGATTCCGTTTGATGGTATCGGTAGTTGCCTGTTCAGCAAACAGGTTGGATAAACGTTTGTTTTTCTTGTCTGTTTTCTCCTCGATATTCGTTTCGCTGATGTTGGTTACAACTATTTCCTGTTTCGATTTTTGTTTATAATACTCCTTGTTCTGCTCAATATTATGTGCCAGTTGCTTGTGTCTGAATGCATCTTTTACATTGCCGAGAGCTTCCTCAGCCTCAGCTATTCCGTAAAGAGCCGGCAGGAAATACGGATATTTACGAAGAATAATTTTGTAATCGGCCACAGCATTTTTAAACTTTCCGATATTCGATTCTAGATTGGCTTTTTTCCAAATGGCTTCAAGCATGGTGGAATCAATCGAGATGACTTTATTCAGGTCGTTAATAGCATTGTTATTGTCGCCCAAATAGCTTCTTAGCAGCGCTCTGTTGTAAAATCCCAGATAGTCGGTGCTGTCATATTTTATTGCATTGTCGTAGTCCAACAGTGCTTGCCGAAAATTATTCCGCTGATTGTTGATAATTCCGCGATTGATGTAATCGCCCGGATAAGTTGATTTTTTGGCAATTGCCCTGTTGTAAAAATACAGAGCGCTATCTTTGTCATTCTTCTGCATTTTGAGCAAGGCGATGGCACTGAAACCAATGTAACTTGAAGAGTCAGCCAACATCATTTGCCGGAATGAACTTTCAGCTGAAACGGTATCTTTCATCTGAAGATAAATTCGGCCTATTTCGTAGTTTAGCGAATGTTCTTTTCGGTTTAATTTCAGCAATTGTTTTAAATCAAGAATGGTTTTATCCAGATTTTTCGATCGTTCACGGGCTTCAACTCTGGCTTTCAGATATTCCATACTTCCGGGATTGTATTCCAGCGCGTATGTAAAATCTTCGTCTGCTTCTTTGAATTTCTCCAGTTTCAGATTGGCAAAACCTCTGGTGTAATAGGCATGAGCTAAAAAAGGATTTCGTTCGATGGCCAGTGTTGCGTCATTTTCGGCTCCCTGAAAGTCACCAAGTTGTATTTTTGCAATGGCTCGGTACATGTATGGCTCTGCCATATAAGGTTTCACCTTGATAATCTGACTGAAATACTGAATGGATAACACATAGTCGTCGAAATACAAAGCATTCTGACCAATAGCCATAATACGTTCGGTATTCAGTTGGGCAAAACCACTGAACGTTGCTAAGATAAACAGGTATGTGAAAACAATTTTTTTCAAGATGACTGTGATATGATGAAAGCAAAACTTCTAAAAACATAGCTTTTAGAAGTTTTCGCAGGCAAATAACGGAATTCTTTTTGAAAAAGAAAATATTTCAGCAGGAATCTTTGGTTTTATTGTAAGTTCTTTAACTTTTTTATTTAGTACTTGTAAGAAAACACCGTGTTTGATAAGAAAACGTCAAGGCGCACGAAATAGTGAAAACACGGAGTTTACAAATAACCATTTATTCCATTTATCTCTCTCCAAATGGAGAGAGTACCCGTGATAACGGGGGAGAGAGGTTTAAATGAGTAGTTTTCGGTATAAGTGCAACGCAGAGATTGGCGTTTTCTTGCAAACACTATTTATCGCTGTACAAATTGGTGTTGCAACCAAGTCTTTCGTTATAATCAGCCGGAATATCAAAAGTTTCCGAAGCAGAATATCCTGTATTCGGATCGTTTAAAACTTTTCTCATATACAATGCCCAGATAGGTAATGCCATACTTGCGCCTTGTCCTTCGGCAATGCCATCGAAATGAATGTCGCGGTCTTCACCACCAACCCAAACACCCGAAACAAGCGAAGGAGTATACCCCATAAACCAACCATCGGAGTTGTTTTGTGTTGTTCCGGTTTTACCACCCATTTGCATGGTGAGTCCGTAACGGCTGCGAATACGACCTCCGGTTCCACCATCAACTACGCTGCGCATCATATAAATCATTTTGTATGCTGTGGTTTCGCTGAAAATTTCGTGCATTTTAGGGCCAAAAGTGGCAATCACATTTCCGTTAGCATCTTCAATGCGGGTTACGTAAACCGGTTCCACTCTGATACCTTTATTGGGGAAAGCTGTGTAGGCATCCACCATTTCGGCAACTGAAATATCGCAAATTCCCAGACACAAGGCTGGTACAGCATCCAATTGCGACCGAATTCCGAACGAACGCATAAGTTTAACCATCGATTCAGGAGTAAATAAACTCATTAAATAGGCTGAAATCCAGTTGTCGGAGTTGGTTAAACCCCAGTTCAGCGATACCACGTCGCCAATTTTTCTTCCTTTGGTAGTCGTGCGTGGAGTCCATGGTTTTCCTCCGGTGTTTGTGAATGTAATGGGTTGCCAGGTGGTTTTATCGCAGGGCGACATACCTTCTTCCATGGCCAGAGAGTAAAGATACGGTTTCACGGTAGAGCCAACCTGACGACGACCTACATTTACCATATCGTATTGAAAATGTGCAAAATCCGGTCCGCCAACATAGGCTTTTACATAACCGCTTTTGGCATCCATCGACATAAACCCACAGCGCAGATAATGTTTCTGATACCGTATGGAGTCTATTGGCGACATTACTGTATCTATCATTCCATTATAACTGAAAACCTGCATTTCAGTTGGTTTTCTGAAAACTTTGTCGATTTCTGCCTTTTCGAAACCGGCTGCTTTCATTTTTATATATCTTTCCGACTGACGTTTGGTACGCTCAATAATTGCATCAATCTCTTCGGATTTCAATTTTTTGGAAAATGGTGCATATGATCGACCTTTCTTTTCTTTGAAAAATGTTTTCTGAAGATCTTTAATGTGCTCGTCAACGGCATCTTCGGCATATTGTTGCATGCGCGAATCGATGGTCGTATAGATTTTTAAACCATCCACATAGATATTATAGGGTGTACCATCGGGTTTGCGGTTTTTATTGCAAAATCCGTACAACGGATTGTTTTCCCATTGCCATACATCGTCTTTGTATTTTTGCTCCTGCCAACTGGCGTAATCGCTTTTTACAGGTTCGTCGGCTGTAAGTACTAAACGTAGATACTCACGGAAATAAGGTGCTAATCCGGCTTTATGGTCAGCCTTTTTATAGTTTAAAGTCAGTGGTAAATTTTGGAGTGAATCGCACTGCTCATCGGTGATAAAATCGGCTTTGCGCATTTGGTTTAAAACCACATTTCTGCGGTTTTTTGTTCTTTCGTTGAAACGTACAGGATTGTATAGCGACGAATTTTTAAGCATTCCCACCAGAGTTGCCGCTTCTTCAATATTTAATTTGGACGGACTTTTGCTGAAGTAAATCTGAGCTGCAGAATTAATTCCCACTGCATTGTTCAAGAAGTCGAACTGATTGAGATAGAGCGTCATAATTTCATCTTTGGTGTAAAGTCGCTCCAGTTTCACGGAAATAACCCATTCAATAGGTTTCTGAAATGCCCGTTCGATAATATTCTCTGCTTCGGGGGAATAAAGTTGCTTTGCCAATTGCTGGGTTAATGTGCTTCCTCCACCTGAACTTTTATTTTGCAAAATTCCGGTTAATATAAAAGATCGAACCAAAGCAATTCCATCGATACCAGAATGATCGTAAAACCGCACATCTTCGGTCGCAACCAATGCATTAACAACGTTTTTAGAAATCTGGCTGTATTCGGTTTTAAGTCGGTTGTTTTTACTTTTTGAATATTGACCTAATACCTGTAAATCAGATGAATAAATCTCTGTAGCATATTTATTAATAGGATTTTGTAATTCATCGATGGGTGGCATATAGCCAATCCAGCCAATGTTGATAAACAGAAATATTATGACTATCAATAAAATGGCAGAACCGAATGTCCACCAAAAAAAGCGCAGAAATCCTTTCCGTGCAGAAGATGCTTTATTGTTCATGAATTTAATTTTCTAATGTCGGGGTTTTAACTCACAAAGTTATAACTTTTTTTCGAGTGTTGGTTATTTTTCAAAGTTCATTTTATTTCATACTTTCATTAAATCGCTGATAATAAAATTTGAAATTTCCACACCGTTGGTTGTCAATGAATAAAAAGGCGGATTTATTTCTATGAGCTTGTCAGTGATAAATTTAGCACACTGATGTATAAAATAATCAGTATATGATTTACCGAAGTTACTGCTTATATAATTTATGCTGGCGCCTTCCGCAGTGCGCATGGAAACCATAATGTAATCGTTATACCTATCGTTCAGAGTTAATTCCTCTGTTTCCCAGAATATCGAATTATTTTCAATGGATTCGTTGTAATTTTTTATGGAAGAAACGTTCCATTGGCGGTTTGTGATATTGTAGGAATGAGCCGATGGACCAAATCCAATGTATGGAATCATTTTCCAGTAGGCACTGTTGTGTTGCGACCGATAACCTGGCTTCGAAAAATTTGATATTTCGTAGGCCTCAAAACCGGCTTTTTCGATTTTGTATCGTAGCAATTCATACATTTCGTTCATTTTTTCATCCGGAGTTTCCGTCACTACTTTCTTTTTTCGTTGCGTCCAGAGTGCTGTGCCTTTCTCGTAGGTTAATCCGTAAGCTGAAATATGCTGAACATTGAGAATTAAAGCTTTACCAATGTTGTTTTTCCAATCTTCAAGAGTCTGATCCGGCAATCCGTAAATCAAATCAATACTCAGATTGCTGAATCCGGCATTTTGAGCTCTTTTTACAGCCTGAATGGCTTGTTCAGCCGTGTGTCTGCGGTTTATTCGTTTCAGATCAGCGTCGTTAAACGATTGGATTCCTATGCTGATTCTGTTGAAAGGTAAGTTCTGTGTTTCAGTAAAGAAATCATCTGTCAGATCGTCAGGATTTGCTTCAAAAGTAATTTCGGCATTGGAGTTTATTTTGAAATTCTGATTTAAAGCTTCAAAAATTCGTAAAAAATGTGATTTAGATAATACGCTGGGAGTTCCACCACCAAAATAAATAGTTTGAATATGTTTGTCGGCCAGATAATTGTTTCTTAAAGATATTTCTTTTACAATGGAGTCGACGGTATCTTCAATTAATTTAGGCGCTACAACAGTGTAGAAATCGCAATAGGTGCAACGTTGTTTACAAAAAGGTATATGGATATATATGCCGGACATGAATAATTGGCATTAGTGAAATTTTTTATACAAAAAAAGGATTTATCAAACGATAAATCCTTTTTTAAGTCGGGGTAGCGGGATTCGAACCCACGACCCCCTGCTCCCAAAGCAGGTGCGCTAACCGGACTGCGCTACACCCCGTTGCTCATTGATTTACTTCTCAAAAGCGGGTGCAAAGATACGCTATTTTTGGTAAAAAACAAACTTTATTGAAAGATTTATTGCGTTATTTTTAAATTAAATTTTTATTGGTCTGAATTCTAAGATTTTGAGATTGTAGTTCTCTGTCAAAAATATTGTTGTCGGCGAATGTTTTTCTAAATGAATAAAAAAAGCAGTTGCAGAACTACTCCTGCAACTGCTTTATTAACCTTACTTATAACTGGTAATTACAAATCAGTAATTGGTTTGTATTTTGGCACTAACGATTTCATAACCACCCATCCGGTAAGATATGCTAAAGCACAAAATGCAAAAACAATAGTGTAACCCGGAGTCTTACTACCCCATTCTACCAAGCTATAATCAAAAAGAATACCACTACCTTTGTTAATAAAAAATGATCCTAAACCTCCAGCCATACCGCCAATACCTACAATAGTTGCAACTGCCGATTTTGGGAACATATCGCCAACTGTAGTGAAAATATTTGCTGACCATGCCTGATGTGCAGAACCTCCAATACCTATTAGTAAAACTGGAACCCAAAATGCATAATTTCCAAGCATTTCTAAGTGTCCAAATGGTTGTGCTAAGAGCACCAACAATGGGAAAAATGCAATAATCAACATGGCACGCATACGACCAGCATAAGGATTCATTCCTTTATTTATAAAAAATGTTGGAAACTTTCCGCCAAATACTGAGCCAAAAACAGTAATAGTGTATAAAACACCAATCGGTAAAGCAACTTCTGAAGGTAACATTCCATATTCAGCTTTCAGATAGGCCGGAGTCCAAAATAAGAAAAACCACCAAACGCCATCGGTCATAAATTTACCAAACGCAAAAGCCCATGTTTGTTTGTATTTCAATGCTTCTTTTAAAGTCATTTTTTTTACTTTTACAGTTTCGTCTACAATAACTTTGTCTGTAACATCATCCTGATTTATGTATGCTCTTTCAGCCGCATTAACTTTGTTGTTAGTTTCAATAGGCTTATAAAAGATTAACCAAGCAGCTAACCACAGAAAACCTACTGCACCAATTACTAAAAATGCTGTTTCCCAACCCCATGCTTCGGCCATAAATGGAACAGTTATAGGGGCTAATATTGCTCCAACATTTGCTCCCGAGTTAAATACTCCTGTTGCAAAAGCTCTATCTCGTTTTGGAAAGTATTCAGCAGTAGCTTTGATAGCAGCCGGAAAGTTTGCTGATTCACCAAATGCCAATAATATTCGTGCAATTACAAACATAATTACACTTACGATAGAAATAGTTGCCACAATATCACCGGTTGCATTAGTTAATCCATTTGCATCCGGTATACCTGTCCACCATTCAGTAGCTAAACCGCAAAGAGCATGCAGCATAGCTGCCAACGACCAAACGGCAATTGCCCATGCATAACCTTTCTTTGTGCCTAATTTATCAACAAATCTACCAGCAAAAAGCATAGAAATGGCATAGGCAAGTGAGAAAATAGCTGTAATGGTGCCATAATCACTATCAGTCCAGTGAAATTCATCGGCCAAAATTGGCTGTAAAAGTGAAAGTACCTGACGATCAAGATAGTTAATGGTCGTTGCTAAAAATAGCAATGAACAAATTGTCCATCTGTATTGCGTCATTTTTTCGTTAATTTTTCCAAGTGTACTCATTTTTGTATTTTATTTGAAGTTATTTTCTCACTTTCTTAACTATGGCAATAGCATCACTGCATAGTTTCGAAATTCCAGCCCAGTCACCGGCTTTCATCATTTCGGCAGGAAAAAGATTGGAACCCATTCCTACACACATTACACCAGCATCGAACCATGTTTTCAGATTAGCTTCTTCGGGTTTTACACCGCCGGTAACCATCAGGTTCGACCAGGGCATCGGTGCTTTCAGACCTTTTACAAAGTTTGCTCCCAATACATCGCCCGGAAAAACTTTACATACATCACATCCGGCCTCCTGAGCAAAACCAACTTCCGAAACTGATCCACAACCCGGCGAATAAGGTACTAAACGGCGATTAGCTACTTTAGCTACATCAGGATTGAAAAGTGGTCCAACCAAAAAGTTAGCACCCATCTGAATGTATAAAGCAGCTGTTGGTGCATCTACAATGGAACCAATTCCCATAATCATTTCAGGACATTCTTTGGCTGCAAACTTTACCAAATCGCGGAATACTTCGTGTGCAAAATCACCCCGATTGGTGAATTCAAATGCGCGAATTCCACCTTCGTAGCATGCTTTTACTACGTTTTTTGATATTTCGATATCGCTATTATAAAAAACAGGCACAATTCCTGTTTCTTTCATAGCCGTCATTACCTGTATTTTACTGAATCTCATTTTATAATTTACTATTAAATCATTTACTAGTTACTATTTTAAGAAAAAGACCATTTTTCATTTGCCAGTTACTAAATATGTTGACGTTTGTCAGCAAAAATAGTAACTGGTAAATATAAAAATGGTAAATGAAATTATCGTTGTACACGTCCGCTTGAATCACCTCCAGCCAAAGCTTCTACTTCTTCGATAGAAACAAGGTTGAAGTCGCCATTCACGGTGTGTTTCAATGCTGAAGCTGCCACTGCAAATTCCAGTGCTTCTCCCTGATTTGGCTTGGTCAGTAAACCGTGAATAACACCACCTGAAAATGAATCACCACCACCTACGCGGTCGATAATCGGATTGATATCGTAACGTTTTGACGTGTAAAATTCTTTTCCGTCGTAAATCATGGCTTTCCAACCGTTGTGACTTGCCGAAAACGATTCGCGTAATGTTGAAATTACATACTTGAAATCGAATTCTTTAGCCATTTGAGTGAAAATTCCTTTGTAACCTTCGGCATCGGTATGTCCGCCTTCTACATCGGCATCGGGTTTAAAACCTAAGCAAAGTTCTGCATCTTCCTCGTTACCAATACATACATCTACATATTGCATCAAAGGGCGCATAATAGATTGTGCTTTTTGTTTGGTCCAGAGTTTTTTGCGGAAATTCAAATCCACAGAAACTGTTACACCGTTGCGTTTCGCTGCCTCGCAAGCTAATTTTGTAAGTTCAGCTGCAGCATCAGAAATAGCAGGCGTAATTCCCGACCAGTGAAACCAATCAGCACCTTTCATAATAGCGTCAAAGTCAAAATCGACAATTGTTGCTTCAGCAATGGATGAATGTGCGCGGTCGTAAATCACTTTACTTGGACGCATGGATGCTCCTGTTTCGAGATAATAAATACCCACGCGATCGCCACCACGAGCAATGTAATCAGTTTTAACACCATATTTACGTAATGCGTTTACTGCCGATTGTCCGATTTCGTGACTTGGCAATTTTGTTACAAAATAGGCTTCATGTCCGTAATTGGCACAGCTAACAGCCACATTGGCTTCTCCACCGCCATACACTACATCAAATACATCCGACTGTACAAAACGTGTACAACCCGGAGTTGACAAACGGAGCATAATTTCTCCTAATGTTACAATTTTCTTACTCATTGTTTTTTTTAATATAATTGATTGTTTATAATTGGTCGACCAAAAATACTGATTTATTTTAAACTTTGCAAAATTAATCAGATTTAAACATCTAAAAGTTCAAAAATTGACTAATTTACTGCAAAAATTGCCGAATAAATCAAAATTTGAAGAAGTTCTTAGCGTTGTTATAGCTAATGTCTTCCACCATTTTACCAATAAATTCAATTTCCTGATGAGGCAATAATCCTTGCTCAACATCATTTCCTAACAGATTACACAACGTACGACGGAAATATTCGTGACGAGGGTAGGAGAGGAAGCTGCGCGAATCGGTGAGCATACCTACAAAACGGCTCAACAAACCAAGTACCGACAGTGAATTCATCTGTTTTTCCATACCATCTTTTTGATCCAGGAACCACCAGCCCGAACCGAATTGCATTTTACCTGCAACTGTTCCATCCTGGAAATTACCTATCATGGTGGCAATCATTTCATTGTCGGATGGATTCAGATTGTATAGGATGGTTTTAGTGAGTTTGTTATTGGTGTCGAGTCTGTTCAAAAATTTCGACATGGCTTTTGCTGTAGAGAATGTTCCGATAGAATCGAAACCTGTATCAGGGCCTAACTGATTGAACAAGCGAGTGTTGTTATTACGGATAGCGCCATAATGGAATTGCTGTGTCCAGCCCTTTTCCCAATCCATTTCAGCAAAAATAACCATCATGGCCGATTTGAATTTCAATACTTCGTCTGCGCTCAACTCTTTTCCACCGTATACCTTGTTAAATATTGCTTTAATTTCCGCCTCGGTATAATCTTCAGCATAAAATTCCTCAATTCCATGGTCAGATAATTTACAACCTTGCTCAGCAAAGAAATCCTGACGTTTGCGAAGTGCCAAAATCATATCGTCGAATGTGGAAATACCAACGCCCGAAACTCCGGCAAGTTGCTCTACATAAGCACGGAAATTCGAAGAACTCTCTACAGCCATAGCTTTATCAGGACGCCATGTTGGCAACATTTTCACCTCAAAACCATCATTTTTCGTTTTAATGTGGTGCTCCAGCGTATCCACAGGATCATCGGTAGTACAAACTGCTTCTACTTTGTAACGACGCATCATTCCACGGGCTGAATACTCGGGAGTTTGTAATTTTTCATTACATTCATCGTATATTTCTCGGGCAGTTTTAGGCGAAAGAAGTTTCTCTATACCAAAACCTGTTTTTAACTCCAGATGTGTCCAGTGATACAATGGGTTACGCATGGTGTAAGGAACAGTTTCAGCCCATTTTTCAAATTTCTCCCAATCGGAAGTATCTTTTCCTGTACAATATTTTTCATCTACACCGTTGGTGCGCATACCACGCCATTTGTAATGGTCACCTCCCAACCATATTTCAGTCAATGATTTGAATTTGTGATCATTAGCCACCATTGAAGGAATCAAGTGGCAGTGATAATCAATGATGGGTTGTTTAGCTGCATGTTCGTGATACAATTTTTGTGCAGTCTCGGTCTGCAATAAAAAGTTTTCGTCTAAAAAGTTTTTCATGATATTGAACTTTAAAATTATTAATACGTTTTTGAAGGTTTAATTTCTTAATTTTTTTCAAAAATAGTCATTCAGAATGTAAAATTGAATAAAATTACAAGGCTGAAATTATGTTATATAATATGTTTTTGATGAATGTTGTGGAGCTATATTTAAAGTTTGTGTGTTTAAAATATAGATATACAACACTTTAAAATTATTTTAATCAAAATAAAAGCTTTTCCGTGTTCGCCCACGAAGATACAAAATATTTTGAAATTACGAAATATATACTATTTTTGTGCTGTTGGATTTATTACTGTGTTCGCACACGAAGTTTATTTTTAATCCTTAAAAATATGACGATAGCAGAAATAATTTTTCAAGCATTTTTTTATGAGATTAGTATATATACATGGTAAAAAATACAAGCACTAAAATAAGAATAAAAGATATTGCTCAACTTGCGGGTGTATCCGAAGGCACTGTCGATCGTGTGATACACGATAGGGGAGAAGTTTCGGAAAAAAGCAGGGAGGCGGTAAATAAAGTGTTGGAGGAAATGAATTATTCTCCCAATATTTTGGCGCGTTCTCTGGCCTCCAAAAAGCAATATCGTTTTGCCTGCCTTATTCCGCATTATGAACCGGGTGATTATTGGGAATCGATTGAAAAAGGATTTGGACAGGCTTTTTCGGAATTTTCGGCTTACAATGTTGTTATTGATAAATTTTTTTACGATCAGTTTGATGTAAATACTTTTCATGAAGTTGCCAATAAAGCAATTTTGTTACACCCTGATGCTGTAATACTTGCTCCTATATTTAAAGAAGAAACCCTGAATTTTACTCAGCAACTCAAAACATTGGGTATCGTATTTTCGTTTATCGATTCGATGATTGAAGAGTCTGGATTTTTGACATATTATGGTCAAAACTCATTTTTGAGTGGTTATATAGCTGCTAAATTGCTGCTCAACTCTCTGGAAGATAATGCCGAAATTATCATTATCCGAACCAAGCGTAAAGGCGCTGTGTCGAATCAGACTTTGTCGAGAAAACAGGGTTTTATGCATTATATTGAAGAGAAGCAACTTGCAAACCTGAAACTTATATATGTGGAAATTCAGGATAAGAATGATGAACAAAATCTGGAACAACTTCGCGATATATTTAATTCGCATAAAAATATTAAAGCTGCCATCACTTTTAATTCAAAGGTTTACAGGCTTGCACGCTATTTTTATACTTTAGAAAAATCAGAAATCAGATTGATTGGTTACGACCTGCTGTCGCAAAATGTGGAATATTTGAAGCAGGATGTTATATCTTATCTCATAGCTCAGCGACCTGAAAAGCAGGCTTATCTGACTATCAGAGATTTATGTAGGGAATTAATATTTAAACAACCAATAAAACAGGTAAACTTTGTGCCTGTGGATGTGCTTGTGAAAGAGAATATTGAAGATTATATGTCGTTTCAGGAATAAAAACTAAAAAACAAAATAAATTTACCTTTTAAAAATAAATTACTATGCAATTAGGAAAATTCAGTATTGGTACAGGTGACCGTTTTTGTCACCAGGGTGAAGCTCAGTTAAGAGCCATTATGAAAGCCAACGAGAAATCTGGCTTGGACATTAATATCGTATGGAATAAATCAAACCGTGAGCATACCTATGTTCACACTGTTCCACAGGATACACGCAACGAAGCAGAAGCAGCTGTTAAAGCGCTTGGATATAAAGGAAAATACTTTGTTGATGCTGACCATATCAATTTCAGCAATGTGGCTGGATTTGTTGATTCTTCCGACTTTTTTACACTTGACGTTGCATCGTTCATTGGTAAAGAAAGTTCCAATGAAGCTGTTGATGCTTTTGTGGCATCGTGCAGTAAATATGTAGGAAATCTTTCCGTTCCCGGAATTTCGCATCCGCTGGTTGTAACTAACGAATTTTTAGTGCAAATTGCCAATAAATTTTTAGCTGCCACACAACAAGCTGCCGATATTTACAATTTCCTTGTAGAGAAAAAAGGAAAAGGCAATTTCATTACCGAAGTTTCGATGGACGAAGTGGAATCTCCGCAAACTCCTATCGAAATGTTGTTCATCCTCAAAATGTTGGCCGACAAAGGCGTTCCTGCTCAAACGATTGCTCCAAAGTTTACCGGACGTTTCAATAAAGGTGTAGATTACACCGGAAATGTAGATCAGTTTGCCAAAGAATTTGAAGAAGATGTATTGGTGATTGATTATGCCGTGAAAGAATTTGGATTACCTGAAGAACTGAAATTGAGTATTCACTCCGGTTCAGATAAATTTTCTATTTATCCTGTTATGGCTGAGGTGATTAAAAAATACAACAAAGGTCTTCACCTGAAAACTGCCGGAACAACCTGGCTCGAAGAAGTGATTGGCTTAGCCATGGCAGGAAGCGATGGTTTGGAAGCTGCTAAATTCATTTATGCCGATTCATTGAATCGTAGCGAAGAACTTTGTGCTCCTTATGCCGATGTTATCGATATTAAAACATCAGAACTTCCAACTATTGAGGAAGTAAATTCATGGAGTAGTGAAAAGTATGCCAACACATTACGTCATATTCCAGGACATCCTGATTATAATTCAAATTTCCGTCAGCTGATTCACGTGGCTTATAAAGTAGCTTACGAAATGGGCGATAAATATATTGGTATGATTGAAAAGCATGCTGATGTAGTTGGGCAATGCGTAGAAGAAAACATCTACGAACGTCATCTGAAAAGATTATTTAATCTTTAAAAACTAATAATGCAGGTTGAAGTAAAATTCAGTCTGCAATTAAAATATAAACCCTTAAATACTTATATACAATGAGTAAAATTTTTGATGTAAAAGATAAAGTCATGGTTATCACCGGTGGTGGTGGTGTTTTAGGCCGTTCCATGTCAGAATATATGTGCGAACAAGGTGTTAAATTGGCAATTGTTGACCGTTGCCGTGAAGCAGGACAAAAACTGGAAGCTGAATTATTAGCCAAGGGTTATCCTGTAAAAAGTTTTTGTGCCGATGTGTTGGATAGAGAAAGTCTGGAAATTTCCTCTGCTGAAATTATTGCAGAGTTTGGAAGTATTGATATTTTGGTGAATGCAGCCGGTGGCAACATGCCCGGAGCAACTATTCCACCAGACAAAACAATTTTCGATCTTGAATTGGATGCATTTAAAAAAGTTGTTGATTTGAATCTTTTTGGAACAATTTTACCAACTATGGTGTATGCCAAAGAAATGGTAAAACAAGGAAAAGGAAGTATTATCAATATTTCTTCTGAATCTGCCATTCGTCCGCTAACGCGTGTTGTGGGTTATGGTACTTCTAAAGCTGCTGTAACTAACTTTACCAAATATCTGGCCACCGAACTGGCCACCAAGTTTGGTGAAGGTTTACGTGTAAATGCCATGGCTCCGGGATTCTTCTTAACAGAACAAAACCGCGCTTTGATGACAAATCCTGATGGTTCTTTAACTGCTCGTGGTAATTCAATTATAGCACATACTCCATTTGGCCGTTTTGGTAGTCCGGATGAATTGTGCGGAACATTGCACTGGCTTGCCAGCGATGCTTCAAAATTCGTTACAGGAACACTGACAGTTATCGATGGTGGATTTGATGTATTCTGTATTTAAAGCCCCCTAAATCCCCCACATGGGGACTTAAAGACTTTTTCTCTAAATAAATTCAATAATTTTCAAAAAATATAGCTAACCTACAAGTCCCCCCTGAGGGGGATTTAGGGGGCTGAATTACAATTATGATTGACTTAAAAAAAGACACAAAATATGCCTTGATGGTGGCTACCTCCATGGGGGTTCGCATTACTCCGGTGAACGGACAACCTGTTCACAGCAGTAAATTGTTTGAAATGGAAGTTTCGAGTGCCGAAACTAACGTAGCTAGTATCGCTTCGTATTTAGGACTTCCTGTAAAAGTATTGACTACTTTTGTAAAAGACAGTCCGATTGCACAAATGATTAAAAGCAACCTGCGTGCCCGCAATATGGATTACGAAGGTGTGGAAGTACCACAAGGCAATCCATGGGGTTATCGTCATCAGTTTAATATTGCTGATAGTGGTTATGGAACCCGCGGTCCGCGCGTACTGAACGACCGTGCCGGTGAAGTTGGTCGCACACTGAATGTGAAGGATTTTGATTTGGAACGTATTTTCGTGCAGGAAGGCGTTCAGATTCTGCATCTTTCGGGTTTAATAGGCGCATTATCGGTTGAAACTAGTAATTTCTGTCTGGAATTGGCTCGTTATGCTAAAAAGACAGGAACCCGTATTTCATTCGATTTAAACTATCGTGCTTCGTTTTGGAAAGGTCGCGAAAAAGAATTACGCGAAATTTTTACTGAAATTGCATCTGTTTCGGATATTTTGATTGGTAACGAAGAAGATTTCCAGCTTTGTTTGGGGATTCAGGGTCCTGAAGCCGGTGGTAAAGGAATTGAAGCCGAAATTGAAGGTTTCAAAGGTATGATTGGTCGTGTTAAAGCGGCATTTCCACATGCTTCAGTGTATGCAACCACCTTGCGTGAAGTTGTTAGCGTAAACGAACATTTATGGGGTGCCATTATGCTCGAAGAAGAAAACTGGCATGTAATTATGCCACGCAAAATCAATGTGCTCGACCGTATCGGTGGTGGTGATGGTTTTGTGGGCGGACTTCTTTACGCTATTCTAAAAGGCTGGGAACCTGATACATGGCCAAAATTTGGTTGGGCTTCGGGTGCTTTGGCAACTACATTCCTTACCGATTACGCTCAACCAGCCGACGAAGACATGGTTTGGAGTATCTGGGGTGGAAATGCACGCGTGAAACGCTAGGTTTATTTATTATTTCGTGTTTCAGGTTTCGCGTTTATGGTAAATACAACGCGAAACAGGAAACACAAAACACGAAACAATATGATATATTACGAAAAAGGTTCTACTGACATTGAATTTAGTTCTGCCGATTTAAAGGCAGGTTTATTCGAGGCACTGGAAAAAATTGGAAAGAGGCACAAGGTGCTTGCTATTCCACCTGATTATACGCGTTTGCCAAGTCGCGCCGGTGAATTGACCGAATATGCATGGCAATATTACGGCGATGCACTGACGGATGTACTTCCTGCTTTGGGAACACACTCACCCATGACGGCGCATCAGATTGATCACATGTTTGGTTCTATGCCGGCTTCGCTTATTCGGGAACACGATTGGCGTAACGATGTGGTAACTGTAGGCTATGTTCCTGCTGAGTTTGTGAAAGAAGTTTCGGGCGGTGCTGTGGAATTTCCATGGCCTGCCCAGGTGAACAAATTATTGCTCGAAGGTAATTATGATATGATTCTTTCCATCGGTCAGGTAGTTCCGCACGAAGTGGTTGGAATGGCCAACTACAACAAGAATATTTTTGTTGGTACAGGTGGAGTTGAAGGTATCAACAAAAGTCATTTTGTGGGTGCTGCTTATGGCATGGAACGCATGATGGGTCATGCTGATACGCCTGTACGCCGTATTTTCAATTATGCTTCGGATAATTTTACCAATAATTTGCCAATAGTTTACGTGCAAACTGTTGTTGGTTTGGATAAGACTGATGGTAAAGTAAAATGCCGTGGAATGTATATAGGTGACGATTTCGAAGTATTTACCAAAGCGGCTAAATTAGCGTTGCAGGTGAATTTCGATTTGTTGGATAAACCGCTGAAAAAAGTGGTGGTTTATCTTGATCCAACGGAATTCAAAAGTACATGGCTCGGTAATAAATCGGTTTACAGAACCCGCATGGCTATTGACGATGATGGAGAATTAATTGTGTTAGCTCCTGCTTTGAAAGAGTTTGGCGAGGACAAAGAAATCGACCGTTTGATTCGTAAATACGGCTATTTTGGAACACCGCAAACACTTAAAGCTTGTGATGAGAATGAAGAGCTTCGTAATAATTTGAGTGCAGCCGCTCACCTTATTCACGGTTCGTCCGAAGGACGTTTCAATATTACCTATTGTCCGGGAAAAGGAGCTGAAAACCTGACTCAGTCCGAAATAGAGAGCGTAGGATTTAACTATGCCGATATTGATGAAATAACAGCCAAATACGATCCGGCAAAACTGCGCGATGGTTACAATACTATGGCTGATGGCGAAGAAATTTTCTTTATTTCAAATCCGGCGTTGGGACTGTGGGCGTTTAAGGAACGATTTAAATATTAATACAGATTAAAAGAGCAAAGAACCAAGATTAAAGACAAGTGAAGATTATAATCGACGATAAAATTCCATACATACGTGGTGCATTCGAGGATGTAGCAGAAGTGCTTTATTTGCCGGGTTCGAAAACTACGGCTGAAATTGCCAAAGATGCTGATGCTATTGTTACCCGTACGCGGACTATCTGCAATGAAAAATTATTAGCCGGTTCATCGGTTAAGTTTATTGCTACTGCTACCATTGGATACGACCATATTGATACAGATTATTGTGAATCAGTTGGAATCAGCTGGACTAATGCGCCGGGTTGTAATTCCAAATCGGTAGAACAATATATTGCTTCAACCTTGATGGTTTTAGCTGAAAATAATGGCTGGAATCTGAACGAAAAATGCATTGGAATTGTTGGTGTGGGTAATGTGGGAAGTAAAGTGGCTCGAATTGCTGAAATCTTCGGCATGAAAGTACTCCTGAATGACCCGCCTCGTGAACGTGCTGAAGGTTCTGAAAAGTTCGTTAGTATGGAAACCGTTCAAAATGAGGCTGATATAATCACATTGCATGTTCCTCTCAATATGAAAGGTGAAGATGCTACTTTCCATTTGGGAAATGAGTCCTTCTTAAACTCATTAAAAAAGAAACCGGTACTGATAAATTCCTGTCGTGGCGAAGTTATTGAAACACAAGCGGTGAAAAGTGCATTGAAAAATGGTAGTATTTCGGCTTTCGTATGCGATTGTTGGGAAAACGAACCGGATTTGGATTTGGAACTGTTGGCTTTGACTGAAATAGCAACACCGCATATTGCAGGATATTCGAAAGATGGAAAAGCTACCGGAACATTGATGAGTGTTCATGCTATCAGTAAACATTTTGGTTTGGAACTTGAAAATTGGCAGCCTACGGGCGTTGAAGAACCTTCAGAAGCAATTTTTGAACTCAACGGTGAAGGTTTGACCGAACAGCAAATTATTGCGAGAGCTATTCTTCATACCTACGATATCAGAAATGATGACAAAGCATTCAGAAATAACACAGATCAATTTGAGCAATTACGGGGTGATTATCCTACACGTAGAGAATTTCCAGCATTTACAATTATCGCGGAAAATATCAAAAGTAAAACATTAGAAAAGTTTTTTAAGCTTGGATTCAATATTTAACCACAGAGATAACTGAGAAAAACAGAGATAACGGAGAAGAAATGGAAGATAACAAACTTACAGAACAGATAATCGGACTTGCAATTAAAGTACATCGTTCATTAGGTCCAGGACTTTTGGAGTCAGCTTATCAGGAGTGTTTGTTCTATGAAATTAAGAAATCTGGATTGCATGTTGAAAAGGAGAAACCTCTTCCATTGGTTTATGAAGATGTAAAATTGGATTGTGGTTACCGAATTGATTTACTTGTTGAAAGACAGATTGTTATTGAATTAAAATCAGTTGAAACTCTAAACGACGTTCATACTGCTCAAGTACTAACCTATTTAAAACTATCTAATTGTAAAATTGGACTATTGATAAATTTTAATGTAACCCAACTTACAGTTGGATTAAAAAGATTATATAATAAATATTACATATAGCCACTCAGTTAACTCTGTTTTTCTCAGTTATCTCTGTGGTTAAAGAAATAAATATAAAATAAAAATTATGAAACAAAAAGCAGACATTGGATTAATCGGGTTGGCCGTAATGGGCGAAAACCTGGTATTGAACATGGAAAGTAAAGGCTTCACTGTAGGCGTTTACAACCGTTCAGTAGAGAAAGTAGACAAATTTATGGCTGGTCGTGGTGCCGGAAAAAACTTTATCGGAGCACATTCAGTTGCTGAACTTTGCGATTCGTTGGAAAAACCGCGCAAAGTTATGATGCTGGTTAAGGCCGGTCAGGCTGTGGATGATTTTATCGAACAACTGATTCCTCATTTGGAAGCTGGCGATATTATTATCGATGGTGGTAATACACATTTCCCTGATACCATTCGCCGTGCCAAGTATGTGGAAAGCAAAGGTTTATTGTATATCGGAACCGGCGTTTCGGGTGGTGAAGAAGGCGCATTGTTAGGCCCATCGATGATGCCGGGCGGTTCGCCTGCTGCGTGGCCTGCTGTGAAGGATATTTTCCAGGCTGTTTCAGCAAAAGTGGAAGGTAACGTTCCTTGCTGCGACTGGGTTGGCGAAGGTGGTGCCGGTCACTTTGTGAAAATGGTGCATAATGGCATTGAATATGGCGATATGCAGATTATCAACGAAGCGTATCAGGTAATGAAAGACTTGTTGGGCATGAGTGCCGACGAAATGCACGAAGTGTTCAAAGTTTGGAACACAGGCGATTTGGATTCGTATCTGATTGAAATTACACGCGATATTCTGGCTGTAAAAGATGAAGATGGTTCTGCATTGGTAGATAAAATTCTCGATACAGCTGGTCAGAAAGGTACCGGAAAATGGACAGGTGTTTCTGCTCTCGATCTTGGTGTGCCTTTGACTTTGATTGGTGAATCGGTATTTGCACGTTGTTTATCAGCACAAAAAGATTTACGTGTACAGGCTTCAAAAGTAATTAGCGGTCCTGCTATCAGCTTTACAGGCGACAAAAAACAGATGATCGACGATTTGAAAGATGCCTTATTCGGAGCAAAAATTATTTCGTATGCTCAGGGCTATCAACTAATGCGCGAAGCTGCCAAAGAATACAATTGGAAATTAAACAATGGTGGTATTGCGTTGATGTGGCGCGGTGGATGTATTATCCGTTCTACGTTCTTGGGCGATATCAAAAAAGCATTCGATGTGAATCCTGATTTGGAAAATCTTTTGCTCGACCCACATTTCAAAGCCATCGTTGAAAATGCACAAGCCGGATGGCGTAGAGTATGTGCTGCTGCGTTGACCAATGGAATTCCTGCACCTGCACTCACTTCGGCACTTTGCTATTTCGATGGTTTCCGCACCGAACGTCTTCCAGCTAACTTGTTACAAGCACAGCGCGACTACTTCGGAGCTCACACCTACGAACGCATTGACAAACCGCGTGGCGAATTTTTCCACACTAACTGGACTGGTCGTGGTGGCGATACTGCTTCTACAACCTATGTGGTATAAACCTCAAAAAACGCCCTGAAGGGGGCTTAAGAATTACCGCCTTTCACTTTTTTTTATGAGTGAAAGGCGGTTTTTTATTCAAAATACTCAAACGCATCAATCAAATCAAGATAAACGCCATCAAACCCGGCATCAATAATTTTTTTAATATACGAAGCATCGTTTCCATAAATAATATTTTGCCAGTTTTTTACCCAATACCTCACTTTGTAATTTCCTTTCCATTGCGGATTTTCGGTCAGTAACCAATCCGGTTTATTGGTTTTCCATGTATTTTGCCAGTAAAACCGGTAATCTTCGGCCTCACCTATACTCATGTAGCAGATTACAAGTCGTTTACCTCCATTTAGTTTGGTTTTAAGTTGCTGAATTTCAGCATTTGTATAAGCATCTTCATTATGAAATAAATCCATAATAACGACATCGTAATTAGTTTTGCTTACAGCGTTGATAAAATCCTGTTTTGAGTTATAATTTTCAGGATTAATCAGATAAAGAAAATTTTTGGCTTGCGATATTTTGGTGATATTCTCCGGATTTTCATGAAATGGTTTTAATGGATAATCAGGTATGTTCGTCAAATTTCGCTCGTTTGCAGCAAAGGAGATAAAGTTGTTTGCTGCATTTTGCTGATAGGAGTTATCCATTTTATCGTGCGAAGAACAATAATCTATTGCCAAAACTTCAATGTTATTTTGTTCGCACAAATTACACAAACCAAGCATATACGCATTATCAGACTTTGGTGTGGCCACATTATCAGATGTGTAGCCATAAAACAAATCTTCACGACCGGTTGCGTTAATTGCCTGAATATAATTGGTTTGTAATTCGCTGTTAACATCACCGGATTTTGTTATCAACTCCTGTCCGTTTTGCGGAATGACGATAAACGAATCGTTGTATTGTCGGGCATACGTCGATAAGTCAATCACAAAATTGCGCATTTCCTGCCGGAAATCTAAGTCAGGAATGTCTGTTTTACACGATACACTTACTGAAGTAATTAACGTCATACAGAGAAGTTTAATACTTTCTTTTATCATATTTGTATGTAAATATAGTTTCTGATAAAAATCCAATTCCAATTCCTGTACAGTAACACAACAAATCACTCCATAAAAAACCAAATCCCAAAACCAATCCCCCAAAAGTTGTATTTCTAATAGAATCTATCCAGGGAGCATGGTATAACTGACTGATTTCTATGCCAAATGAAAATATGATTGTACATGCAGCAATCCACAAACTATTTTTTTTAGTAAATATAAATCCGAAAATCCAAAACACCATCAATGCCCATAGGGTATCTCCTGCATAGTTCTGAATAAATTCAGGTAGTAAACCATGAATTTTTCGGGTTGCTAAACCGGCAATAATAGTTATTGTAATGAATAAAATATATAAGTAACGATTTCGGTTCATTAACTCATTGTTTTGTTTTTCAGATATTTGTGTATGAAAATATATTTCATAAGCCGACAATAAAAGTACTAAAAAAGGCTGAATTATTCAGCCCTTTGAGTTTATTGGAATTTGTATGCGGTCCACGAACGGGAATCAGAATCGTATAACCATATACGGTTGTTGGCAAATGAGAATCGAAAATAATCATCTGTTACAGCGCTATCCGGAAGTTTAACATAAGCTGTATATTCTCCATTTCGGTTAAAAAGGTATACTTTTTTCAGTTGGTAATCCAAAATCCCAAATTCTTCCCCTCTGCGTCCTGTGAAAATCATCGATGTTGTATTAATGTCATCAAAATCGGCAGGACAATTTTTTAGTTTTATTTCCTTCGGTTTCTTTTTACTTATTTTGTGTTTGTATACAAATATTTTTCCCTGATAATAATAGTAAATAACCTTTCGTTGAGGATTGTATGTGCCAACACTCTGGAAATCCGGCTGATACTGACCACTGTAATAGTTATTTACATCAAAAGGCACACCTTCACGATCGATATTCATACTAAAAAGACCAATTTTTCCTGCAGAGTTTCCTTCAAGATATTTAGTTTTTTTATTGTACCATAAACCTCTTACATCGATGCCGGCATTATTATTTGCATAATAATCTCCATCGGCATTAAATACTTCTAACGGATAATCTTCATTCCCGGCAAAAACGGCATAATACAATTTTTTATCAGGATTCCATACAACTGCAGAAGCATTAGTGCCACCTTTGGAAGTGAACCTGAGTGTGATGTCTGCTTTAGCTTTGTACGCTTTTACAGCCATAATTGCTTGTGAAACAATTAATAACGATAGTAGAATAAATGCGATTCTTTTCATAAATGTACTATTTATAGTCGTTTGTTATTGCTTAAAATCTATCAGACAAAAACGGAAATTCCTTTTTTAAGTTGGCTTTCTTATCCTGAATTTTATAACTGAAATAACTGGTTTCCAAACTATCCGGATGAATAGGACGGTGCTGTAGGTCTTTCTGTAATTGTTCTAACCGTGTTATCAGTTTTCTGTTCTCAGATGAAAAATAGGTTTCTGTAAACCGTTGCCAAATATAATTTACGGCCATTTCCGAGGGATGAAACATATCGTCGGCATAAAAACGGTAATCACGTAGTTCGTCCATCATTATTTCGTATGCCGGAAAATAATGTACAAACGGGAAACATGCGCAAAGTTTATCAATAGCAAGCAGCAACGTGGCTTTACTTACATTGTTTTCGTGAGCACCATCTTTCCAGTGACGTATGGGACTTACTGTGAAAATAATTTTTACATCAGGAAAAAGTATATGCAGTTTGTGAATCAGAGCAATATAATCACCGATAATGTCATCAACTTTCAGCCTGTAACGATAAAATTTATCTGAAGGTTGTTTATGGCAATTCGATACAATTTCTTTTGTTTCATTATTTTCAAAAACCCATGCTGTACCAAATGTAATCAGCAAAAAAGATGCATTATTCAGATTTTTAGTAGCGATTTCAATACGTGAATTTATATTACGCAGAGTTTCAGCCAAAGTTGGGGCCGAAAACATGGTACTGTGAGCATAACTATTCCATAGCGAGCGGTCGAAGAATAAATCACTTTCGTTAAAACGCTTGTTTTCAAGTAATAACTGAATGCTGTTTTTTATTGAAACGGGATTGAATAATACCCCAAATGGATTTATGTCGGTTAATAAAAATGCATTTTGTAATTTATCCCCAATATTTTCCGAAAAACATGAGCCCAGAGTAATTATCTGATCCTGATAAGATATTTTGCACGGTGATGGTTGAATCTCTACAATGGTTCTGAACATGATATTGTGTTTAATGTTAATACAAAAGTACTAACAATTATATATCTGATTATGTTTTTACGTAGAATAATCAATGGTTCAGGCAGTTTTACTGAACAGTTGATGCAGATATTTTTAGTTTATCCTACTAATTTTTTCAGTAAAGCAACAAACTCCTGAACTTCCTGTTCGGTAGTATCGAACGAACACATCCAGCGTAGTTCCATGGCCGTTTCGTTCCATACATAAAAGCGAAAAGCTTCCTGAAGTGGTTTTACAGCATGTTTTGGAATAATAGCAAATACAGCATTTGCCTGAGATGGTTGAGTTAATTTTACTCCCGGAATTTTAGCTACTTCAGTTGCGAGCAGTGAGGCCATTGAGTTGGCATGGTTTGCCATTCGCAACCATAAGTTGTTGTATAACAATGCTATGTATTGTGTGGCGATGAATCGGTTTTTGGAGAATAACTGAGCGCTTTGTTTATGAAAAAATGCGGCGTTTTCTTTTAATTTGTCGTTGAAAATAAGTACAGCTTCACCAATCAATAATCCATTTTTTGTTCCGCCAAAGCTCATGATGTCGATATCACAATCTACAGTTGCTTCTTTCATACTCACACCTAATGCTGCTACAGCATTCGAAATTCTGGCACCATCCATGTGAACATACATTTGATGTTTATGAGCAAAATCACAAAGTTTTTTCAGTTCATCAATGCTATAAACGGTACCAAGTTCGGTGCTCTGACTTATTGAGATAACTTTGGGTTGAGTGTTATGTACATTGCCGATACGGCTCAAAAATGGCTCAATCAGTTCCGGGGTGAGTTTTCCGTCGGGTGTATTGATGGTGATTAATGATGATCCAATGGCTTGAGTAGGAGCGCCGCATTCATCGGCATTGATATGCGCGGTTTCAGCACAAATAACTGCCTGAAATGGGAGCAGACATGTTTTCAGAGCAACCACATTCGCACCTGTACCATTGAAGCAATAAAGAACATCGATGTTTTCTCCAAATATTTTTTTGAAAATCTGAAGGGCTTCAAATGTATATTGGTCGTCGCCATACGAAATTTCGTGATCGTTGTTGGCTTTTAAAATTGCATCAACTATCTCGGGATGAATTCCCGAGTAATTGTCGCTGGCAAATCCTTTCATGATGAATTGTTTAGAGAGAAAAAATAAAATATATCAGAATTTGAACTTGTTAAAGAAGCCTTTCTTAGGTTCTTCGGCTGCTTTGTCCTGATTTTCTGTAGGTTCAGATTTGTTATAGTCAATATATTCTCGTTGAGGAAATTCTCCTTGCGTTTTTTTGATAAAAGCAATTACATCACTCAATCCTTCAGCAAAATGATCAAAATCTTCTTTATACAAAAATATTTTATGCTTTTCGTAGGTCACAAGTGCATCTTCTTCCGATCCGGTCACTTTTTTCTTGCTTTCAGTTATTGCCAGAAACAAATCTTCGTTTCTGCTTTTCTTTACATCAAGGTAATAAATCCTTTTTCCTGCTTTAATTGCTTTTGAGTAAATAATTTCGTTGTCTTTTTTCTCAATTTCAAATTTTTTTTTCTCTACTTCCATACACTGGATTATTATTTCTAATTATTTGTAAAACAACCATATAACATGATATGAAAAAACTTTCATGCTTCCGACTTCAAATTTCAGTATTTTTTTTCATATTATCAATAGTATATGCATTTTTTTTGCATTTTCTTGTTATTTTTCAGCATATGTGAAATTACTTAATTGTTTTGTCGAAAAAAAGATTCTGAGAAATTAAGAAATTCAGCAAATGAGTTTTTGACAAAATTGTTGTACCTTTGTGCTAAATTTGAAAATGTTCAAACTTTATGATAAACCGTGCATTATTACGCATTAAAATTATTCAGATTCTTTATTCTTACTATAAAGGTGATGGTAAATCGTTGTCAACCATCGAAAAGGAGTTTTTTTATAGTATAGAACGTACTTACGATTTGTATTTTCACCTTCTGTTGCTTTCCATCGAAATTACCCGGTATGCCGCTGAACGTATTGATCTGAAAAGAAATAAATTACTCCCTACTGCCGAAGAGTTAAATCCGAACACCCGTTTTATTGATAACCGATTTGTAGCTCAGCTGTCGAAAAACATAGCTTTCAACGATTATCTGACTCATCAGAAACTTTCGTGGGTAAATCATCAGGAAATGGTTAAAGAGCTTTACGATGAAGTTTTGCAAGCCGATTTCTACAACGATTATATGACAGCGGAAACAGATAGTTATGCTGCCGACAAAGATATCTGGCGTAAGATATACAATAAAATAATTCTTCAGAGCGAAGAATTTGACAATTGTATTGAAGATCAGAGTATTTATTGGGTCGATGATTTGGAACTTGTGATGAGCTTCGTCATTAAAACTGTCAAAAAGTTCGATGAAGAGGCCGGTGTAAAACAAGCTTTGCTGCCTATGTTCAAAGACAATGAGGATCGTGATTTTGCAGCTAAACTTCTAAGTGGAAGTATTACTAACGGACCGGCATATCGAGAATTGATTGATCAGCATACACGTAACTGGGAGCTCGATCGTATTGCGTTTATGGATATCCTGATTATGGAGGTTGCCTTGTCTGAAATTATGGATTTTCCTACAATTCCGGTGAATGTAAGTCTGAACGAATATATAGAAATTGCAAAAAAATATAGTACTGACCGTAGTGGAACATTTATCAATGGAGTACTCGACAATATCGTCAGTTTGTGGAAAAAAGAAAAGAAACTGATAAAAGTAATGATGTTTAGCAAATAATAAGCTGTTATACGGTTTTTTATTATTCATCTCAATTGAAAAATTAGTATATTTGCGCTTGTAAAAATTTAAAAACGAATAAAAACATGAATTTATTAAGCATTTTATTGCAAACCCCGGCTGGTGGAGCTACAGGAGCAAGTAATTATACCGGAATTTTGATGATGGTTGGTATTTTTGTTGTATTCTATTTCTTTATGATTCGTCCACAACAAAAACGTCAGAAAGAGATTAAAAAACAACGCGATGCCATGAAATCAGGTGACAAAGTTGTTACTTCAGGAGGTATTTACGGTAAAGTTAAGGAAATCAATGATACTACAGTTTTGGTAGAAATTGCTGAAAATGTACGTATTAAAGTGGACAAAAACTCTGTATTTATTTCAGCAGAAGATATTCAGTCTACAGGCAAATAAAATTGAGTTGAGATGGCTGAAAGCAGCATAAAAACGATACTCAGACATTATGTACAGAAGCTTAAATCATTCTTTATACTGAGGAATGTTTTAAGCTTTTTACTGTTTTTGGCTCTTTCAACCGCTTTCTGGTTTACCAATGCGCTGGACAAAATCCGCGAAACTGAAATCAGAATTCCTATTGAATACAAAGGTTTACCTAAAAATATACTGATTACCAACGATACGGTTAAATATCTGACAGTTACTGTCAGCGACAAAGGATTAAATCTCTTTTCTTATTCCAATGTCGAAAATTTGCCGATGGCAATTGAACTAAGTCAGTTTTTCAACAGCAGTGGTGACATAATTCTGAGCAGAGACCAGTTGAAAATAAGACTTTCGCGTTATTTACTGCCTACCACAGCCATTCTGAATATATCTCCGGGTTCGTTGCATATAAAATACCAGCAATTGAGCGTGCGTAAAAAGTACGTCAAACTGATTGCTTCAGTCGAACCAGCAGCTCAATATATTTTAAGCAACGACATCAAATTCTGGCCTACAGTGGTCACGGTGTACGGTCCGAAAAATATTGTAGATACGCTGAGTTCAGTAAGTACTGAGAAATTGGTGGTTTCCGATTTGAAAGATACGCTGATAACTACCTGTAAAATTAAGCAGATGCCCGGAATAAGGTATTCAGTTGATGAAGTTACTGCAAAAATTATTACCGAAATGTTTACCGAAAAGACGGTTGACTTGCCTGTAACCATCATTAATGCTCCTCCTGGTGTGTCAATTCGTTGTTTTCCGGCCCTGGTAAAAGCAACATTTAATATAGGTATGAGCCATTTCTCGAAAATGAATGTAAACGATATTCGAATTTTGTTTGATTATAACGAAATGGATAGGCAAAAGAACACCAAACAAAAGTTGAATATTGAAGTAAACTCCAAATGTATTTCTAATGTAAGGGTTAATCCTGCTGAGATTGAATACATAATTGAATGAAAAACAGACAATTGAGATGAGGAAAATTGAAATGGTTGACCTGAAAAGTCAATATGAAAAAATTAAAACTGAAGTGAATGCCGGAATTCAGGAAGTTATTGATTCAACATCGTTTATCAAAGGGGGGAAAGTAGTTGAATTTCAGAAAAATCTGGAAAAATATTTGGATGTAAAACATGTTATACCTGTTGGTAACGGTACTGATGCTCTTCAGATTGCACTTATGGCTCTGGATTTAAAACCCGGTGATGAAGTGATTACTCCCACTTTTACATTTATTGCTACTGTTGAAGTTATTGCACTTATGGGATTGAAACCGGTATTTGTAGATGTGGATGCAGCTACATTTAATATTTCAGTAGAAGGACTTAAAAAAGCAATAACGAAAAATACCAAAGCAATTATTCCGGTTCATTTGTTTGGTCAGAATGCTGATATGGAGTCGATTATGGCTATAGCAAAAGAAAATAACCTGTATGTTGTTGAAGATGCCTGTCAATCTATTGGTTCAGTTTATACCTTTGCTAATGGTAAAAAAGTTCAATCAGGGTGCATAGGCAATATAGGTTGTACTTCCTTTTTCCCGTCTAAAAATCTTGGTTGTTACGGTGATGGTGGAGCAATATTTACAAATGACGATGCTCTTGCAGGAAAAATCAGAGCAATAGCCAATCATGGGATGGTGGTACGGTATTATCACGACTTTGTAGGAGTAAATTCAAGATTGGATAGTATGCAGGCTGCAATTCTTGATGTAAAACTGAAACATCTCGATACTTATATCAGTAGCAGACAAAATGCGGCAGCCTATTACAATCAGGCTTTCAGTAATTGCAGATTTTTGCAGATTCCTGAAATTCAGCCCGGTTCTACGCATGTTTTTCATCAATATACTTTAAAATTAGTGGATACCGACAGGGCTGCATTGCAAAATTACTTATCAGATAAAGGCATTCCTGCAATGATTTATTATCCTGTGCCATTGCATCTTCAAAAAGCGTATGAGTATCTTGGACACAATCAGGGTGAATTTCCTGTTGCTGAAAGCCTTTGTGACTGTGTTTTGTCACTTCCAATGCACACTGAACTTGCTGAAGAGCAGTTGAAATATATTGCTGAAAACGTTTTAAGCTTCTTCAATTAATATATTTTTTTTGTTTGAAACATTATTTTATAAACAAAAAACACTAATTTTGAACTGATTATGAGTTACTTTGCCCACGAAACAGCCGTTGTTGATCACGATTGCATTATCGGTGATAATACCAAAATTTGGCATTTCTCGCATATCATGACAGGTTGTAATATAGGAGAATCTTGTAATATCGGTCAGAATGTGGTAGTGTCTCCGGGTGTTGTATTAGGTTGTAATGTGAAGATACAGAACAATGTGTCCGTTTATACCGGTGTTATTTGTGAAGATGATGTTTTCCTGGGACCTTCGATGGTTTTTACGAATGTGATAAATCCTCGCAGTCATGTAAACCGAAAAAGCGAATACGCTCAAACAATAGTGCGTAAAGGCGCCAGTATTGGAGCTAATGCTACCATAGTTTGTGGAAATGAAATCGGAGCTTATGCCATGATTGGTGCAGGGTCTGTTATTACCAGACCGGTAAAAGCTTTTGCACTTATGGTTGGAAATCCTGCACGACAGATAGGTTGGGTTAGCGAAAACGGACACCGTTTAAATTTTGATAAGAATGATAAAGCTATATGTCCGGAAACGAGTCAGAAATATGTTATTTCCGAGGGAGAAGTTTCAAGGATAAGTTAATGAAAAAAAGGCAGATGCCTAATTTTACTTAAACTTATGATTCAATAAATACTTAAAAAATAGAGATGATTAAATTTGCAGTTGTCGGACAAGGTCATATCGGTAAAAGACATGCCGAAATGATACGTAGAAATCCCAGTTCTGAATTAATTTCGGTGTGTGATATTATTGACAGGAAAGAACTTGGATTGGAAAATATTACTGAAAAGTACTATTCAAATATCGATGAATTACTAAAAGAAGGATCTGATGTAGATGTGGTTAATATTTGCACTCCAAACGGATATCATGCAGAATATGCTCTAAAAGCATTGGAAGCCAAAAAGCATGTTGTACTTGAAAAACCCATTGCTTTAACCAAAAAAGATGCAGAAGCCATTTTGTTTAAATCGTTGGAAGTGTCGAAACATGTTTTTTGCGTAATGCAAAACAGATATTCACCACCATCCGTATGGTTGAAAGAACTTGCTGATAATAATGTGCTTGGCGATATTTTTATGGTTAAGTTGGATTGTTACTGGAATCGTGATGACAGATACTATAAAAAAGGTAATTGGCATGGTGATGGAAAATTGGATGGAGGAACACTCTTCACTCAGTTTTCGCATTTTATTGATATTATGTATTGGCTTTTTGGCGATATTCAGAACATCAAAGGAAATTTTGCAGATTTCAATCATAAGGATCTGACTGATTTTGAGGATAGTGGTGTGGTAACTTTTGATTTTGTGAATGGTGGAATGGGTTGTTTAAATTATTCAACGTCGGTATGGGACACCAATCTGGAAAGCAGTATTACGATTATTGGTTCCAAAGGAACCGTAAAAGTTGCCGGACAGTATATGAATGAAGTAGAATACTGTCATGTTAAAGACTACGTAATGCCGGAACTGGCTCCCTCAAACCCGCCAAACGATTATGGAGCTTACAAAGGTTCTGCTCAAAATCATCACTATGTAATTGAAAATGTGGTTGATAAATTAAAAGATAAAGGTACAATCACAACGAATGTGCTTGAGGGTTTAAAAGTAGTGGATATTATCGAGCGTATTTATGCCGTTCGGGATACTCAATGGAAAAAAAGAAAATAAAATTATGATTCAAAGAATTCAGACAATTTTTCTCTTGCTGATTGTTATATTGTCAGCATTTACCATTTTTGCACCGGTTGCCGGACTTATTGGAACAGGAGATTCAATAAGATATATATTGAATTTCAACGGTATTTCAATGATAGAAAATAGCTCTGCAACTATGTTAATGAACACTTGGGCATTGTCAGCTATTTCTGTGATTATTCCGGTTGTGGCTCTTGTCACCATTTTCTTGTATAAGAAAAGAATGCTTCAGATTCGGTTGTCAATTTTTAATACAGTTATCATGGCCGGATATTATGGTTTGCTCTTTATTTATTTGTGGCAGGCCTCCGGAAGTTTAAAAGCTGATTGGTATCTCGAAATTGTTTCGGCATTTCCTTTAATTTGCATAATTTTGAATGTGTTATCAATCAGAGCGATAGGGAAGGATGAGGCTCTTGTTAAGTCGCTGAACAGACTCAGATAATGGTTTTAGAAAACGTCCGTTGGTTCGGACGTTTTTTTGTTTTTTAATGTTTACCATTTGAACAATATTTTCCATTATTTCGTTCATAGTTGAAAAATCAGAACGAAAATGAAAATACAATTATTCATTGCATTCCTGATATTGTTCACACAATCTGCTTGTACGCAGACTACAGAAAAGAAAAGCATGAAACGAGCATGTTTTACAAACACTAATGATAATGAAAATGGTGGCATGCGAGTTCCATACGACCATAAAAAGAACAATTTTTATCGTATGAAACTGAATAAACTAACGCCTCAGGAGGAAGCTGTAATTATTAACAAAGCTACAGAATATCCATATACAGGTGAATATGTGGATAATAAAGCCAAAGGAACGTACGTGTGTCGTCAGTGCGATGCACCATTGTATCGCTCCGAAGACAAATTTGATTCGCATTGCGGGTGGCCAAGTTTTGATGATGAAATTCCGGGAGCTGTTAAAAGGATACCCGATGCCGATGGGCGACGAACAGAGATTATTTGTGCTAATTGTGGTGGTCATTTAGGTCATGTGTTTTTAAATGAAGGGTTTACTGAAAAAAACACCCGGCATTGTGTGAATTCAATATCAATGAAATTTATTCCGTCAAAAAAACAAAAAATGGAAAAAGCTTATTTTGCATCCGGGTGTTTCTGGGGAACAGAATACCATTTTATGAAGGCTAAGGGAGTGATAGAAACTACAGTGGGGTATATGGGTGGTCAAACAATGAATCCAACTTACCGCGAAGTATGTACCGGAACAACAGGACACATTGAAACAACGGAAGTTGTTTTCGATCCTGAAATTACGAGTTTCGAAACACTGCTGAAATTATATTACGAAACTCATGATTTTGAACAGATAGGAGGTCAGGGACCTGATATTGGAGAACAATATCAGTCGGTGGTATTTTACGTCAACGATGAACAAAAGTTGTTGGTAGAAAAATATATGCAGATTTTGCGTGATAAGGGGTATAAGCCAGCTACACAGTTACGTCCTGCACCAGAGTTTTGGGCTGCAGAGGATTACCATCAGGAGTATTACGACAAAAAAAACGGTACACCATATTGCCATGTGTACCGTAAAATATTCTAAAGAATCAGGATATATCAATTTTTTTCAACAAGATACATGCTACAAACACCGAAGGTAAAACTCCGGTGTTTTTTTGTTGTAAAACCATTGGCACTCAAAATGTCCAGTAACTTTTTACCGTTTGGAAAAACATGCATGGAGGCTGTCAGATAATCGTATGCACGACTATCTTCCGATAATAATCTGGAAGTTAAACGTACAAAAATACGGGTGTACAACTGATAACCTTTCAGCATAATTCCTTTCTGAGGCTCATTCATTTCAAGTATCAACAGTTGACCTCCGGGACGTAAAACTCTGTTTATTTGTTGAAGACTTTCGTTGAGCTTTTCAAAATTGCGGATACCAAAAGCGATAGTTGCTGCATCAAATGTGTTTTTGGCATAAGGCAATGAAGCACAATCCTGCACTTCGAAAGTCATTTTACCTTCAAGTCCGGCAGCGATAACCTTACCTTTTCCAATTTCCATCATCATATCCGAAATATCTACACCAACAACTTTCTCAGGCTTCAGATATTTGAAAGCTTTTATGCCAAAATCACCTGTTCCTGTGGCAATATCCAGAATAACTTTCGGATTTAATGGGCGTAGTGAATTCAGCGCAATTTTTCGCCATGCTCTGGCCATTCCCCAGGTCATAATATCGTTGAATCTGTCGTACTTTCCCGAAATGGTATTGAACATTCGCGATAACTGCTGAGTCTTTTCCTCACTTTCGTTGTAAGGTTTTACTTTGGTATATTCTTTAATTTCTTTTTCGTTCATCTTTTGAAGTTTTCAATGTCTGCTACTGCGATGTTGTAATCTTCGTTCTTCAACATCTACTGTTCGCGACTCTGATATGTTTGAATAGAATGTGTTTTCTGTTTGATAATGAAATGGTTATATTTATCTTTTTTATTGAGTTTTATAGATCTGAATAATTATGAAAATACCAATTATTTAGTTGAAATCACCGTTTTATCTTTTCTTAAAATCAACCATATACCCCAAATAATGAAGGGTAAACTTAAAATCTGTCCCATGTTTAGCAACATTCCCGATTCAAAAGCTTCCTGATCAAGCTTAATAAATTCCAGAATTAAACGGCTTCCGAAAATACCTAATAAAAATACACCATATATCAAACCGGTCTGTTTTTGCAAGCCTTTTTTCCAGAACATCCACCAGATGACAGCAAAAGTAATCAGACAATAAAGCATTTCATATATTTGTGTAGGGTGGTGAGGTAAACCATCTCCCTGAGGATCGTTTACAAAGATAAATCCCCACGGCATTGTAGTGACACTTCCGTAAATTTCTGAATTCATCAGATTTCCAAGTCGAATAGCAGCTCCGGTAAGTGCAGCACCAATCACTAATCTATCCATAATCCACAAAAAACCTTTTTTTGATACTTTTTTGTTATACAGATACATAGCTATTAAAATTCCGATGGCTCCACCATGGCTGGCCAATCCTCCGTGCCAGATAGCAAGAATCTCCAATGGATGTGAAATATAATAATTCCAGTAACTTACGTGAAGTTCCATGCCCAGAAACTCAACGGGAGTCGTTACTGCTTTCCATTCGTAGAAAAATATATGTCCTAAACGCGCACCGGCTATTGTGCCGATAACAGTGTACATAAACAGGCTGTCGAGCCACTTTTCCGAAAGTTTTTCGCTATTGTAAATGCGTTTTACAATTTCCAGTGCAAGCAATATCCCAATTGCCCATAGCAATCCGTACCAACGTACTGTGAGTGGTCCGATACTGAATATTTCAGGATCGATATTCCATGTTATGAAATTTAGTATCATATTCTGCTTATTTTAAGAACAAAAAGGTAAGAAATTAGTTTCAACTAATATCTTACCTTATTTTAATTTTTTAAATTGAAAAATTACATTCCATGGCAATTTTTGTATTTTTTGCCACTTCCACAAGGACAAAGATCATTACGCCCCACTTTCTTCTCAACTCTCACGGGTTCTGGTCGTTGCAATTCTCTGGTATCTTGTTTTGTAGGATCTTGCTGGGCTGATTGACTTCGGCTCACAACTTCATCTTTTTGCGTTTTCAGACGACTTAAATCCATTCGCTGCGCAGGACGGGCTTCACGCACCTGTTCCGGTTCGCGCACCGGAATCTGACCGCGCATCAATATGGCCAGAACTTTTCGGTTCATGGAGTCAATCATTTCTTTGAACAATCCATATGATTCCAGTTTGTAAATCAATAATGGATCTTTCTGTTCGTAACTTGCATTCTGAACTGAATTGCGCAACTCGTCTAACTGACGGAGGTGCTCTTTCCATTCATCGTCAATAACATACAGAAGTGTTTGTTTTTCGAATGATTTAATTACCTCCTTAGCTTCAGTTTTGTATGCTGTTGCTAAATGTGTTGTTACGTTGAAAACACGTTTTCCATCGGTTACCGGAACTAAAATATTTTCATATTGTTGTCCCTGTTTTTCGTAAACCTGTTTGATGACCGGATATGCTACCGCTGCCAGTTTATCCATTTTACGTTTGAAAGCGGCTATAGCTGTATCAAAAACAATTTGTGTCAGGTCTGACCCTTTCGTTGATCGGAATTTATCCTCATCGAAAGGAGTTTCCATGGCAAAAACTTTCAGTAAATCTTCTTCCAGTTGAATGTAATCATCGTTATGTTTTGATGACTCAACAATATTTTCTGATGCATCAAAAATCATGTTGCTGATATCCACACCAATACGTTCTCCCATCAATGCATGACGGCGTTTTCCGTAAACTACCTCGCGTTGCGAGTTCATAACGTCGTCATATTCAAGCAGACGTTTACGGATACCAAAGTTGTTTTCTTCTACTTTTTTCTGAGCACGTTCAATCGATTTTGAAATCATGGAATGTTCAATCATTTCGCCTTCTTCAAAACCTAATTTATCCATGATGCCTGAAATACGCTCCGAACCAAACAAACGCATTAAATCATCTTCGAGCGATACATAGAACACGGAAGAGCCCGGGTCGCCCTGACGACCGGCACGTCCGCGCAACTGACGGTCGACGCGGCGGCTTTCATGACGTTCAGTTCCTAAAATAGCCAAACCTCCTGCTTCTTTTACTTCGGCTGAAAGTTTAATGTCGGTACCACGACCGGCCATATTGGTAGCTATAGTTACTGTACCTGTGCGTCCGGCTTCAGCTACAATATCAGCTTCACGCTGGTGTAATTTAGCATTCAGTACATTATGTCTGATTTTACGACCAGTCAACATACGGCTCAATAATTCCGAAATTTCTACCGAAGTTGTTCCCACAAGTACAGGACGTCCTGCAGCTACTAATCTGTCAATTTCTTCGATAACTGCTATATATTTTTCGCGTTTTGTTTTGTAAACGCGGTCTTCCATATCGTTACGCGAAATAGGACGGTTGGTTGGGATAACCACTACATCCAATTTGTAAATATCCCAAAGTTCACCTGCTTCTGTTTCGGCTGTACCTGTCATACCCGCAAGTTTGTGATACATACGGAAGTAGTTTTGCAAAGTGATGGTAGCAAAGGTTTGGGTTGCTGCTTCTACAGTTACACGCTCTTTAGCTTCGATGGCCTGATGAAGTCCGTCGGAATAACGGCGACCTTCCATAATACGACCGGTCTGCTCATCCACAATTTTCACTTTGTTTTCAATCACCACATATTCTACATCACGTTCGAACATGGCGTATGCTTTCAATAACTGATTTATGGTATGAACGCGTTCCGATTTGATGGCATAATTCTGATGTAAATCGTCTTTAAGGTTCTGACGTTCTTCCTGAGTAAGTGTGTTATCTTTTTCAATATCAGCAATTAAACTTCCTACGTCGGGCAATACAAAGAATTGAGTATCTTCACTGCTATCGGTAATCAGGTCGATACCTTTATCGGTCATTTCCACCGATTTATTTTTTTCATCGATAACAAAATACAAAGGATCGGTAGCAATATGCATGTTTCTGTTGTTTTCCTGCATATAAAACTCTTCCGTTTTCAGTAACTGGGCTTTTACGCCCTGCTCACTCAGATATTTAATCAACGGTTTGTTGTTTGGCATACCTTTAAACGAACGGAAAAGCGCTAATGCTCCTTCTTCCTGTTCTTTTTTGTCGGACGAAGCCATCAACTTACGGGCATCGGCCAGATATTTAGTAGCCAGTGTTTTCTGGGTATTGACCAATCGTTCTACTTTCGGACGAAGTTCTTCAAATAACTGATCTTCACCTTTGGGTACAGGACCTGAAATAATTAAAGGTGTACGGGCATCATCAATCAATACCGAGTCAACTTCATCCACAATGGCGAAATTATGTTTACGTTGAACCAAATCCGCCGGACTGGTAGCCATATTATCGCGCAAATAATCGAAACCAAATTCGTTGTTCGTACCGAAAGTAATATCAGCTTCGTAGGCCTTGCGGCGTTCGTCGGAATTTGGACGATGTTTATCAATACAATCCACACTTAAACCATGGAACATATACAGTGGTCCCATCCATTCGGAGTCACGTTTCGATAAGTAGTCGTTCACAGTAACCACATGAACTCCGTTGTGTGTCAATGCATTCAGGAAAACGGGTAGGGTAGCTACTAAAGTTTTACCTTCACCGGTTGCCATTTCAGCAATTTTCCCTTTGTGCAAAACCACACCACCAAATAGCTGAACATCATAGTGAATCATTTCCCATTTAATAAGGTTTCCACCGGCTGTCCATTCGCTTTTATAGTGTGCTTTATCTCCTTCAATGGAGACAAAATCGTGTTTTGCAGCTAAATCACGGTCGAAATCGTTGGCAGTAACAATAACTTCGCTGTTTTCGGACAAGCGGCGGGCTGTATCTTTTACAATAGAAAAAGCTTCGGGCATAATTTCTTCGAGCACTTTTTCATATTTTTCAACTACCTCTTTTTCAAGTTTATCAATTTCGTTGTAAATTTTTTCGCGCAGATTTATTTCGGTTTCCTCTATGGATGCCTTTAATTCGGCTATCCGGTTCACTTCAGGTTCAACATATTGTTTAATTTTCAGTTGTAGCGATTCCGAAAGTTCGCGTAATTCGTCATTGCTGAGCGCTTTAACTTTTTCGTACGCTAATTTTATTTTTTCAACGTAAGGTTCTATCTCTTTCAGGTCACGTTGTGCTTTATTTCCGAAAATTTTCTTCAGAATATCATTAAATCCCATGATTATAAAAATTTATATGTCAGTTTTATTCGTTAATTCTTTTTTTTATGGTCAATTTGCTCTATTAAAAATATGCAAAAGACTTACAAAGATAATGATTTTACAGGATATAACAGAGCGTTTATCCATTTTATTCATGTGTTCTGAAACTCAAATAGTAAGCCACAGACTTTGAAAGGTAAGTTTTATACTGTTTTTGACAGCCGTTAAGAAAGTTTGGTATTTGGAGCCTGATTTATCTCCAAAAATGGCAGTATTTATTAATCCAATACTGACAATTCAGGTATTTTGGTTGAAAAACATGTAGTTATAAAACGATTTTTAAATTTTCAGTTGAGGCAGAATTTTCTGAAATCCGAAGGATATAAAAACCATGTGGAAGAGTGTTGATAATTAATTCATTGTCTGTGCTTTGCGTAATTTCTTTACCCGATGCCTCCATTAATTGTAACTGACAATCGCTGTTTACAATTATCTTGTCATTAGTTATATGGTAACTGTATTTTACGTGTTTTATATCTTCCAGTCCGGTCACAATTTTACCAACTCCCGCATAATTCATTACAACATTTTTCACGTCAGTAACATCGGTTAATACCTGATTATACGTATACGAAGGGACAAAATTAGAACAACTTACTATGTTGGGCGCTTTAGAATTGGTAAAATAATTATCGGTAAGTGTGGCAAATCCTGTAAGAGTGCTTCCGGTATCAAAAACAGTATTGGAAGTTACATTATCGAAATAATTTTTTTCCACATACAAACAGGCTTCCATACGCGAATTGATGGCAGAATTGCATTTGAGGTAATAATTATTAAAAACATGACCCACACCAAACCTGTAGAAAGGCAATCTTGCTTTCAGATTATAAAAATAATTATGATGAAGGGTTACTCTGCGGTCGAAATTATCAGTATCAGATGAACCTACCAAATGTACTTTATGATGATCATGGACGTAATTCCACGATAAAGTCACATTGTAACTCGTTCCGGTAACATCTACAATGCCGTCGTATAAATCCTGATTAGTCTGTACATAAGGATCTTCGCTAAAAAATTCGCAATGATCAATCCATACGTTGTAACACGACCCGGTCAGCCGTATACAATCTCCACCATTGGTCAGAATCTGAGGACGTCCTTCATCGCCTGTAGAACTATAAACATCTGCTTTATCGGTTCGCGTGGTAATACCGGTCATCGAAAAGCGGATATTTCTGATAATGATATTGTTATTTCCGTTGATAGTAAATCCCACACCAAACAGAAAGGCGGAATTTCCCAGGCCAAGAATAGTCTTATTGCTTCTGACCCGAATAGAGCCACCATCTGCACCGTTTTCTATCGTTCCATTGATGTAAATAATGTAGGGCGATGAATTTTCAGCAAAAAATTTTAGTCCGCTGAAATCAGTTACTGTAACTACGCCACCTCCCTGACCACCTGTAGTGCCTTCTGCAAATCCTACAAGCGAAAAATCGGGAGTCTGACACAGCAGCGAGGTACTTAGTGCAATGAAAAAACTCAGAAGTTTGATGTTGTTTTTCATTTTTCCTGGTTGATTTTTTTCGCAATAATCATAATATTTTCCTCTTTCATATTCTTGCAGGCAAAGATAAAAATATCGCCTCCTTCGGTAATACCGGTTTTCTTTCTGAATTCAGCTACCGAAAGCGGATAGTTTCGTGTATTGATATTGGCTTTCGGATAATTAGTTTTTAATTTTTTCAATTCTGCTTTTGAATTACCCGTAACTTCAATAATTTCGAAAATTCTTCCCGGAAATTCAGTATTCAGATGATCCGAGGTGTATAAATGTGTATTTTTATTCAATTTCTGAGCTTCAAATCTCTTTGAAATGAGTTTAAAAGCACCGGCTTTCAGGATGGAGGTGTTGGGTTCATAAAGATATTGCCCTGGTTGTGTGGCAAACTCCGGAAGACAATCATTTTCTTCCTGCTGAAAATATTCGAAAAGCCGGTATTCACCTTCTTTGGTGATGTTTATTGCTCTTATTTTAGTCTTTGTAAAAATTTGATTATGAATAACAAATACAAGTTCTTTGCATTCGTTTTCCACTGATATAATATGAACTTCTTTGGTTCCGGGTAAACTTTTCAGAGCAAGCTGAATATCCAGCATTGGTGAAAGTTTTACAACGATTTGTGATGCTTTTTCGCAAAGAAGCGAATATATCTGTTCCAAATCAGGTTCGCAATCCGATAGGCGGAAAACTTTATTGCCACCTTTTCCCCGTCGTGCCGGATCGATAAATATACAATCAACTTTTGGAGTTTTATTCAGAAAATCAACACCATCAGCATGTATCACTTCAATATTATCAGCACCAAGTTGCCTGAAATTATGCGTTGTCAGCTGACATAATTCTTCATTTCGCTCCACATAAACAGCCTCACTGAATTTCCGGGAAATAAAATAGCAATCTATTCCGAATCCACCGGTAATGTCGGCAAATGTTTTACCTTCGCAGAGTGTCGATTTGTATTTAGCCGTTGATTCAGAAGAGCTTTGCTCCAGAGATAATTGTTGAGGAAAAAGAATGTTTTCAGTTTGATAAAAAAGAGGAATTTTAGCCTTTATTTTCTGTTTTCCTGCTATTTGCCGGATGGCAAAATCCATATCAACAAGCGGATAGCGAGCCGATTGTAAAGCAAGTCGATGAATGTCATCGGTCAAATGTTCTTTTATAAAATTGCTGGTTTCAGGATTCATTATGAACAGTGAATTTGAATATCAAAGGTACATTAAATCAGGCAAAAATAATTATTTGCATTCCAAAAATCTATAATTAATTATCTATATGTGTTTTAAATAGTGACTTTTATCTCTTTTTGCGATTGTTGATAACTTCATTGGCATGAAATATTTTCAGATTTCAAAGTTTGCATTACCTTTGTGTCGGTTTTGGTATCGCCCTTCATATCCTGAATGTGCGATAAAAGGGAATCCGGTGTAATTCCGGGACAGTACCCGCTGCTGTAATCTCTAAACCTCACCCCAATCCTCTCCCGGAGGAGAGGGAGAAAGAGGAAAACGTACTGAACAATACTTTGCCACTGGTCTTGAAGTAAGAAAATAGAAATTAGAAAAAAACTAGTTTACGAATCAACTATTTTACGAAACAACTAAACACCGGGAAGGCGTTCAGATACGGGAGTAAGTCAGAAGACCTGCCATTGACCAACCATAGTTTTTGCTTTCGGGAGTTAACTGCAAAAAATAAGAAAAGCGGCTTTATTAGCCATTATTTCTCATTTTACATTTTATGTGTTGTAGTATTTTACTCTGTGGGGCAGTCTGCGGTGTATTGTTATGCAATTATTAACTCTAAAAATGTATAAAAATGAGAAAAATTAAATTTCTTTCAGCGCTTATTGTTATTGCTTTATTTTTTGCTTCGTGCGACGATAGTTCAACAAAAACGACCCTTATTGATTTTGAAGATGTTACTTTAGGTTCAACTGGAATTTCAACGATGAGTTCGTTCCAGACAGCAGGATTTACGTTTACCGGCGATCCTATTCAGTTTTGGAACGGTGGAGTCATTTGTTCTTCTCAAAATGATACGGTAACTGCGGGTTATTTGAATCAATATAGCTGTATTGCAGGTTTTGGGGCTTCTCAGTCAGTAAAATTCGGTGTTTTGTATTATCCTGCCTATATTACTTGTCCAATCAATGTGAATGGTGATTATACTTTCAAAAGCATTATGGTTAATAATTCCACGTATGCTTATCTGGATATGAAAAACGGAAATGCACCTTACAGTAAGAAATTTGTATCGGGCGATTGGTTTAAATTAAATATTAAAGGATTCTATTCAAAAGTAGAAACAGCAAGCGTGGATGTATATTTAGCTGATTTCAGAGATGGAAAAAGTTTTATTATGAAAGAATGGAAAAAAGTTGATGTCAGCAGTTTAGGTAAAGTAGATTCTATAAGTTTTAGCTTTAGTTCTTCCGATAATGGAGATTATGGCATGAATACTCCTGCCTATGTATGCATCGATAATATTGAGTTCACTCAAAAAGTCACTGAAGAGAAATAAATCAATCAATCATAAGAAGCGTGACGTCAGCTTTTATCTGCCATAATATATTGCTGAACTAACCTGATAAGCCGGAATCTAAGCTCCCGGCTTATTTTTTTTCAGTGAAAATCTTTCTGAAAATGAACACACTACTATATTTCGACAGAAAATGTTTACAGTTCGTTTTGCAGATTAACTAAAAAGCACTACTTTTGTGCCCGGATAAGTCCTGCACGACCAGCTCCCTTTGAACTCCCCCAGGGCCTGACCGCAGCAAGGGTATTAGGTCGTAGCGGTGCGATGCAGGGGGCTTATCCAATTGCCTCTTTAGCTCAGTTGGCCAGAGCACGTGATTTGTAATCTCGGGGTCGTTGGTTCGAATCCGACAAGAGGCTCAGAAAACGCAGTGAATTGTATTAAAACAGTTTGCTGCGTTTTTTTTTGTATCTACTCAGCCCCCTAAATCCCCCTCCAGGGGACTTTTAGGAGTGCTAATTTGAATTATTGTGCTAAAAATTCAATTTTATTTGTTGAAAATAAGCACAAAACTTTTAAAACATGCTCCATACTCCCCCTTCAGGGGGTTAGGGGGGCTGAGTAGTCACGTTTTTTTTGTATATGCATAAATCAGAAGTACTTAACCTCAATGGGAAATTCTAAAAACAAAGCGATAATTTGTTTGTTTAATTCCATAAGAAAAGCATGGTTTGCAGTTAGTTGCTTTAAATGCTGTTTGAACAGGCTTAAACAACGAATGAATAAAGAAATTTCATTATCTTTGTTTATCAATAACAATGAACTGTTTTAAGTTGTTGTTTGCAATAAAGTTTTTATTATTAATAGATTACGTTTACCCGATTGGGATTGACGTGCATTTTTGTGTATATACATTATGGAATTTACTACCGAAATTAAACCGAAAAATAAGTTATTAGAACTATGCTGAAAGAAACAATATATAGCCCTCAATCGATGCCTAATGGACTTTTGTCCTTCTTTAAAGCTATATTTAAAGATTTTGTTGCAGGTCATAATTTAGGAAAACAATTATTCAAACGGGATATAAAAGCGCTGTATCGTCAGTCATTTCTGGGAATTTTCTGGGCGTTTGCTCCGGCATTTGTTACAGCTTTGCTTTGGATATTTCTGAACAGTTCCAAAGTGATTAAAGTAGAAGTCAGTGGAATGTCTTTTCCTCTTTTTACAACAGTTGGTACACTTATCTGGCAAATACTCACTCAGAGTCTGACTAATACAATGAACTCTGTTAATAGCGGTAAAGCGTTGCTCACTAAATTAAATTTCCCCAGAGAGTCCTTGTTGATTCATGCTTTTTATATGACGGCATTCAATACTTTCATACTTTTAGTTGTTACCAGTATTATTGCACTTTTTTTAGGTTGGACTCCCAATATATACGCTTTGTTTTTCCCATTGGTAGTTGTTGATTTAATGATGGTGGGCATGGCGATAGGATTGATATTTTTATCAGTTTTTAGCATGATAGCTGATTTTTCAAAAATTGTACTTACCGGATTACCCTTTTTAATGTATGTTTCAGCAGTAGTATTTCCCAAACCAACTACCGGAGGTTTCGCCGAATTGGTTTTCAATATCAATCCTTTTACACATTTGGTAAATTTTGCCCGTACAGTTTTTACAGGAGTTCCATCGGATAGTACTATTCCGTTTGTTGTGATAAGTATTGTGGCATTTGGATTATTGTTGTTAGGATTAATCATGTATAGAATTACTATGCCAATTATTATAGAAAGGCTCGGTTCATAATACGAATTGTACGAATTAATACGAATTAGACTAATTAAACGAATTATGGCAGATATACTGTTTAAAGAAGAAAGCTATAAAATTATTGGTTCGTGTATGAAAGTTCATGCTGAATTGGGTTGTGGCTTCCTGGAGTCAGTTTATCAGGAAGCATTAGAAAAGCAATTTATAAAAGATGGAATACCTTATATACGGGAAAAACTATTGAAAATTCAGTTTGATGGTGAAAATCTTAAGAAAACATTTAGAGCTGATTTCGTTTGTTACGAGAAAGTAATAGTTGAATTAAAAGCTCAGCTATTTATTCATAACGATAATTTAAAACAAACAACTAATTATTTGAATGTCACTAAATTTCAGTTAGGTATTGTTGTAAATTTTGGAGCTAAAAGTTTAGAGTACAAACGGGTATTAAATTCGAAAAATTAGCAATAATTCGAAAAATTCGTTCATGAAAGAAGAAATATTAATAGAAGTAAATAATGTATCAAAACGTTTCTGTAAAGACCTGAAACGCTCCATGCGTTATGGATTTATGGATTCGTTGCGTGCAATAGTTGGCAAAGATGCCACAGCCACCGAATTACGCAAAGATGAATTCTGGGCGGTAAAAGATGTAAGTTTTCAGTTGCGCAGAGGTGAGTGTTTGGGTTTAATTGGACATAACGGTGCAGGTAAATCTACACTGCTAAAAATGCTGAACGGACTTATCAATCCTGATCAGGGAAGTATTGTTATGCGGGGCAGAATAGGAGCATTGATTGAACTCGGTGCCGGTTTTAACCCAATTCTTACAGGACGTGAAAATATCTATAACAATGGTGCAGTACTTGGCTTTACCCGCAAAGAAATTGACGAAAAGGTTGAAGCCATTATCGATTTTGCTGAAATCCGTGATTTTATTGATTCACCGGTTCAGAATTATAGTTCTGGAATGCGGGTGCGGTTGGGATTTGCTGTAGCAGCTCAAATGGAACCGGATATATTACTGATTGATGAGGTGTTAGCGGTAGGGGATATGGGGTTTATTGTCAAATGTTTGAATAGGATTAGTGAACTAATGCCAAAATGTGCAATGATTTTCGTAACACATGCAATGCCTATGATGGCACGAGTCAGTACCCAAGTTTTACTTATGGATAAAGGAGAAACAATTTTTTATTCTAATGATATTTCGGCAGGTATTACAAAATACATTGGAATGTTTGATTCACCTGAAAAATCAAATCAAGGTTCTGGAGAAGTAGAGATTTTAGAAGTTAAAATTAAGGATCCAAAATCAGAAATTTTTAATGAAAATAAATCAGTTATATTAAGAACATTAGATGATTTAGATTTAGAAATTACACTAAAATTAAACCCTACTGTTTTTGAATATTATATCGGAGTTACGATTTTTGATGGACAATTAAGAGAAGCACTTGGTGCTAATTCTAAGAATGCAAATATTCAGTTTACAAATCAAGGTTTAAATATTAAAACATTTAATGTGAAATTACCGAATGTAATATTATCTACAGGAAGGTATAATATAACCATAGGTGTTGCTGATCCGAAAAGTATGAAATTTTATTGTAGGTTGACAAATGCCATTTCATTTACTATGCAATCAGTTGGACAAACTTGGGCGACATCATTCATTTTAGGACATTGGCAAGAAAAATAAATCTTCATATATAGTTATCATGTAATTTGTTGAATTTATTAAATACAGATGCTATAATTATCAATAATTTATTGAAATTAATTTAGCAAATAGATTAACGTATAATATTCTGTTGTCAATAAAATAGTATAAAATTTAAATATCAAAATAATGGGTAATAGTATAGAAATAAAATTTTCAACAAAATCAATGGTAGATGATTTTGGAAGAGTCTTCTTTTATAAAGATAAAGTTTATCGTGCAATATATAAAAATAGTATAAACAATTGTATTGAACTTTTGGAATCAAATTTATTTCAAGAATTAACTCTAAAAGGGTTAATACCTAAAACTTTTATCTCTAATTTCGAATTGACTGATTTTGAGTTAGTTTTAGAGCATGAAGTATTGTCTGAAATACAACAGCATGAATGGTCATTCGAAATGTTTAAACGAGCAGCGCTTACAGTTTTAAAAATAAATAAGATTTGCCAGAAGTATGGATATGAATTAAAAGATGCTCATACTTTTAATGTTTTATTCAGAGGGACAGAGCCTGTTTATGTCGATCTTGGAAGTATTTCAAAAATCGAAAACAATAACGAATGGATTGCATATAAAGAATTTTATTGTGTATTTTATTTACCCTTAGTATTTTGGACAAAAAAAGAAGTTTATATAGTTAGAAAGTTAGTAGAGAGTAATTTTTATAAAATGCAAACAGCACCATTTCAAGATATGCTTGATTCAAAGTTGATGTCGATAATCTGTGATGACCCATTTAAGTATAAATTGCAATTTAGAAGAAAAATTATTTTAAAGAATTGTAACTATTCTAAGATAGTAAATAAAGTTACAAATATATTAAATCAAATAATATCGATAATTAAACGGAAAGAAACGAAAGTATTTAAATATGAGCAAAATATATACAAGATTACCCCTGAAAATGAAATTGAAAATGTAATTTTAAATTTAAATTATCAAAAAAGAATAAGTGAATGGGATAGTTATCATGTTTCTAATTATTCTAATAATAATATATTTTCTCCTTCAAAACGTTTTCTTAGAATTATTGAACATATTAAAAATATTGAAAAGGATGTTGATTCAGTTGTTGATCTTGCTGGGAATGAAGGCTTTTTTACAAAATTAATTGCTGAAAACACAAATATTTCAAAGATTAGACTTGTTGACTATGATTCTAATGCTATTGATGTTGCTTATAATATGTATTTTAACAGTAAATTAAATAGAGTTTCTGTTAGTGTGTTAAATTTTATTTTCACATTAGACATTGAAAATACTATTAATAGATATAAATCTGATTTGGTTATAGCATTGGCAGTTACGCACCATCTGATTTTAACTCAGAAATATTCGTTAGATGTAGTACTAGAAAGATTAGAAATGTATACAAATAAATATGTATTTGTTGAATTTATGCCTTTAGGTTTATGGTCAATAAATACAAGGACAGGTGTTAAACCACCTGAATGGTATACCTTTGATTGGTTCAAATTAAAATTTGAAAAATATTTTGATCTACTAAACATTGAAACTCTTGAAGAAAATAGAATTTTATTTATAGGAAAAAAGAAATAAATATTTAACGAATGAGAAAATATTTAAAGAAGCATGGTCGAAAAATTTTACTGAAATTTTATCCTCAATTAGGTTTAACTTCAGCTTTACCTCACTTATTAAGTATGGCAAATAGTGTAAGTTCTATGAAACCAATTAGCAGTACTTTTACTGATTCAGTAATTAGTGAGCATGCAAAATGCAGCGACCCATGTAGTATTTCGCAAAGTCAAGTAGGTTCATATACATATATTGCAATTAATTCAATTATTTCAGGTACAGAAATTGGAAAATTTTGTTCTATTGGTCCAAATTTCATATGTGGTTGGGGAATACATCCTACAAATGGTATTAGTACATCGCCTATGTTTTATTCTACTTTAAAACAGAATGGAATATCTCTAAGTAAGACAAATAAAATTGTTGAAAGAAAAAAAATTATTATTGAAAATGATGTTTATATTGGTGCTAATGTTACTGTGTTAGATGGTGTTACAATCGGAAATGGTGCAGTAATTGGCGCAGGTGCAGTAGTGTCAAAAGATATTCCACCTTATTCAATTGCAATTGGATGTCCAATAAAAATATTAAAATATAGATTTGAATCTGATCAAATAGATGAATTACTTCAAATTAAATGGTGGGATTTTGATGAAAATAAATTAAAAGATGTTGAGAGTATGTTTTTTGATGTAGATGAATTTATAAAAAAGTATAGAAGTTGAAATTATTAATATATGAATTATCCAAAAATTTCTATAGTGACTCCAAATTTCAATCAAGTTCACTTTATTGAAGATACAATTAAATCAGTACTTAATCAAGGTTATCCTAATTTAGAATATATTATTATTGATGGAGGGAGTACAGATGGTAGTATTGATATTATTAAAAAATATGAATCACAACTAACATATTGGATAAGTGAACCAGATGAAGGTATGTATGAAGCAATACAAAAGGGTTTTAATCGAAGTACAGGTGAAATAATGGCATGGCTTAATAGTGATGATATGTATCATTCTAGATCCTTATTTGTTGTTGCATCAATTTTCAATTCATTTCCTGTCGTAAAATGGCTCACTGGAATGAACACTTTTTTTGATGAAAATGGATTTTGTATTCAGTCAGCATCACCTACAAAAATCAATAAATACGATTATTATCAAAAGAAAATTGAATGGATTCAGCAAGAATCCACTTTTTGGAGAAGAGAATTATGGAATCAAGCTGGAGGTTTTATAGATACAAAACTTAAATATGCTGGAGATTTTGAATTATGGTTAAGGTTTTTTAGAACAGATAGATTGTTTTTTACAACAGCTTTATTAGGAGGGTTCAGATTACGATCATCTAATCAATTATCTTTAGACATGTTAAGTCAATATTATGAAGAGGCTTATAATTGTATTGACGATGAGGTGTTATCTGATTTTGATTCTAAATTGATCTTAAAAAAGAAAAGAAATAATAACTTATTTCTTTTCTTGTCAAAGTTTAAAATTTTTCCGAGAAAAATTTTAAATAAAATTATTTTTAAACCAACAATAGAAATCAGCTCAATTAATTTTGATAGAACAAATCAAACATTTTATATTAGCTCAAAATATCAACAAATTTTTTAATGCATATATTTATTTAGATAGCAGAAATGAAATTTAAGTGCATTAATCCTTTAACAGTAGGTATCTAAAAATGAGTTTTAATAGTAAATGTATAATTATTTGAAATATGCTCTACCTCTATAAAAAATAAATTGTTGATAAATTTAACCAATTAAACTGATTACATTTTACAATGAAACTCACCGTTATAACGATTAACCGCAATAATGCTGTCGGTTTAAGAAAAACAATTAAAAGTGTTGTTGAACAGACTTTTACTGATTTTGAATATATCATTATTGATGGTGCAAGTACTGACGATAGTGTGAATGTAATTAAAGAATATTCGGATAAAGTTACTTATTGGGTTAGTGAACCTGATAATGGCATTTATAATGCCATGAATAAAGGAATATTGAAATCAAAAGGAGAATATTTATTGTTTTTGAATTCTGGAGATTGGTTGTATGATAAAAATGTTATTGAAGATTTTATTGAAGTGAAATTTAATCAGGATATAATTTCAGGAAATCTAATAAATTGGGATAATGGAAAAATTTTATTAAAAACCACAATAGATAGTGATTTGTTAGAATATGAAAATTTTTTTTATGATACAACATTACCCCATCAAGCTACTTTCATAAAAAATGAGTTATTTGATAAATATGGATTATATAATGAAAAAAATAAATTAGTTTCTGACTGGGAACTTTTTTTTACGTGTTTAGTAATTCATAATTGTAGTTACTATCATTTTGATAGAAATGTATCTTATTATGATTTATCTGGAATTAGCTCACAAAAAGAAGCTCATCCTGTGTTGTTTTATGAACGTGACTCAGGACTAAGAAAACATTTACCTTTAGTATATAAAACATTCATAAAAAAGCAAGAACAGATTAATAATTTGATTTTAGAAAATAAAAATATTAAAAATGAGTGTGATGAATTATTGAAATTGAGGAATGGTAAATTCTCTTTGATAATTAGAATGTTACTGTATATAAAAAGAAAATCTAAGAAAATTCATAGATTCCTATAATGATGAAAACTGTCTTAATCATTTCTCCAACTCCTTCTCACCCTCAAAATGCAGGAAACAGAGCCAGAATTTTCTCGTTTGTAGAGGAAATGAAAAAAAACGGTTATATCATTCATTTTTTGTATGTAAATATGGAAGGAGATCCAAATGTTGAAATGATAAAATATTGGGGTGATTTTTTACATGTTACAAACACTAATAGAAATACGGGATCAATTAAGACAAAAACTTTATTTGAGAAAGTTTTATATAAAGTAGGGTTAATTAATAATGAAAAATATAAATATAATTTTCATATTGATGATTGGTTTGATGATAAATTACTGGATAATTGTATTGAGTTAAATAATAAATTTCATTTTGAAATTGTGTTGACTGAGTATGTGTTTATGAGTAAGGCTCTTACGGTTTTCCCGGAAAGTACTTTGAAGATAATTGATACGCACGATTGTTTTACGGATCGATATAAAATTTTCCCATTAGATACTTCAGGAAACAGAACTTCAAAATGGTTTTCAACTTACAAGTATGAGGAAAAAAAAGGGCTTCAAAGAGCAGATAGGATAATTGCAATTCAAAAAAATGAAGAAATATATTTAAAAAAACTAGTAAAAAAGCCTGTTACTACGATTGGACATTTAATTGAACCTGAATTTTTGCAAGATAAAAAGTTTACAAAGAATATTTTATTTTTCGGTTCATCTAATCCAATAAATGTTGATGCATATTATTTCTTTGTAGAAAAAGTATGGCCATTAATAAAATTATCACTACCCGATTGTAAATTTATTGTAGCAGGGTTAATTTGCAATGTTCTTGAAAAACGTGATGATATTGAATATCTTGGTGAAGTTATTGATAAAAGAGAAGCATATAATAGTGTCTCTGTATCGGTTAATCCAATGACTTATGGAAGTGGGTTGAAAATAAAGACATTAGAATCTTTAATTTATGGAATTCCGGTAGTATCTACAACTCATGGTGCGATTGGACTCGAAGATATGATAGATAAATGTATTTTTGTTGCAGATAAGCCAGAAGTTATTGTTGATCATATTGTAAGTTTGTTGAATAATGAAGAATTATATAATAACGCTGCAGAATCAACTAAAATTGAGTTGTACGAATATCAAAAAACAAATACTAAAAATATAATTAAAATACTCAGTTTTTAAAAAATGAAAGTTTTAATTATTCCTATTGTTATTCCATACCCGCTTGATAATGGTGGTGCTGTTGCACAGTTTGCTGTTTTGGAGTATTTGCAGCATAGATGTGATATAACCGTATGTTGTTTGGCATATTCAATAAATGACATTAGTAACATAGAAATTCTAAAAAGTAAACTAACAAAAGTTCGTTTTGAAATTATTGATTTACAAGATAAAAGAATAAAAAACACACAATTAGATATATCAAAGCGCACAATATCTAAGAACTTTTTTGATTTTTTAAAACGAATTATTAGAAGATTTGATAGAGCTAGAAACACAGACTATCCAAAAGTATTAAATAATGAAAGTTCTTTCGACGAATTTAAAAACTCTTATAGAATAAATCCAGTAATTATTAAAAGAGAAGAACTTATAAACCAATTATCTGATTTAATAAAGTCAGAACAATGGGATATTTTTCAAACTGAATTTTATGAAATGGCTGATTTAGTAGGTTTATTTCCCGAAAAATCAAAAAAAATTTTTGTAAGTCATGAATCCCGTACTTTAAGACTTGAATCTGCTAAAAAATCGAGTAACTCAAGTATTGATTTTTGTGAATACATTATATCAATTAATAAGCTTTACGAAACAGAAATTTTAAAAAAATATGATATTGTTATTGTTTTTAGTAATGATGACAAAATCAGATTATCAAATTATGGATTATCAAACATAGAGATTTCTGCATTTCCGGTTTTAAGTTCTGATTTTATTGAGATTAGCCCATTTAAAAAACTAAAGCAACTTGTTTTTATTGGAGGAGCATCACATTATCCAAACAGAGAGGGGTTTAAATGGTTTGTAGAAAATATATATCCTTCCATTTTTGAAAAGTACAAGTTACCTTTAATTGTATTGGGTAATTGGAGTGAAGAATTTAAAGTGTATTCAGATATTGGAAATATAGTATACAAAGGATTTGTAGAATCGATATCAAATGAGATAGTAGATTCAGTACAAATTGTACCTGTAAGAATTGGAAATGGTATCAGGACAAAAATATTAGTAGGAATGGCAATGAGAATGCCAATTATTACTACTGCATTAGGTGTAGAAGGAATTCCAGTCAAGGATTATAATGATATTTTTATAGCTGACACAATGTATGAATATATTGAAAAGATTGATTATATTCTTAAAAGTGAAGACAATATTCAACATCTATTAGGAAATGCCTATGAATTTGTGAGAAAAAATTATAGTCAAGAAGAAGTTGGGAAAAGGAGAATGAAAATTTATAACAAGTTAAAAAATGATTAAACCAATAGCCATATATCTTCCTCAATTTCACCCTATACCTGAAAATGATAAGGCCTGGGGTGAAGGTTTCACTGAATGGACGAATGTGAAAAAAGCAAAACCATTGTTTGACGGACATTATCAACCACATGTACCCCATGAAGATGTTGGATATTATGATTTAAGATATCCAGAGGTTATGGTTCGTCAGGCAGCAATGGCTCAAGAATATGGTATATACGGTTTTGCTTTCTATCATTATTGGTTTAATGGAAAGCGTTTGCTTGAAACTCCACTTGATAATATGTTAAAGTCAGGGAAGCCTGATTTTCCATTTTTATATATCTGGGCAAATGAAAACTGGACAAAACGTTGGGATGGATTGGATAATGAAATAATAATCAAACAAGATTATTCTCACGAGGATGATATTCATCATATCCGCTTTCTGTGTGAAAAAGTCTTTTCGGATAAGCGTTATATCACTATCGACGACAAACCTGTTTTTATGGTTTATCGTACTGAGTTATTACCCAATATAAAAGAGACTGCCCAAATATGGCGTGAAGAAGCAAGAAGTTTTGGATTCAAGGATTTATATTTGGTTAGGGTAGAGAATTTTAGAAATGACATCAATCCTTTGGAAATAGGGTTTGATGCAAGTATGGAATTTGCACCAGATTCACGTTCTATAGATAACAATCAATCAAATATGATTGATGATAAAGGTAACACTGCGCATGATTTGCAATCGACAATCGTAAATATGGCATTAAAGCCCGATAGAAATTATCCATGGTTTAGATGTGTTTCACCAGGTTGGGATAATTCAGCGCGAAAATCAGTTGGTTCAACAATTCATATAAATAATTCACCATATCTATTTCAGATGTCGCTTTACAATGCTAGTCAATACACAATACGTAAATTCAATTCGAACTCACAATTTGTTTTTATCAATGCATGGAATGAATGGGGAGAAGGTTGTCATATAGAACCGGATGTAAAAGACGGTTATACTTATTTGGAAGTTATATCTGATGTATTGAACGAGAAAAACCTAATTGAATATGTTAGGTTTATAGAAAATATTTTAAGAATAAAAATTAGCAAACATGTGGAGTTAGAAAACATTCGTAAAGCTTACGTCAAAATAACTAGCTCGAATGGCCATAAATTAATGGAAAGTGTTCTGAAAAAATATCGAAAAATAAAAAGATTATTACATGCCTAAAGTATCTGTGATAATACCAAATTATAATCATGCACCATATTTGGAACAACGCATTGATAGTGTATTGAATCAGACATTTCAGGATTTTGAGCTGATAATTCTTGATGATAATAGTATTGATGAAAGCAAAGTTATTATAGAACAATATAGAAATCATCCAAAAGTTTTAAACATTTTTTACAATGAAACGAATTCAGGTTCTACATTTAAACAATGGCAAAAGGGTATTCACATTGCGAAAGGTGAATATATCTGGATTGCAGAAAGCGATGATTGGTGTGAATCCAATTTTTTAAATACCGCTGTGTCAGAGCTTATCAAAGATGAAAATAATGTGTTGTTTTTTTGTAATAGTATACAAGTAAATGAAAATAATATTCTATTAACTGAAAATACGATTAGTTATGGAAGTGATTTAAATCCATTTTTGTGGGAGAAAAATTTTACGATGCCAGGTAAAACTTTTATTCAAGATGTTTTAACTTATAAAAATCTGATTCAAAATGCAAGTGCTGTTGTTTTTAAGAAATCTGCAATTACATGTGATTTTTTTAAACTGGAACAGTTTAAAATGGCCGGTGATTGGTATTTTTGGAGTAATATACTTATTAGTGGTAATGTTTGCTATAATGCATTAGGACTGAATTATTTTAGATATTTATCACAGTCAACACGAAATCATAATAATAGAGATAAAATTGTTTGTCGAGTAATAGAGGAATGTAAAGTATTTGAATACCAGTGTGATATTATTATTATTAATAGTAAACTTGTATACAAAAAAGAAAAAAAGATTCTTAGTCGTTGGTTTCAAATTCATAGAATAAGAACAGTTTTTTCGGATTCGTTTTACTCAATATTAAACTTTAGTTTTATAAATAAAAATAGAATCAATCTTATTTTTCATTTCATTTATTATAAGTTAAAAAATAAGCTTTCACTATGAACAAAAATATAGCACTTCTTTCTCCCAATGAGAACGCTTATTCTGAGACTTTTATTCAAGCTCACAAAAAGTATTTTGATGCCAATGTATATTATTATTATGGTATTAATTTTAATCAATTAGAAGGTCATGGTTCAATAAATTTACCTGTAATTAAACGGTTTATATGGAAAGTAATATCATATTTCAGAAGAAATAAAATTCCATTATGGGAAATTAATTTAGCTTGGTCATTTAAAAAAAATAAAATTGATAAGGTATATGCAGAATACGGAATGACAGGAGTAAAAATCTTATCTGTTTGCAAAAAAATGAAAATTCCACTTATTGTAAACTTCCATGGTTATGATTTGTCCATTAATACAATATTGGAAGAGAATAAAATAGCATATAAGAAATTATTTATTTATTCTGAATATATTGTTGCAGTATCAAGAACTATGGAAAAAAAATTGGTTGAACTTGGAGCTCCAGTTGATAAAATTGTATATTCCCCATGTGCTCCAAATAATGATTTTTTTCATTTCAAACCTTCATATTCAGAAAATTCTTTTATTTCTGTTGGACGCTTTGTTAATAAAAAAGCACCTTATTATAATATTCTTGCTTTTCAAAAAGTTTTAGAAAAATTTCCTATTGCTAAACTCTACTTTTGTGGAGATGGATCACTATATAATACATGTGTAAATATAGTGAATTATTTTAAAATGAATGAAAATGTATTTTTTTTAGGCAGTGTATCCGCTAAAGAATTAAAAGATATATATGAAAGAGCAACTGGATTTTTACAGCATTCCATCACTGCATTGGACGGCGATATGGAAGGGACCCCTGTTGCTGTTTTGGAGGCTAGTGCAGCGGGATTACCTGTAATATCGACGAAACATGCAGGAATTCAAGATGTTGTTTTACATGAAGTAACAGGTTTTCTTGTTGATGAGCACGATGTGGATAAAATGGCAAAATATATGATCCAATTACTTGAGGATAAAGAATTAGCCATGAATATGGGAGGTAATGGGAAAAAAAATATTTGGGTGAATTATTCAATGGAAAAACATATATCAACATTAAACAAATTATTATACAATTAAAAGTTTACAAAAAACAGTGAAGTTGGACTTGTTTGATTAGATTAAATGCAATGCCTTGAAAATGTTTAACTACTCTATTATTATTCCTCATAAAAATATACCTCACTTGTTGGTGCGGTGTTTGGATTCTATCCCACTCAGAGATGATGTTCAGATTATTGTAGTTGATGATAACAGCGATATTCTGGAATCACAGGGGGTTAATCTGCTTCATTTGCCTGCAAAATATCCATACGTAGAATTTGTTTTTGGAAAAAACGAAAACGGTAGAAGAGGAGCAGGGTATGCCCGGAATTTGGGACTGGAAAGAGCCAAAGGTAAGTGGGTGGTTTTTGCAGATGCCGATGATTTCTTTTCAAAAGAGTTTAATCAGGTACTTAATTTATATATTGATAATGAGAGTGATTTAATATGTTTTAAATATCAATGTGTTGATTCAGATACGTTAAAACAACTGCCGGAATCTTATTATATGAATATGCTGAAAATTGCAGATGAAACTCAGAATAAGAAGTTGATTTACAATATACCGGCAATGTATAGTAAGTTTCTGAAACGCGACCTGATAACCAAATATAATATTTTGTTTCAGGAAGTTCTATTCAGCAATGATAATTGGTTTAATTTGCAGGTAGTTTTCAGAACAAATACTTTTTATGTTGCAGATGAAGTATTTTACTGCTATGCCATTCGAAATAATTCATTGACAACAAAAAAGAGGGATTTTAATAATATATTAATCAGAATCAATGTTTTAGTTCAAGCCATATTGTTTCTCAGGAAAGTTTCACCCGAAAATTTATATTTTTGGTTAAATGAATATTACAAAGATATTGTTGCCTGGAAACCAAAACATCAGAGATTAAAATTAATTTTTGAATCGTGTAATCAATATAGTTATTTGATTTTATGGTTACTTGTCAGTCATTATTTTGTTCCTAATATAAAACATAAAATATTTCATAATGCTTTTACTAAATTCATAAAAAGTAGTTTAAAAGCTAAAGTTGATTCTTGAATTTTCAATAGATATTATGATACCCAAAATAATTCACTACTGCTGGTTTGGTAAAGGAATAATGCCAAAATCCCAGACAGATTGTATAAAATCGTGGCAAAAAATTATGCCGGATTATAAAATAATGCGTTGGGACGAATCTACTTTTGATGTAGATAAGTATTCTGCTTCGAAATATGCATACAAAGTGAAAAAATATGCTCTGGTTTCGGATGTTTGCAGATATAATGTTCTTTATGAATATGGAGGCATTTATCTGGATACCGACGTTGAAGCATTTAAGAAATTTGACAAGTACCTGAATGCTGATTTCTTTTCAGCCATCGAATTATATAATGAGTTTTACAAAGAAGGTGTACATTTAATTGATTCAGAAGGAAATCCTTTAATAAAAGGGACGGAAATTCCCCATTTGGAAATGTTGACTTCAACAATGGGTTGCGTGCCTGGTAATACAATGATTGGTGAACTACGGGATTACTATAATTCCATTGAAGCCGATGAGGAATATGCTACGAATTACCGGAAATATGTAAACAATGATAGATTAGTCGCAAAATATGCTGCCAAATATGGTTTCAGGTATAAAGATGAAAAGCAGGTGCTTGAAAATAATATGATTATTTATCCTACCGGCATATTTGGACACGCTTTTTGTGCTAACCCCAAATACTCTGTAACATACCATTACAATGCAGCCAGTTGGTACAAAAAATCAAGAAAACAAGAATTTATAGCTTTTTTGGATAAAGTTCATTTGTTGAAAACATATAAAAGAATTACATCCATCACTAAAAAAATAAGGCCATAAAAAGTAAATGCTGTTCAATTCCATTCAGTTTGCACTGTTTTTTCCAATAGTTTTTATTTTCTATTGGTTATTTTCTAAGAAATATAAAATTCAAAATATCTTATTGCTGGTTGCCAGTTACTATTTTTATGGTTGCTGGGACTGGCGATTTTTATTTTTGCTCATTTTTTCAACTTCGCTCGATTATGTTAGCGGATTGTTGATGACAAATCCTAAAACAACGGCTTATCGAAAATTATGGTTTTGGTTAAGTGTAGTTGTCAATCTGGGTTTTCTGGGAGTTTTTAAATATTACAATTTTTTTATTGATTCATTTTCAGGACTTTTAGGGAATTTCGGATTTCAAACCAATTTTGCTTCGCTTCAGGTTATCTTGCCTGTGGGTATTTCTTTTTATACTTTTCACGGACTGTCTTATGTTATCGATATCTACAACAACCGTATTAAACCTGAAAATAACTTTATCAATTATTCGGTTTTTGTATGCTTTTTTCCTTTACTGGTTGCCGGTCCCATCGAGCGCGCAACGCATTTACTTCCGCAAATAACCACACAACGAAAATTCGAATATTCCAAAGCTGTTGATGGACTTCGACAAATACTGTGGGGCTTGTTTAAAAAAATTGTTATTGCCGATAATTGTGCTACCATTGTCAATCAGATATTTGCTGATTATCAGCACCAAAATGCAAGTACTTTATTAATTGGTGCAGTTTTCTTTGCTTTTCAAATTTATGGCGATTTTTCGGGTTATTCCGATATTGCATTAGGAACTGCACGTTTGTTGGGTATTGAGCTGTTGCGAAATTTTGGATTTCCGTATTTTTCGCGTGATATTGCTGAGTTTTGGAGACGCTGGCATATTTCACTAACAACCTGGTTTCGCGACTATGTGTATATTCCGCTTGGTGGTAGCAGAGGAAGTAAATGGATGTCGGTAAGAAATACCTTTATAATATTTTTAGTGAGTGGTTTCTGGCATGGTGCCAACTGGACTTTTATTGTTTGGGGAGCATATCATGCCATGCTTTTTATGCCTTTGTTATTATTAGGTCGAAACAGGTTAAATACAAATTCGGTAGCACAAGGAAAGTTTTTTCCAAGTGTTACAGAATTTATTCAGATGTCAGTCACATTTTTATTGGTGATTATTGGCTGGATTTTCTTCCGGGCTTCGTCATTAACGGTTGCATTCGATTATATATCTTTGATTTTCAACTATTCTATTTTCACCATACCAACCATTAAAATAACAACAATTTCAATCCTTATTTTTGTTATGTTGTTGACTGAATGGATACAACGGGAACAAAAGCATGCTTTGCATTTGTTGGAGAATCTGATAAAACCACAGGTTGTTCGTTGGGCTGTTTACCTGATATTGATTGTTGTCATTGTTCAATTGGGTGGTAAATCAGAAACCTTTATTTATTTTCAGTTCTGACAATGAAAAAATTTATACTTAGAACAAGTGCCTTTCTTCTATTGTTCCTGACAATAATTGCAGTATTGTTGTTTCTGATTCCCAATAAAAAGATTGAAAACAATTCTCTGTTTTCCAATATTGATAAACACCGGCGGTTGGATTCAATTCAAATTCCTAAGATTATATTTGTTGGTGGTTCCAGTACTGCTTTTGGGTTAAACAGTCAACTGCTGGAGGATTCACTACATATCCCCGTTGTTAATATGGGTTTACATGCAGGTCTTGGGTTGGAATTTATGTTGTCTGAAGTTCAAAACAGTATAAATAAGGGAGATGTAATTGTTATTGCTCCCGAATATGAACAATTTACAGGCAATATGTTTCGGGGTGAAAAGGTGCTGGTTGCGTTGCTTTTTGATGTGAACAGAAGGAATCTGAAAAATATGAAGGCGACACATTTAATGTACTTAACTCCACAAATAATCGAATATGCCGTTTCCAAAATATTTTATAAAAAACTGGATGTGATGGGAGAAGGAGTGGCCGATGGTTATGAAAAGGTATTCAAACGAAATTCGTTTAATAAATATGGTGATGAAAGTATGCATTGGTCCTATCCAAATCAAAAAATAAATACAAAGTCATCATCTCAAACAGCTGCTCAATTATCCGACAAATCATTTAAAATTTTAGCTGATTTTAAAATAGCAACAGAGCAAAACGGAGCGAATGTAATTATTATTCCACCAGCACTTCAGCGTACTCAATTTCAGAATATGATTTTAACTGTCAATAAGATAGATGCTACACTAAAACAAAATAACAGTTCATTTTCAATTCCGCCTGTTGAATTTGCTTACCCGGATACTATGTTTTTCAATACAGCATATCATTTGGATAAAAGAGGGGCTGATGTACGAACTCAAAGAATTATCAAATTGCTGAAGAGCAGATGAAGTTCTACAAATTAAAATATAGCTCAGATACAATTACTTGTAAAATGAAAAGAGTATAGTTAGTATTAAATCATCTTCTCAGTAGTGAACCTCTCCATAATTAACTCCCTTCGGTCGTTGACCGTTCGTTTCCTCTCCCAAGGAGAGGGACTTTAAGTAATCACGATGATTGAACAAAATTATAAAATACCGATGCAGTATTCCCTTTCTCCATGGGAGAAAGGGTTAGGGATAGAGGTCAAAAAAAAACTTTCAGCAATTATATTAACTACAGCTAAATGAAAACTAATTTTCAACCCACTATCTCCGTTCTTATGCCTGTATATAACTGCGCGTTATATCTGGTAGAAGCCGTTGAAAGTATATTGAATCAAACATTTACCGATTTTGAATTGATTATTCTGGACGATTGCTCTACGGATAATTCGGCTGATATAGCAAAAAGTTTTACTGATAAGCGAATTATCTATCATCGTAACGATACTAATTTGGGATTAGCCAATAATCTGAATGTAGGATTGCGCATGGCAAAAGGTAAATATATTGCCCGCATGGATGGTGATGATATATCGTTGCCCGAGCGTTTTCAAACGCAGATTGACTTTCTGGAATCCCATCCGGATATTGACTTATGTTCGTGCGGGTTGCAAATGTTTGGAACTGAAAATACCATTTGGGTACGCGAATCAGATCCGGAGGCAGTTAAAATCACTATGATGTTTTATTCACCTGTTTTACATGCAACTTCTGTGTGGCGTAAAGATTCATTTGAGAAGCATCAACTGTATTACGATCAGGAAACTTTCCCCGCAGAGGATTATGATTTGTGGTCGAGAGCCATTTTTTATTGCAGATTGGTGAATATCCCGCAGGTTTTATACAAATACAGAATTCACGGTATTCAGGTTACCAAAACTGATGACAGGGTGGCACAAAAAGACAGGGAGATTAAATTGAATTATCTGAAAAAGGCTGTTGAGGGTTGTCAGGATGATTTCTACAATGATTTTATTGATAAATTTCTTGCTTCAAATAATGCTGTATCCATTAATGAACTAAAATACTTGTATAAGAGATTGATTAATGAAAACTCAAAATTTATGTTTTTCAACGATAAAATATTAAGAAAAAGATTATACAAGTATTATCAGGCTAAACTTGTAGATTTGTATAAAAGTGGAAGTTCTGGTAAACATCGCTTTTCAGTCTTTTTAAAAATGAGTTTTACAAATCAGTTAAAATGTATCATCGATAGGTAGAATCGTGTATCATGTCAGTACTTATCTCCATCATTATCCCCGTCTACAACGTAGAGAAATATCTGTCCCAGTGTCTTGACTCCATTTTTAGTCAGGATTTTACGGATTACGAAGTTATCTGTGTGAACGATGGATCAACTGATAATAGTCTGAAAATTCTGCGTCAATATGAACAAAAGCATCAGAACTTACATCTTATTGACAAGCAAAATGGAGGAACTGCAGCTGCCCGAAATGCCGGCTTGAAGATAGCTCAGGGGGATTATACCTGGTTTATTGATAGCGACGACTGGATAGAACCGGATTCACTCCGGATTTTGGCAGAGAATCTGACAGATGATCCTGATATTGTCTGTTTTAATGGGAAACTATGGTACGAAAATAGTGGGAAAATTGAATTTGATGAGATAAAACCGGAAAAATTTGCTTCGGGTTGGGATTATTACAATCAATATGCACTTGCAAGCCGGAAGTTTCATTTTGTATGTGTTGTACTTCGGTTATACAAAACAGAATTTATTCGAAAACATCAGCTGTTTTTTGATACTTCGGTGACTCACGAAGATAATTTGTGGATTCCAAAAGTGATGTATTATGCCGGTAAACTTCAATGTATTTCCGATAAAGTTTATATTTATCGTATCCGTGAAGGGTCAAAAATGCAGACTCAAAGTCCACAACGTATTTTTGATATAGTTACGGTAGCCAATAAATTAGCTGAATTCTTTAATCCGATAACAGGTATCGATAAAAGAAAACTGTATCGCGAAATTGCCGGTGAGTATTTTAAGGGTTTTGTACCAGCTGAACAATTGAAATATGGTAAAAACGATAATGAATTAAGAAAACGAATCAATTGGAAAAATTATAAAACAGTTAGTATCTATCCCAGACACAGGCGTATTTATTTTTTATTGAAAATTCATCCTGTTTTGTTTCGCATATATTTCAACCTTGAAAAGCGACTGAAATCTTGAAAGAACAAAGAATTTATCTTCCGGGGTTAAATGGACTTCGCGCAATAGCAGCTTTGTCGGTAGTTATATCGCATATTTCATTAACAGGTATAGCAGATTTTGGTTTACCCATGTTGCACGAATTGCCAATGGCAGGTTATGGTGTTACACTCTTCTTTGTTATAAGTGGTTTTCTTATTACTTATCTTCTTATAAACGAGATCAAAAAAACTAATACAGTAGACATTCCAAAATTCTATATCCGTCGTATATTAAGAATCTGGCCAATTTACTATTTGTTTATTTTTATATCAGTTTTGGTGTTTGTCTTCCTGAACAAAATTGAGCAGATATTAACTCCTGAACTTTGGTATTATGTTTTTTTTGCCGCTAATTTGCCCTTTATTACTCAGAATGGAATACTTATTCTTATTCATTATTGGAGTATTGGTGTTGAAGAGCAGTTTTATTTGTTTTGGCCATGGGTTACCCGATTTTCAGGAAATAAAATTCTGATAGCAGCAATAATTATTTTAATTGTATTGTTTGCTACAAAACTATTTTTCTGGTTAACTATGGGTTCTTCATCATTTGGGTATCGTTTTTTTATGGTAACTCGTTTCCATTGTATGATGATTGGGGCAATCGGTGCAATTTTATATTCATCTTCTAATTTGAATTTTATCAGGTTAGCCGGAAACAAAGTGATTCAACTAATCTCCTGGATATTGTTTTTTACAATGGGACTTGGAATTTTTCATGTTCCTGCGGTTATCGGACAGGAGTTAATAGCTGTTGCTTCGTTAAGCATGATTTTAGGTCAGGTTTTGAATAAAAATAAATTCTTAAATCTTGAAAAAAAAGTTTTTGATTTTATAGGAAAGATATCTTATGGTATTTATGTAATTCATCCGTTGATTATCTTGCTGTTATCATATTTTTATAAATCTATTGAAATAAATATGTTTCTTAAATATATACTGGTATATAGCAGTGTCTTAGTTTCTACCGTTTTAATATCGTGGTTGTCATACACATATTTCGAAAAACCATTCTTGAACCTGAAATCCAAATATATGGTTGTAAAAAGTTCAAATAGCATGTTGTCAAAAACAGTTTCTTAAATTAGATTAAAATTTAATGCTTTTTAATTCCTTAGGATTCGCTCTTTTTCTACCCCTTGTACTTATCATCTATTGGCTTATACCTGTAAAGAAGTTCAAGTTACAGAATATGCTTCTGTTGGTTGCCAGCTACTATTTTTATGCTTGTTGGGATTGGCGTTTTCTATTTTTGTTAATATTTTCTACATCGCTCGATTATTTTACAGGCATTCAAATGGCTCAATCAAAGAGCTATCGGGTGAAGCAACTATGGTTTTGGATAAGTATTGTTGTAAATGTAGGATTTCTAGGAGTATTTAAATACTATAATTTTTTTGCAGGTTCATTCGTCGAAGCTCTGAATAATGTTGGTATCCACGCAACATATAGTTCAATAAATGTAATTCTGCCTGTTGGAATATCATTTTACACATTTCACGGATTATCCTATGTGATTGATATATATAATGATAGAATAAAACCAGAGAGGGATTTTATTCATTATTCAGTTTTTGTTAGTTTTTTTCCATTGTTGGTAGCAGGTCCTATTGAAAGAGCTACACATCTTTTGCCACAAATTACCCGACAAAGAAAGTTTCAATATGAGCAGGCTGCAGATGGTTTACGACAAATTTTATGGGGACTGTTTAAAAAAATTGTCATTGCTGATAATTGTGCTACTTATGTAAATGATATATTTGCGAATTATACTTCGTATAATGGCAGTACCTTATTATTGGGTGCTGTTTTTTTTGCATTTCAAATTTATGGTGATTTCTCCGGGTATTCTGATATTGCTCTGGGTACTGCCCGGTTGTTTGGTATAGAGCTTCTTCGAAACTTTGCTTTTCCCTATTTCTCCAGAGATATAGCCGAATTTTGGCGTCGCTGGCACATTTCACTTACAACATGGTTTCGCGATTATATATATGTTCCGCTCGGGGGAAGTAGAAATGGACGTTGGCTTTCTGTACGTAATACTTTCATCATTTTTTTGATTAGTGGTTTTTGGCATGGAGCCAATTGGACATTTATTTTTTGGGGATTTTTTCATGCCTTATTGTTTATGCCTTTGTTGTTACTTCAGAAAAATCGTAAAAATACCAATATTGTCGCCGAAGGCAGATTGTTCCCAAACATAAAGGAAAGTGGACAAATGTTGTTTACATTTTTTCTGGTAATTCTTGGTTGGGTATTTTTCAGAGCCGAAACACTTACCAAATCTTTTGAATACTTAAATGTGATGTTTTTCCAAAACATTATATCAAAACCGGTAATAATGGTTGGTATGAATAAAACAATTCTATGCATTATTATTCTTTTATTTGTTGAATGGATTCAACGTTTTAAAAAACACGGACTCGAAATATCAATGATTAAATCAAGGTTTATCAGATGGGCTTTTTATTATATTATCATTGGAATTATTCTGGAGTTCGGAGCTAATAGTCAGTCGTTTATTTACTTCCAATTTTAACAATGAAAAAGTTTATCAGAAAAATATTATTCTTTTTTTGCGTTCCACTGAATATTCTTATATTGTGTTATTTACTCACAGATCCATTTAAAAACCTTTCTGAATTCAATTTAAGTGATTGCTCAACTGTAAATCGTGAATATACATCAGTAGAGTTGTTTCTGAGAAATAGTCATACTTATCAATACAATTCTTTCATTTTTGGCAGTTCCAGAGCGTGTGGTATTAATTCATATTATTGGAAACAAAAGTTAGGGGACAATAATGTTCGTCAGTTTGTTTTTCAATCGTGGGCTGAAACAGTGACCGGCATTTATCAAAAGCTAAATTTTTTAGAGAAAGAAGGTAGTGAAATTGATAATGCATTGATATTAATTGATATTCCAAGTTCATTTTCGAAAGAGCAGCAATCAACTAAAGTACTATCAATAAAGGATTATCGTTTATCAGGTAAAACATATTTTTATAATCAGTTTTTTTATTTTATTGCGTATTTAAAACCACTTAAAATCAGTGAGTCAGTTATTAATTCAATACATAGAAAAAAGGAAATAGCCATTTTTGATACAATATCAAATGATTGGAATAAATCAAATATTCATAATTTCTTACCAGTTCAAAACAGAAATCTTGATAAATCAAAATTTATAAAATTGCAGATTAAAGAGAAGGAAAGTGAATCTTTAATAAGTACAGAATTAGAGGATGTTTTGATACAGGTAAACAATATTCTTACAAGGAACAAAACTAAATTTAAAATAATTATAACACCTGATTTTTATCAAAATAAAATTAATCGAAGGGATTTATCAAAACTTCAAAATATTTTCGGTGAATCCAATGTAGTAAATTTCTCCGGTAAAAATTCTACAAATATTGATATGTATAACTATACAGATCCAAATCATTTTGATTTAAATGTAGGAAACCTCATGTTGGATTCGATTTATACATCAAGGTAAATTTCCTGAATGATAAAAAAAGCAGCATGATGAAATAATCCATCATGCTGTTTTAGTATAAATCTCTATTTACGACACATAACAACTCACCGTTTCCACACTCCACACTCTTTTAGGGTCTGAACCTACGCCTGCCACCTGTATACTATAAGTTTGTCCGGGGGTAAGATTTTCGAGCATTATTTTGCGTTTGGTACTTGTTATATTGTTATAAATGCTGGTATCCGTTTTAGGCATTTGGGTATAACGTATTTCGTAACTATATGCGCCCGGTACCACATCCCAGCTTACTTCCAGAGTACCAGTTATCTTGCCCAACTTAATTTGCAAATTAACAGGTTGATTTAAAATGCCAACGGGTGTGGGTTTGCGATTAATGTCGAACCCTGTACTCAATATCAGTACTTCCTCGCCATTGCTCAAATCCTGCACTTTCAATCCGGTTGTTTTCAGAATTCCTTCCAGCTCAATTCTTGCCACATTCTTTTCTGCCGTAATTTGCCGGTTGCCCAGTTCCATTTTCGCTAACAATCCTCCGTAATAATCATTTTTTGCTTTGATTTGTACGGAAGATTCTTTCAGCGATGGAAACCCCGGATTGTCGGCTAATCCATCAACAATTGAACTTGCTTTTACATTTAACTCTTTGTCGTTGAAATTGTGTGTCGAAAAATCGATACTTACTTTTGCTTTTGCCATGTCAGTAAATTTTTTTAAGTGAAACATTGGGTTTTATTCATCAATAATTTTATTTTGTTGATGATCATTTCTATTTTTCTCTTCCGTAAAATGGCTTTTCCTCTCCGAAAAATTCATATGTATATTTGAAAAGTTGATTTTCGTATCAACAAATTGAAATTGTTGTTCTTCCAAGCAGAATTATTTATCCGTACAGTCTGATTTCGTATCAACAATTTTATTTTTCGTAGCACCAAATCCGGATTACGAATTTGATAATTCTTACTGTTGATTTTCTGCTGTAAATATCTGTAAATCTGTGTGTCAAAAAAATAGCCCTTTGGGACTAAAAAACATTAACTTTTTCCGGAATTTGATAAACAACTCTTTGAAATTCGATTTTTAACATTTATATTTGCTGCCGATTGTGATCTGAATAATCACATTTCAACCTTTTTTTGAAATATAATATCATGTTACATCAGAAAGCAAAAACCGGTAAAGCTATAGCTCCATCGAATCAGATGCAGACAACATAGTTTGTTTACGACAAATAACTGTTTGTTTTTCTGCTATGAAAGCTTATACGAGTACCGATGATTGCTCTAAAATCTTCAACTGACAAATGAAATCTTTAACCGAATGGGAAAGTGACTGGTACAACACTTTCCGGTATCACGAATGTACTCCAACTGAGATGCAGCAAAATGAGTGGATAGAACAGAAAAAACACTATCAAATCAACAATTTAAAGCACGGATACAGCCTGACTGTACTTAATCTGCAACTGTTCAGCATTGAATTGCATGTGGCTGCCCATCAAAAATGGCTGAATTTTCCAAACTTACTTGCCAAAGGGATAGATGGATTACAATTATTAAGAGAGCATACACATCCTTCTGATCGTATATTTTCATTCGAGACAGAATTAATGGGGTATGAACTGCTTATGTCGCTTTCCACGAAGGAAAAAATGAAATTTCGATTAAAATATATCCGGCGATTAAGAAATCTGACAGGAGAGTATGCCTTTTTTATGTTTCATATCAGTGTATTAAAGTTGGATGAAAAGGGAGTTCCCTGGTTAATTCAGATAGAAACCGAACGAATGCCCGGTACTTATTGTCCTGAAAATGATAAGTACCGCGATTTTTCACATAAAATACCAGGCAATGATCTTAAAATAAATGCAGTACGTTTAAGCGACAGGGAGATACAGATACTGAAATTAGTCAACGAAGGTTTCAAAAGCAGAGAGATAGCAGCCATACTGGGAACAAAATATAATACCGTAAAAAATCAACGAAAGAGTTGTATACGAAAACTCAAGGTGAAAAACACTTTTATAGCCTACAGCATTGCTACAAAAATGAAGTTGTTGTAGAAAATTTGTGGTTAAGTAGTGAATAATATTCAATGATACGTTTTCATATTCATTTGTATTATTATGCCTAATTATAGTTTGCTGAAAAACAATTATTCCACTCAATAACAACATTATAAATTCATTTATTAAAATTTAAGTGCAAGCAATTATTATTTTATTTTCAAATATCCTTGAATTAAAAATATTAATTTTCATTACAAAGAACTCTGAAAGAGTTCAATAAGATTAGCCTTGGGTACTTACCCATGGATAATGATGTATGGGTTTTCGAACTCTGTAAGAGTTCAATATCATGCTATTGTGAACATTGAACTCCTACAGAGTTCTACAAATCATATATAAATCATCCCCGAATTTTATTCGGGGCTAATCAGATTTAACTACTTCGTAGTTATTAATAGTTTGTCAGCAGACCCTAAATGTCTATATATTACGATACTCCGTACCTGAAATTCAAGATCTGTATACATTTTCAACAAATATAACGGAACTCTGTCCTTATTCAAGGTGCAAATGGAACATTCCGACTTGACGGAAGACCTGACATATTAATAAAGTTTATATAAGTTAGAATTTTATTGACCCCCAAACCCCCAAATGGGGGCTAAAAAGTGCTATTTGGGGGCTATTAGCTTTTTTTATAAAAATTCAAAAACTACGTCTTAAAGCCCCCATTTGGGGGTTTGGGGGTCGGAAATGAAAATAAATAAAACTAACCAAAAATTATAGATATCCTAACTTATATAATGACTAATAAATATACAGAAACTACAAACTCCTTCAGTTAGAGCGGATTTTTGGTGTATGACTAAACCTGTCAGCGTTTGAAAAACCTGACAGCGTTGAATTAGATATTGTCCCACGTATAAGGTTAAACCCATTGTAGCATGTTTAATAAGGGCTTTTTTCGTATATATTGACTTGCTACTAAGGGTAAATTCATAAACTAAGGGTTTACATATTTTGACGATTGAAATGCAACTTAAATTTATCTTGTCAAACGAGAGTTATTTTGTAGCGACATTTATCTGAAAAAACTCCCGAATCTTCGGGAGTTTTTTCAATACTAAGCAACTATACCCATCAACTAAAACCTGAGGTCACTTCATATTTATAGTCCGACCGGAATCCCTTTTTAAAAACTAAATTGTATATTTGCATAAAAGATAAAGAATCAGATAAAAACCATGTTTTCGGTCATAATTCCACTATATAATAAAGCTCCTTATATCGAAAAAGCGATTCGATCGGTATTGGCTCAAACCTTTCAGGAGTTTGAGTTGATAGTGATTGACGATGGCAGCACTGATAACTCTTTTGAAAAATTGCGGAAATTAAGTGAGGAGCGGGGAGGTGATGATAGTTTTGAGTTTCGGTTTTTGAGTTCTGAGTCAGAAAATGAAGATAGTTTGAAGTCAGGAATAGAGAGTCCTGAAATAAAAAAGGTGCATGTTTACAGACAGCTTAATAAAGGTGTATCTACCACCCGAAATAATGGAGTAAAACTTGCAAAATATGATTTTATTGCTTTTTTGGATGCGGATGATTGGTGGGATGTGGATTATTTGTACGAAATGTATAGCCTGATAAAGAAATATCCTGAAGCAGCCATCTATGCCGCTTCGTATTATAAGGTGAAGAACAGTAAAATGATTCCAGCACAAATAGGAGTAGAGAACGATTTTACGGAAGGTTATATGAATTATTTCAAAGCCTATTCAAAATCACTTTGGATGCCGGTATGGACAGGAGCATGTATTATACGAAAAACTAATTTTATAACTGAAAATGGGTTTAATCCTCAATTGAAACTGGGTGAAGATTTTGATTTGTGGGTGAGAATAGCCGCAAAATACAAAGTGGCTCTGCTGAATAAACCATTGGCCTATTATAATCAGGATGTGGAAGTACAAAACAGAGCCATCGGAAAGAAATTGTATGAACCACATCAACACATGCTGTTTACTGATTATAAGGACTTATATCTGAATAAGGATTTTAAAATTATGATCGATAAATTACGATTATATGGTCTTTTTCCATATTATCTCCGAAATATGTATTCTTCTGAAATCCGGAAAATTATTCGTGGGATTGATTGGAAATACCAGCCCATCGAAGATAAACTTAAATATGTAATTATTCCCGGTTTCCTGATAAGGTTCTATTATAAGGCAAAGGAAATAGCATATAAAATCATCAAAAAATGAAACGAGTCATAGTTTATCCTGATATGAATTTACCTTATGCCTCTTATTATATGGCAGGATTATATCAATTGTTTGGTAAAGACAACGTAAGATTTGCTTCTGTTAAGGAACTTCATCTTTTTCCGGTTAAATCTGGTTTACTTTTATTTTTGGTATATACTGCTGAAAATAAATTTAAAAAAATATGTATTGATTATAATGATTCAAATGAACTTAAAAATCAGGAAGTTTACAATTGGTCTGATATTTATGGAAAAGTAAATACCAATTTTGACAAGACACCACTTGACAGATTTCCTAAAGTAAAAGTGTTAGGTCCGAATTTTGGAATCAGAGTACTTTCATTTCCGGAGTCGTTTATTTTGTCAATCAAAAATTATTTTATTTTACATCCTGAAAATTCAAAAAAATACTTTTTATCATTTTTCAAACAGAATAGAAAATTATATATTTCGCAATATCCTTTGTCTCAAGCAAAAAATAATTATGTGTTTTCACTCAATACGCTATGGCACAGCGATGAATGGAATAAGCTAAATAAAACTACAAACAAAGTAAGAGCTGATTTTATGGAAACCTGTTTAGAACTGGAAGATATCAGGTTTGAAGGCGGTTTTGTTCAGAGTATGTTGGGAAACAATGAATTTAAGCATTTGCAGATTCAAAAATCACTTTCTCAATCAGAATATATTGATAAATTAAGAAAATCGGTTGTTGTTTTCAATACTCCGGCTGTTTGGAATTGCCATGGATGGAAACTCGGTGAGTATTTGTGTATGGGTAAAGCAATTATATCAACTCCATTGAGTAATGAATTGCCTTCAAGGCTAGTTCATGGGGAACATATACATTTCGTGCATAATAAGGAGGAAATGAAAGAAGCTATTCTGAAAATCAATTCAGATATAAATTACCGAACAAAACTCGAAAATAATGCCAGAAAATATTACGAGAATTTTGTTTCTCCTGAATCTGCAATAAAACTTTTGGGAATATTATAATGAAAGTAGCATATTTATTGGGTTCGTTAAACAGGGGTGGAACTGAAACTCTTATGTTGGATGTTTTGAAAAATCATAGACATGCTACATTTGACATCGTTTGCTTTTATAGAAAATCAGGGGTTCTTGAATCTGACTTTCTAGCTTCAGGAGCAACGATAAAAAAATTACAGACCAACAATAATCCGGTAAAATTTATTTTTGAATTACGGGGAAACATAAAAGAAAATAAAATTGATATAGTCCATTCCCATCAGTTTATTGATGCTGTTTATTCATTTTTTGCTACTATAGGTTTAAAAACCAAAATTGTTCAAACTTTTCATGGTTACGATTATAATGTTTCAACCATTGGCAAATTATTACTGAACTTTGCTATAAAAATTACAGACAGAAATGTATTTGTAAGTAATAATGTAAGAGATTATTACCAAAAAAAATATAAACTAAATTCTGAAAATCAGGAAGTTGTATATAATGGCATTTCGTTTGAGAAATTTAATGAAGTTAACATCGAAAATGATATACGGAAAGAGTTGAAGTTACATGCCGGTTCACTTCTATTTGGCACGGTTGGTAATTTTGTTCATGGTCGGGATCCTTACACCATTTGTAAATTTCTTTTATTGTTGAAATCAGAAACTATTGATTTTAATTTTATCTTTATTGGAAAGAAATCAGACACTTTACCCGAAAAATACAACGAATGCGTCAAATTCTGTGCTGAACATAAATTAGAGAATCAGGTTCATTTTCTGGGTAGTAGAAACGATGTGCCCGGATTGTTAAAGCAAATGGATGCATTTATTTATTCAACCGATCACGACACATTCGGAATAGCCGTGATTGAGGCTATTTCAGCTGGTATTCCTGTATTTGTGAATGATTGGTCGGTTATGCTGGAAGTGACTGACAACGGAAAGTTGGCCAATGTTTATCAAACCAAAAACGAAAATGATTTATTGGTAAAATTTATTGATTATCTGAATAATAGGGAGTTATATAAAAATAATGCAATCATGAATGCCATGAAAATCAGGCATAAATTTAATATTCAACAGCATATTGACAGTCTTTATCAATTATATAAAACTATATAACAATAGACTTATAGTCAATGAATATAATGAGTTCGTCTTGACTTATTATTTATGAGCCTGTCTTATAAGCTAATTTTTAAGACAACCTACTTACAATTTGTAAGAAAAATTTTCGAACGCAAAGACACAACGTCGCAACGACACGAAGAACATACTTTTGCGGCTTTGTGTCGTAGCGACTTAGCGTTCAAAAAATGAATTATTTAATACAATACTTTCAATTTATAACTTTATGAAATTGTAAAGGGACTTTTTAAGACAACCTCAGAAATATTAATTAAATAAAACGAAAGCTCCGTAGGAGCGACATTAAAAAAGTTTAGACGACTTTGATAACAACAATTGAATAATTTGTAAACGATGCTCAGTTATTTTCCCAAATACTTTACTTCCAAAGCAATAACATTGTATATTACAGCACTTGTTGTTGTCAATATCGTGTTTATGTCACATTTTTTACCTATCCTCTGGTGGATATTTGGTTTGGTTGAAGTGTTGGCTTTTTTCACACTTTCTAATCAAATGTCTGTGAATTGGACCAATTTATCAACAAAAGCCTTCGAAACCAGAATTTTCCAAACAGCACTTATCATACGTGTTGTGTGGGTGATTTTCAGTTATTTCTTTTATCTGGGAATGACCGGTGCTCCATATGATTTTCATGCCGCTGATGTGTACTCGTATGAACGAATGGCCGGAAATGTAGCTGCAAATGGATTTTCCTATGTGAGTACATTAATTGATCAGGTTGGAATATCAGACTCCGGATATGCCTCTTATCTGGGAACGATTTATATGGTTTTCGGTAAAAATGTGATTATTCCCCGATTAATAAAAGCTGTATTGGGAGCATTTGCAGCATTGCTAATATATCGGTTGTCGGTTCGTAATTTCGGAGAACAAACAGGACGTATGGCCGGCATTTTCTTTATGTTAATGCCTAATCTCATTTATTATACCGGATCCCATTTAAAGGAAGCAGAAATGGTTTTCCTTTCAGTGGCATTTGTGGAACGGGCAGATTATTTATTGCGGAGCAAAACTTACAATTTTATTAATATCGGATTGCCTATTGTTCTTGCCAGCTCATTATTCTTTTTGCGTACAGCATTAGGAGCTACAGCGCTTTTTGCACTTTTTACTACGGTTGTTTTCTCCTCCAGCAGGGTTATGAATTTTGGAAGAAAAGCAGTACTTACTATATGGGTGGTGTTGGCTATTGGCTATTTTGCCGGAGGAAAAATAGCAACGGAAGTAGAACAGGTCTGGGAAAACAGAGGTGAAAATCAGAAAACTTCCATGGAATGGAGAGCGAAAAGAGAGGGAGGTAATCAGTTTGCCAAATATGCCGGAGGAGCGGTATTTGCTCCTTTGATATTTGTAATACCTTTTCCCACTATGGTTGGAACAGATGGTCAGGAAGTACAACAAATGTTAAACGGTGGAAATTATGTAAAAAATATCATGGCATTTTTTACCATTCTTGCCTTAATTATGGTTATTAAAGAAAAAAAATGGCGTGATCACCTTTTAATAGGTACATTTACTATTGGTTATCTGGGAATTATTGCCATGAGTGCATTTGCCCAGTCGGAACGTTTTCATCAGCCTGCTTTACCTTTTATATTGGTTATGGCAGCCTACGGAATTAGTAAAATAGATAATAAAAACAAGAAATACTTTACATGGTGGATGGTATTTATCTTTGTGGCATTAGTTGGTTGGAGTTGGTTTAAATTGGCTGGGAGAGGGTTGGTGTAGGTTAGTTCTGAGTTTTGAGTTCTGAGTATTGAGTAACATTAATATTTTTATATTTTATGGATGATACATATAATGATTTTAGAAACCTAATTGCTTTTAAAAAGGCATTTGAGCAGGGATGTGATGTTTTTGATTTAAGTCTAACTTTCCCTTTTGAAGAAAAATATGCTCTTACCGATCAAATTCGGAGATCCTCCAGATCTGTTTGCGCTAATTTAGCTGAGGCTTATAGAAAAAGAGATTACCTTAAACACTTTTTATTGAAGGACAGATTGCATGGGAGAAAACAGTGAAACAATGGTCTGGCTTGATTTTGCTAAGCATCATAATTACCTGAATAATGATGTATATTTGAACTTCATGAATAAAAATGAAGAGATTACGAAACTTCTCAAATATATGTATAACAATCCGGAAAAATTTGGGGTAAAAAAATCAGATATATAGTTTTGTCAAAACTCCTACTCCAATGGTTTGTTATAAAAAATACATTTTGAACGCAAAGACCAAAGTCACGAAGCCAACCTCTATCCCCCTTCGGGTACTTTCCCCCATTGGGGAAAGGAAAATGAACTTTTTTTGTATTTTTGGGGAAAGGAAATGGATTTCTTTATGATTATGGGGAAAGAAAGTTGAAAATAGTTTTTTAAAACTTTTAAGTTTTCTTCTTTGCGTTCTTTGTGGTATTTATTTTGATTATGAAGTCGTCTTGACTTATTTTAATGTCGTTCCTACGGAGCTTTCGTTTTATTTAATTAATATTTCTGAGGTTGTCTTAAAAGTCCCTTTACAATTTCATAAAGTTATAAATTGAAATTATTGTATTAGAGATTATACAAAATAGAATCTTATACAATTGAATATCAATGCAATTTGACCTCTCCCTAATTAACTCCCTTCGGTCGTTGACCGTTGGTTCCCTCTCCCATGGAGAGGGACTTTGCGGATTGAAAACAGTAAGCGAATCTCATTAAACGAGCTGCCGTGTCCCCTTTCTCCTTGGGAGAAAGGGTTAGGGATAGAGGTCGAAATGATAAAATTCTAAAAATGAATACTATAATCATCTAACTTATATAAACTCTATTAAATAATTCATTTTTTGAACGCTAAGTCGCTACGACACAAAGCCGCAAAAGTATGTTCTTCGTGTCGTTGCGACGTTGTGTCTTTGCGTTCGAAAATTTTTCTTACAAATTGTAAGTAGGTTGTCTTAAAAATTAGCTTATAAGACAGGCTCATAAATAATAAGTCAAGACGAACTCTATTAGTATATTATTAAAATTATTAACTTTGCGTCTTTGTGTTTAATTTTGTAAATATAGATATTTTAGAAATGATCCATTTGTACTATATATAATTGTTTATGAATATATTATGTGATTTTATAACGACCCATTGTACTCATAACTTACAAAAAAGAATGGCTCAAAACTCAGAACTCAAAACTCAGAACTCAAAAATACTGATTGTTTGTAGCAAAAATTCCGGTCGGATAGCGCCGTTTATTACCGATCAGGTGGAAGGATTGATCAGGGCGGGAGTGGAGTGCGATTATTTCACTATTGAAGGTAAAGGAGTATGGGGTTATTTGAGTCATCTGAAAAGATTAAATAATAAAATAAGGGAATTTGAACCGAACTTAATTCATGCTCATTATGGTTTGTCCGGTTTATTGGCTAATTTGCAACGGAAAATACCGGTTGTTACTACTTATCATGGTAGTGATATAAACCATAAAAAAGCATTTCGGTTTTCGAAAGTAGCGATTCGTTTATCGGCATGGAATATATTTGTTTCACAAAAGAATATCAGTAAAGCAGGAGTAAGTAAATGTTATTCGTTGATGCCGTGTGGAGTAGATTTGTCTGTATTTAAGCCTGTTGATAAAAATGAAGCACGTAAAGCTCTTGGGTTGAGCGAAAAAGATAAATTAGTTCTTTTTGCCGGTAGTTTTACCAACAAAGTGAAGAATCCTGAGTTAGCGATGGCTGTTGCAAATCAAATTCCTGACATAAAATTGATTGAATTAAACGGCTATACCCGCGAACAGGTAGCTTTACTTATGAATGCTATGGATGCTTGTTTGATGACAAGTCATACCGAAGGTTCACCGCAGTTTATCAAAGAAGCTATGGCTTGCAATTGTCCGGTAGTATCTGTCAATGTAGGCGATGTGGCTGAAATTATTGGCGAAACAAAAGGATGTTATATTTGTTCGTATAATGAAAAAGATATAATAACTTTTCTAAACTCAATATTCCATAATAACATTCGAACGAATGGACGTCAACGGATTAAACTTAAGAAATTTGATTCAGATACTATTACAGCTAATTTATTGATATTATATGATAAAATTTGTAACAAATAATATGGAAATAGATTTTAATAAAATAAAACTTGTAATTTGGGATTTAGACAATACTTTTTGGCAGGGGATTATCAGTGAAACTGAAATAATTCCGATTGAAAAAAATATTCAATTAGTAAGAGATTTGACTGATTGTGGCATAATCAACTCTATTTGTTCAAAAAATTCATTAGAAAATTGTGTAAATAAGCTGAAAGAGTTGGGGGTATTGGAATATTTTGTTTTTCCCTCAGTTGATTGGACATCAAAAGGCCCCAGAGTTAAAAATTTGATTTCAAATATGTCTCTGCGTCCTGATAATGTGTTGTTTATAGATGATGATCTTACAAATCTTAATGAAGCTAAGCATTATTCTGAAACTTTGATGATAGCTGAGCCTTCAATTATTGATAACTTAATTAATTTTATATCGGGAAATCTAAAAACTGATACAGAACATAAAAGATTAAATCAATATAAATTGCTTGAAATTAAAAATACTGAACAGGGAAAATTTGAAAGTAATATAGATTTTTTGTTTTCAAGTAACATAAAATTGGTTATTGAACATAATTGTAAACCTGAAGCTGAAAGAATTCATGAACTTATTTTAAGGTCAAATCAACTTAATTACACAAAAAAAAGAATTGAATATGATGAGTTAGTTAAAGTATTTGATGATAAAAGTTATAATTGCGGATACATTGAAGTTAATGACAAATTTGGTAACTATGGCATAGTAGGTTTTTATGCATTGAAGGACAATGAACTCGAACATTTTTTATTTTCTTGTAGAACAATTGGACTTGGAGTTGAACAGTATGTTTACTCAATTCTTGGGTGTCCGAATCTGAAAATATACGGAGAAGTCGTTTCATTGGTTGAGAAAAAAGAAGCACCATTATGGATTAATTCTGGAAAAAATGAAAATGTTGAATTTGCTGATGATAACTCAATAGATTCTAACAAATTAAAAGTTCTTGTTAAAGGTCCATGTGATCTTTCAAAATCAATGACATACATTAAAAATAGTAATAAATTCTCTTACGAATTTACTTACGTTGAGGATGTCAAAGCTAGAATAATTGAGGCTCATAATCATTCGGTTCATATTATAGGACTTAACGAATATAATTCTCAGGAGAAGCAACAAATTGTAAATGATTGTATATTTGTTGACCCGGAAATGTTGAATGGTAGAATGTTCAAAGAGTCTTACAATGTAATTATTTTAAGCACACTGATTGAGTCAAATTACGGTATTTATCAAAAAAAGGGAACAAAACTACAAGTTGCTTTTGGTTCATATATGTTCCCAATAACAGATCCTCAATACTGGAATGACTATATAACAGGAAAGTATTATACCGGAAATAATAATTTTACATTGGATTATTTGAAAGAATTCAGCAAGAATTATGAATTTATTGGTAAAACAAAACCTGAAGACTATGAAGAAAGAATAAGAAAAATACTGACTTTTCTAGATAATAAAACAACATTATGCCTGATTTTAGGCGTTGAATTTCCATGTGAAAAATTCATGGAAAATGATTTTAAAGAAAGACATCTGTCGCATAAAGAACTCAACAATAAAATTCGAAAATTAGCAAAATCCACAAACAGGTTGAAGTTGATTGATTTAAATGAAATAGTGAAAAATCAGGATGATTTTACGAACAATATTAATCATTTTACATCTCGAATTTATTACGAAATTGCTCTGAAGATAACTGGAATTTTAAAAGAAGATACAGGGGAGAGTTTTAAAAATTATTCAAAATTATATATTTATGTAGATACATTTTTAAACTATGTAAAAGTTGTTTTAAAACACATTTTAAGAAACAATGATTTGATTATAAGTGTTTTAATGAGAGCTTATAAATTTATTGGAAGAAAAAAGAATTAATTATCAATATATGAAGATATTTTTTGAAAAAGGTGAAATTAATTTAGATAAGTGGCAGCAGTTAGTTGACACCTCCCCAAATACTTCATTTTTTCAAACGCCTGAATGTTATGAGTTTTACAAAAACCTGAGTTTTCTTCGTCCTTTTTTATTTGGAGTTACCGAAGATGATAGATTAACAGGGATAGCCTGTGGTTATATTATTTCCGAAGGAAAATGGATAAAACCTTATTTTAGCAGAAGAGCTATTATCCCGGGAGGCTTTTTACTTCATAAAAATATTTCTTCCGAAGCCTTAGAATTCCTTCTGTTAAATGTAAAGAATGAACTTGAAAACGATGCTATTTATATAGAAATCAGAAATTTTACCGATTATTCAGATTACAAAAAGAATTTTGAAGCAGCAGGGTTTTCTTATTATAAACATCTGAATTTTCAGGTTAATACCACATCAGATAGTTCAGTTGTTATTTCAAAATTGAGTGCAACAAAACGTCGGCAAATAAAACAAACACTTGCTGCCGGTGTAAACTGTTTACCGTCAACGGAATCAAAAGATATTCAGGATTTTTACTCCATTTTATCAAATTTGTACAAAACCAGAATTAAAACGCCACTGTTTCCATTGGAATTCTTTAAAGAAATCGTAAAATATGATTTTTGTCGCTTGTTTGTTGTAAAGCGCATCGATAAAGTTATTGGCGGTATTTGTTGTGTCATGTTATCCGATAAAACTGTTTATGAGTGGTTTGTGTGTGGTGAAGAACAACCGGATACAAACATTTATCCATCCACATTGGCCACATGGACAGCTATTGAATATGCCTCAAAAAACGGTTATGCATGTTTTGATTTTATGGGGGCCGGTAAACCGGATAAAGAATATGGCGTTCGTGATTTTAAAGCTAAATTTAGTGGGGAATTAGTAGAACACGGACGGTTTTTGTATATTTGTAAACCAATTCTTTATTTAATAGGAACATTTGTAATAAAAAAATTGAATCATTTAATTAGCTGAGTATAAATGAAAAAATCATTTTTTGATATAAAAGAAAGCAAATTAATACCTTACAGTGATTATGATAAGAGTATTTCCAAAACGATTGAGAATGGTAGAGGAAGCAGAGAATTAAGCCCATTCTTATATTCTTTAAGGAGGTTAAGAAATTATTTAATTTTATTATTTGCTTATATCGCTCCTTTTAATTCTATACGTGTAAAGCTAAATAAGTGGAAAGGTGTTAACATTGGTAATAATGTCTACATTGGAATGTTTGTGTTTTTAGACAATGCTTATCCTGAATATATATATATTGAAGATAAAGCAGCTATAAATGCAGGTTCAATGTTGGTTACTCATTTTAATCCATATAAACATTTTGAGAAAATTTCGAAAGCATCTGTCAGCCCGGTTATAATTAAAGAAGGGGCTTTAATAGCAATAAAAAGTATTATTTTGCCGGGGGTTACTATTGGTGAATACTCAATGGTTACTGCAGGTTCAGTTGTTTCTACTGATGTTGATGCATATACAATTGTAAGAGGTAATCCAGCTTCAAAAGTAGCAAACTACAAAAGAAGAATGACATAAAAAAATATATAATTTTAATGAATATGACAAATTTAGAAAAATACAATGAATCATTCATAACCTGTTTTCAGATAAATGATTCACAATTAGTAGGATTAACTTATCAATCTATAGAAACATGGGATTCTGTTGGACATATGGGTTTGATTGCAGCATTGGAAGATGCTTTTGATATTATGATGGATACAGATGATATAATCGATTTTTCATCTTATGAAAAGGGAAAAGAAATAATGTCGAAATATGGAATTAACCTCTAATTTATTGACAAATAAGACTGCGCTAATAACCGGCTGCAATAGAGGTATTGGAAAGGCAATAGTTAGAATTTTTGCTGCTAACGGGGCAAATATTTTTGCTTGTGCCCGTGTTGAAACACCTGATTTTGTGTTCTTTTTGGAAGAAATTAAATCGTTTTACGGTATTGAAATTAAGCCTCTTTATTTTGATTTGACCAATGAACTGCAAATAAAGGAAGCATTAAAGTTTTTGATTGTTGATAAAGTAAAAATTGACATTTTAGTAAATAACGCTGGTGTGGCACATGGTGGATTGTTACAAATGACCTCAATAACAAAAATCAGAGAAGTTTTTGAGGTGAACTTTTTTTCTCAATTATTGATAATACAACAAATTTCAAAACTAATGATGAGACAAAAAAGTGGTAGTATAATTAATTTATCATCTGTTGTAGGTATTGATAGCCATCCCGGATATTCGGCTTATGGTTCTAGCAAAGCTGCAATCATTTCTGCAACAAAAATACTTTCGAAAGAACTTGCGGCATATAATATTAGAGTTAATGCAATAGCTCCAGGCCTAACTGACACAGATATGGCAATTCAAATGGAAAAAAAAGCAAAAGAAAATTTAGTTACAGGGAGTGCATTTAATCGATTAGCTACTTCAGAAGAAATAGCAAATATGGCATTGTTTTTAGCTTCGGACTTATCAACATTTGTTAATGGGCAAGTTGTGAGAGTGGATGGTGGCATGTAATAAAACTTTAGAAATTATGGCAGAAAATGAAATAATACGATTGACAAGTTTAGCAGCAAAACTACGCAACAAATCGTTATTGATGGCTCTGAATGCCGGCAAAAACGGTGCTCACCTCGGTGGGGGATTGTCGTTAGTGGAGGTTTTTGCTACTCTATATGGTTCTGTATTGAAATTCGACTCAAAAAATCCGAATGACAATAACAGGGATAGAGTCGTGATAAGTAAGGGGCATTGCGTTTTATCATATTATTCGGTTCTAAATGAGTATGGATTTATCAGCAATGATGAGCTATCGAAATTTGAAACAAACGGTTCACTGCTGCACGGACATGCAACACGCAACGTACCATTCGGTATTGAATTTTCGGGAGGTAGTTTGGGCCTGGGACTCAGTTATGCAATAGGTGTGGCGCTGGCGGGTAAAATTAACAATCAAAATTACAAAGTTTATGCTATAGTAGGTGATGGTGAATGTAACGAGGGAATTGTGTGGGAAGCATTTATGTCTGCATCGCATTTTAAACTGGACAATTTAGTTGTGATTGTAGATCACAATAAATTGCAGTACGATGGAAATGTAGATGTGGTAATGAATATGGGAAGTTTAAAGGATAAATTGACAGTTTTTGGATTTAATGCCTGCGAGGTTGACGGTCATAGTATTGAGCAATTGCTTAAAGCCTTTCGATCATCAGTTCCTGAAAAACCACAAGCAATAATTGCTAATACGGTGAAGGGAAAAGGTGTTTCATTTATGGAAAACAGAAAAGAATGGCATCATTCTGTTTTAACACAAGAACAATTTGAACTTGCCATGTCGGAGCAAACAATTAAAATTGTATAAAGTAATGATTACATTTAATTCGTTAAATTTTAGGACCTGGTCGAAATTAGGACAGCGAGGAGCATTTTTTGGAATAGCAGTTTTTGATGTAGTCGAACAGCATGAAAATGCTATGGTTTTAACTGCTGACTTGGCCTATCTGTCAGGACTAGAAAGATTTATAAATAAGCATGCAGATAAATTTCTAAATATTGGAATTGCCGAACAAAACATGTTAGGTATAAGTGCAGGCTTAGCCCAAGAAGGTAAAATTGTTTTTGCCACTACTTATGCTACCTTTATAACCATGCGCAGTTGTGAGCAAATGCGACATTACATGGGCTATATGAAAAGTAATATAAAGGTGGTTGGAACCGGAGCTGGTTTAATTATGACTTATTCGGGGAATACACATTATACAATTGAAGATTTATCCATCATTCGTGCCATTCCCAATATTACTATTCTTTCGCCAGCTGATGCTACCGAAGCAGTTAAAGTGGCTTTGGCTGCAGCAGACTTTGATGGTCCGGTTTATATTCGATTGACTGGTGGCCTTAATAATCCAATGGTTTATAAAGAGGATTATAATTTCGAAATTGGTAAGGCCGTAAAGTTAAGCGCTGAAGGTGATGTGACAATTTTTGCAACCGGAACTATGGTTAGTAACTCATTGGAAGCATCAAAGATATTAAAAGAGAAAGGTATTTTGGTACGGGTTGTGAATATTCACACCATAAAACCACTAGACAACGACTGTATTGATTCATGTGATGCAAGTTCTAAATTGCTTGTGTCGGTTGAAGAGCATAGTAAAATTGGTGGATTAGGTGGTGTCATTTCGGAATATCTAAGTTCAAAAACTTCTCATTCACCTTTACTTCGTCTGGGGATTGCTGATAAATTCCGACACGCTGGTGATTATAATTATTTGTTGGGCAAAAATAGATTATTGCCCGAGCAAATAGCACAAGATATTGAAGAAAAATACTTGTCACTCTAATTTAGAATATATAAATGCTGTTTTCAAACTTAAATACATTCAATAATTCACTTGCAGTTATTACTGATAAGGAGGGTGGAAAGTTGATGTATAACGAACTCGAAACATTTTCCAACTTATTATATTCCAAAATCAATCATCGTTGCTTGGTTTTCTGTCTTTGTCAAAACACGATAGATTCTCTAACTGGTTATATTTCATTTGTTACAAATAAGGTAGTTCCATTAATGCTCGATGCAGGTTTGGAAATTGATTTATTGAACAGTTTAATTAAGTTATATCAACCTGAGTATCTTTGGATACCAATTGAGCGTATAAAAGAATTTGACTCTCAACAGATTGATTATCAAACTACCGATTATTGTTTAGTTAAATTAAAACAGGATATACAATATCCTCTACATAGCGATTTAGCCATCCTGCTAACCACTTCAGGCAGTACCGGAAGTCCAAAGTTGGTACGACTAAGTTACGAAAATGTATTGGCAAATGCTCAATCTATAGCTCAATACCTTTCGATTGACTCAAAAGAGCGACCAATTACAACCTTACCTATGCATTATTCGTTTGGTTTATCTGTTATTAACAGTCATTTGTTGAAGGGTGCAACCCTGCTTTTAACAAATAGATCGTTAATGGAAAAAGAGTTCTGGACATTTCTTAAGTTCGAAAAGGCGACTTCACTTTCGGGCGTTCCGTACACTTACGAAATGCTGAAACGACTTCGGATTTTTAGAATGGATTTACCATATTTAAAAACAATGACTCAGGCAGGTGGAAAACTAAATACTGAACTAGCTAAAGAGTTTGCAGCGTATTGCCTTGAAAACAACAAGCGTTTCTTTGTAATGTATGGTCAAACTGAGGCTACTGCACGTATGAGTTATTTGCCTTATGAACAATCGCTGTCGAAAGCTGGTAGTATAGGTATTGCCATACCGAAAGGTAATTTTCAGTTAATTGACGAAAATAAGAATCAAATTGAGGAAGCTGATAAAACAGGAGAATTGGTTTATTATGGACCAAATGTTTCGCTTGGCTATGCCGAATGTGGAGATGACTTAAATCTTGGAGATGTTAATATGGGTAAATTGTACACAGGCGATTTAGCTAAAAGGGACACTTATAATTTTTATTATATTGTAGGTAGAAAAAAACGTTTTATAAAGTTGTTTGGTAATCGGGTTAATTTAGACGAAACCGAAAGATTACTGAAAAATTTAATGCCTGATTGTGCCTGTACAGGCACTGATGATAAGATGGTGATATATATTACTGAACAAAACCGGATAGATGAGGTAAAGAAATATATTTCAACTAAAACTGGGATAAATCATAGCGCCTTTATGGTAAAACACATTAATGTGATTCCCAAAAACACATCGGGTAAAACAATCTATTCAAAATTAGAAATGTAAGAATGGAACTCATAGAAATACTTGATATACCACCATATTCGCTGAATAAAACAGAAAAGGAGAAATTACTAAGTCCATTTCTAACAAGTTTGTCGCGCTATCATTACAAGCATTGTCTGCCGTTTAAAAAGATGATGGATAGTGTTCATTTTGATATTAGGCGTGATTATAATTATACCGAATTACCATTCCTTCCTGTACGCTTATTCAAGATGTTCGAATTATATAGTGTTCCAAGGGAGGATGTCATTAAAACAATGACATCATCGGGAACATCCGGGCAGGCTGTTTCACGTATTTTTTTGGATAGAGACACCTCTTCGAGCCAAACCAAAGCACTTACTAAAATTGTTTCGTCATTTATTGGTTCACAGCGAGTACCAATGATTATTGTTGATAGTGAGAGTGTAATTAAAGACCGCAACTTGTTTTCGGCACGTGGAGCCGGTATATTGGGTTTTTCTATGTTTGGTTCAAAGCGTATGTATGCTCTGAATGACAAAATGGAGTTGAATATAGAAGAACTTCAGAGTTTTTTAGAAAAATACAAAGGCGAACGTATTTTTATGTTTGGCTTTACCTTTATGGTGTATCAACATTTATACAAAGAATTAGTTAATTCGGATATTCGACTTGATTTATCCAATGCTGTATTAATTCATGGTGGTGGATGGAAAAAACTAATCAGTGAATCCGTTTCATCCACTGTATTTAGGGAAAAACTAAAGGATGTGTGTGGTATCAGTTTCGTTCACGATTACTATGGCATGGTGGAACAAACCGGAACAATTTACATGGAGTGTGAATGCGGGCATCTTCATGCTCCTGTTTTCTCGGATATTATTATACGCAGACCACATGATTTTTCTATCGCATCTATTGGTGAAAAAGGAATTATTCAGGTGCTTTCTATTCTACCTAAAAGCTATCCCGGACATTCATTATTGACCGAGGATGAAGGTGTTTTATTGGGTGAAGATGATTGTGCATGTGGAAGATTAGGTAAATATTTTAAAATTGAAGGACGATTAAAAAATGCAGAGATAAGGGGCTGTAGCGATACATATGCAACAAAATTCTAATGAAATATCATTCTTATTTCCCAATACAGTAGATATTGAGAAATTTAAGTTATTACCTGCTTCGCATCCATTTGCAGAGGATGCTGTGGTATTTTTAAATGCATTGTCGAGGGAAATAACCAAAGATTCTCAAATTCGGAATTTTCCGGATGTAGCTACATTTGCATTTTTTTGCAGGAAAGCAAATATTCTGCAAATAAAAAAGAACTATGAAAATGAAGGTGTTATACGTAGAGGAAGAGGAATAGTATTTCATGTAGCCCCATCCAATGTCCCTGTTAATTTTGCTTATTCGTTACTTTGTGGCATAGTAGCCGGAAATTTGAATATTGTCAGATTGCCCTCTAAGCATTTTGAACAGATTACAATTATTATCGATGCTATTAAAAGACTTTCGGAAAACAATGAATTTAAAACTGTAACAGATAAAATTGCGTTAATAAGGTATGATAGAAATAGTGCTGCCACTTCATTTTTCTCTTCGTTTTGCGATGTGCGGGTAATCTGGGGAGGCGATGAAACAATTGCTCAGATTCGAAAAAGTTTGATACCAGCCCGTTCGTTCGATGTTACTTTTGCAGATAGATATTCCTTATGCGTTATCAATGCCAAAGCATATTTGTTAGAAGAAAAAACTGAGAAAATAGCACTGGCGTTTTACAACGACACCTATTTGTTTGATCAGAATGCTTGTACAGCACCACATCTAATAAATTGGTTTGGGACAAAATACGAAGTTGAGAGGGCAAAATCCATTTTTTGGGCTGAGTTACATAAAATTGTAGTTCAGAGATACGGAAAAGTGCAACCTGTCATAGCTGTGGATAAACTTACTGCGCTTTATAATAGTGCCGCAAATACTGTTGGAATCCGCCAAACACCACCAACAGATAATTTATTGTGGCGTATTGAGATAGAAAATTTAACGGTTGATTTGGAAGAATATCGTTGTTCAAGTGGTTATTTTATGGAATATCATGCTAATTCACTTGCTGAATTAACTACAATAATAAATCGAAAATATCAAACCATGGCCTACTATGGCTTTGCTCAAAATGAGTTAGATGAATTTGTTCGGAATGAAAATTTATCAGGTATTGATCGGATTGTACCTATTGGTCAAACAACTGATTTCTCAGTCATTTGGGATGGATTTGATTTAGTTCGAACTCTTAGTAGATGTTGTGAAGTTTTGTAAGAGATTAATTTTATGCTAATTAATAAAAAATCAATTGACAAATGAATATATTAATTCAACTTAGTCATCCCGCTCATTATCATTTGTACAAAAATGTTTTTAAGAATCTTCAAAATTCAGGTAATAATATTTATGTATTAATTAAAACAAAAGATGTGTTACAAGAATTACTTGAAAAAGATGGAGTTCCTTATTATAATATTTTACCAAAAGAAAGAAAAGATTCAAAAATAGGTATTCTTTGGGGTATGATTGTGCGTGATTTTCGCATAATGAAATTTTCTAAAGAACACAATATTGATTTATTAACAGGTTCTACTGTTGAGGTAGCACATATTGCTTGGTTGCTAAATAAGTTCTCTGTAAATACAGGAGAAGATGATGCAAATGTTGTTCCAGCGTTTGGTAAAGTAGCATTTCCATTTATTAAAGAATTACTTACCCCCAAATGCTGCAACAACGGTAAATTCGATAGTAAATCGGTAAAATACGAAAGTTATCACGAATTGGCTTATTTGCATCCCAACCACTTTACTCCGGATAAAAGAATCGTAGAAAAATACTTTTCAGCCGAAAAGCCGTATTTTATACTGCGTTTTGCAAAACTTAAAGCGTATCACGACGATAATATACAGGGTATTAACACCGAAATAGCTCAACACATTATAGATATTCTGAAACCACACGGAGATATTTATATTACTGCCGAACGTGAATTGGAACCGCAGTTTGAGCCTTATCGCATTAAAATAAATCCGCTGGATATGCATCACGTGATGGCTTTTGCACAAATTTATATTGGCGATAGTCAAACCATGGCAGCCGAAGCCGGAGTTCTGGGAATTCCTTTTGTTCGGTTTAACGATTTTGTGGGTCGCATTGGTTACCTTCGTGAGTTGGAGGATGATTACAAGCTCGGATTTGGAGTGAAAACCACCCAAATTCATCGACTTTATCAGGTTATTCAAGACTTAATTGATATGCCTGATAGAAAAAATGTATTTCAGGAAAGAAGGCAAAAAATGTTGTCGGAAAAGATTGATTATGCTAAATTTCTGACATGGTTTATTGAAAACTATCCCGAAAGTGGAAAAATTATGCGTGAAAATCCTGATTATCAGTTTACCTTTAAATAATTCATTGTATAAATTTTACTATTTTGGATTTTACACTAAAAAAATACAAACAATTACTACTGGCACTGCAAAGTGCCGGTTTTCATTTTATTACTTTTGCCGATTATTGCAAAGGGAATACATTTGATAAATATGTCATTCTTCGGCACGATGTAGATGAAATGGCCGGAAATGCGCTAAAAATGGCTCAGTTGGAGGCTGATTTACAAATCAGAGCAACCTATAATTTTCGTATTGTCAAGCAAAGCAATCAACCTGAGGTTATTACTGAAATTGTTCAGTTAGGTCATGAATTGGGATATCATTACGAAGATCTGGTTTTTGCAGATGGTGATTATGAAAAAGCCATTCAAACTTTCCGAAATAATTTACAATATTTCCGAACATATTCATCCGTAGAAACTGTTTGTATGCATGGCAGTTCTACATCGAAGTACGATAACCGACAAATGTGGACAAAATTTGATTTACAGAATGAAAATTTATTGGGAGAACCTTATTTGTCAATTGATTTTAATTCAGTGTTTTATCTTACTGATACAGGATATTGCTGGGACGGGCGTAAAACCGCCGTCAGAGATGTTGTGGAGAGTCCTTTTGACTTAACTTTTCATACCACAGATGAAATTGTAGCCTGTATCAAAGCCGGAAACTTTCCGGAAAAAAGTATGATTTTAGCGCATACTTTATGGACAGATTCACTGCCGAAGTGGTTTTTTATTTTTGTCAGAGAGCTTCTGCGTAATAAAATAAAAAGAATTTCACGCAAAAATGCATTTATCAGAGGAATATATGCTAAATTTGTTCAACTTTATTGGAAAAAGTAGATTACAGAATTTGTCTTTCATGTCAGAACAATACAAAAATATACCCGAAGGTTTCAATATACCCTATTTTGATCATGTAAAGAGCATTTCAAAAACAATAGAAAACTCTTCACAACGTCGAAAAATAGGTAAATTTGCTTTTGTATATCGCAAAATCAAAAATATTGTGCTCTTTCGAATGGCTTATTTTTGTCCGTTGAATGGTTGGAGGGTAAAAATGCATCGCTGGCGTGGCGTTCACATCGGTAAAAATGTGTATATTGGTATGCAATGTACTATCGATAATGCCTATCCCGAATATATTTTTATTGAAGATAACGTATCTGTGGTAAATGAAACCACCATACTGGCTCACAGCAATCCTTATCCTCATTTCGAAGGTGTTTTCCCTTCACAGGTCTCACCGGTTGTGATACGCCGTGGAGCATGGATTGGCGTTAAATCAATTCTACTACCGGGAGTAACAGTAGGAGAGAAGGCGGTGGTATCTGCCGGATCTGTTGTTGTGCGTAATGTGCCTCCATATACGCTGGTGGGTGGAAATCCCGCAAAAAAAATGACTGAATTCAAAACATTAATCACAGAAAAATAATATCAAGAATATGGAAATGAATGATTTTATCAAAAACTTTGCTGCTCAGTTCGATGAAACCGAGGCTTCTGAATTTGCACCCGAAACCCGTTTTCGTGAATTGGACGAATGGTCTTCGTTAAATGCACTTGCTATCCTGAATATGATTGGCAAAAAATACCAGGTTATTCTTAAACCTGAAGAAATGCGTACAGCAAATACAGTTCAGGAACTTTTTAATTTGGTTCAAAGTAAATTATAAATAACTGATTTACAATGTCTGAAAACCTGTTCACCCTTCAGAATAAAACAATATTAATTACAGGAGCTTCTTCCGGTATAGGTAGAGCAATGGCAGTTTTATGCGCTCAGCAGGGTGCTCAGGTGATTATATCAGGCAGAAATGTGGAGATGCTAAACGAAACATTTTCAATGCTTTCGGGTGATAATCATCAAATAGTTTTAGCAGATATTACTGTTGAATCCGACTTGATAAATTTGGTGAATGCTATTCCGAAACTGGATGGATTTGTTAGTAATGCAGGCATTGCTCAACCACTTTTAATTCAGTTTGTCGAAAAAGAAGATGTGGAAAAAGTGCTGAATGTGAATGGCATTGCTGCCATTCAACTGACTCGTTTATTGATTCAGGAAAAGAAATTCAATAAAAACGCATCTGTCGTTTATACTTCCTCTATCAACGGAAATAGATGCGCTTACATTGGAAGTACTATTTATGCTGCTTCCAAGGCTATGCTAACCGGATTTTCGAAAGCTCTGGCATTGGAACTTGCTCCAAAAGGCATACGTGTAAATACCATTGAACCCGGCATGATTGAAACCGATTTACTGAAAGATGGTGCAGTTTCGGCAGATGAACTTGATGCAGATAAACTCAAATATCCTTTGAAGCGATACGGGAAACCTGAAGAAGTAGCTTCTGTAGCAGTATTTTTACTGTCGGATGCAACCAAATGGATGACCGGAAGCCATATTTTAATCGATGGTGGATATACAATTCAGTAAAATAGTTTTGAGTATAAAGTTATGAGTGAAAATATGTAATTTCACTCATTTCCACACTCAAAACTCATAACTCAAAACTCAATACTCAAAATGAAATCTTATATTAAAGCCATATCCTATTATTTGCCCGATTTAGTTGTTACTAACGAAGATCTGGTAAAAGAATTTCCTGAGTGGACTGTTGAAAAAGTAGCCGGAAAAGTGGGTGTTACCGAACGACATATTGCTGCCGAGAACCAAACAGCAACTGATTTGGCGGTTTCGGCTGCAGAAAAACTGTTAACTGAACATCAGATTGACAAACAGACAATTGATTTTGTGTTGTTTTGTACACAAAGTCCTGATTATTATCTTCCTACATCCGCCTGTCTGATTCAAAACTGGCTTGGTTTACCCACAAATGCCGGTGCGCTCGATTTTAACCTTGGTTGTTCGGGATTTGTGTATGGTCTTTCGTTGGCAAAAGGACTTATTGCCGGTGGTATAGCTCAAAATGTTCTTCTGATAACTTCTGAAACATATTCAAAACATATTCATCCCCGCGATAAAGGTAATCGCACTATCTTTGGCGATGCTGCTGCGGCAACATTAATTTCGGTGGATGGTTTTGCTGAAATCGGTGAATTTTCTTTAGGTACCGATGGTCGTGGAGCTGAAAACCTGATAGTAAAAAAAGGTGGTCTTCGTCAGCCCTTTCAGGTGGATGATCTCACATTTGATGAAAATGGAAATCCCTCTTCCTCAGATTATTTGTATATGAATGGTGGCGAAATATTTAATTTTACATCCGAAGCTGTTCCTGTTTTAGTGGAACAGGTTCTCGAAAAAAATAAATTACAACAGGACAATATCAGTTTGTTTGTATTTCATCAGGCTAATAAGTATATGATGAATTATCTTCGTAAACTTATTGAAATTGAACAGGATAAATTCTATTACTGTATCGAAAAAGTAGGTAATACAGTTTCTTCGACAATACCAATTGCCCTGTATGAAGCTTCAAAAGAAGGAAAATTATCAGGAAATGTGTTGCTGGCTGGTTTTGGAGTGGGATATTCGTGGGGAGCAACGGTTTTAAAATGTGTTGATTAATATATGCAAAAAGGAAGAATATGTTTACTTACCAACGATGTAGAAACTACCTCGATAGTAAACGGTGGTTTACGTCCCGAAACCGGACAAAAAGTTTGGAAAGAAGGAATGCCACGACTCCTCGATTTGTATGCGAAGTACAATGTAAAATCTACTTTCTTTTTTGTGGCCGATTTTGCGCGTGAATGTCCTGAAATTGTTCGGATGATTCAAGCGGATGGGCATGAGGTTGCTTGTCATGGATTAACGCATGATTATAAGCAGGCTTTTGATGTTTTAAGTTATGATGAACAGATAAAACATCTTTCTGAAGCAAAGAATATTTTAGAAGATATTGCAGGACAGGAAGTTATTTCTTTCAGAGCGCCTGCATTGAGAGTGAATGCTTTTACTGCCAAAGCATTGATTGAAACCGGTTTCAGATTCGATAGTTCGGTAGCTCCGCAACGTATGGATATTTTTATGACTTTGGGCAGTAAAAATAAACTGGCATGGATGAAAGCTCCGCGTAGTCCTTATTATGTGAATGAAAACAATTTGGCAAGGTCGGGAAAAACAAAATTGCTCGAAGTTCCGGTTTCATCGTTTGGTTTTCCATATATCGGAACTTTTATGAGAGTTTCGCCCGTTTTAAACAGACTTACAAGGGAACTTGTTTGTGCTGAGACAAAAGACTCGACAAAAGCTGTGAACTTTCTGATTCATCCCAATGAGTTGATTGAAGAGGAGAACTTACATATGAAGACAGAGAAAAGGTCAGCCAATTTTATTAGTTATTTATTATCTGACGTTATTCGTAAACAATTGAAGTTGAAAAATTTAGGTTTGAAGGCAGCCGGATTGTACGAGAACGAAATTCAATACTGGACTAAAAAGGAATATAAATTTTTACGTATTTGCGATATAGAAGCATAACTACTTTATTTTCATGAAAATAAACCCACGATATAAACCTTCTGTCATCGATATCATTTTTGATTTAATGATATTGATACTTGGGGTTTTTGTTGTTTTACGCTGGTTTCCGTTCACAACCAATACACCTTTACAAAAATACTTGTTGCCGGCATTAGTTTATCTGATAACATGGATTTTATCATCTTATTTATTTGGCCGATACTTGCCTCTACATAAACAGAAGTATCTGAAAACCAATTTAAAACTACTTTACACTACGTGGATTGTTTTTGGTTTGTTATGGCTTATTTCATTATTATTTTTCAATGGAAGTTACTCTGTTTATGTGATTTTTACTTTCACAACCATTATTTTCGGGATAAATTTTACTTTCTATCTTCTTTATTTTGCTATTTTATATGCAGTTGAATATGAGGTAGAACAGCAGACTCCTCATAAAAGGGAAAACTCTGTATATAAACCCAAACCTGATCTCGATGAAGAAGCTTATAATACTTTGTCATCAACCATCGAAGCATATCGTGGGCAGAAGATTCTTAATGTTTTAGCCGAGAAAGCAAATATCAAAAATTCAGGTACTTTAGTGATGTTCGCTTCCAATTACTTTGATCTGAATGCAAAACCTAACTATAAATACTCAACGATAGTTAATTTGGAATTACTAAATAATATCAGAGGAATTAATAAACTTTTTTCTTTGGTAAACAATAAGTTACCCGATGAAGGGTTGTTTGTCTGTTTGTTCGAGTCGAAGAGTACCCGCAAAATGAGATTGCTTAAGAAGCTACCAAAAGGCTTTAAGTTCATATTTTATTCTCTTGATTTCATTTTCAGAAGAATTATTCCCAAGATATTTATTACCCGCAGATTATATTACGATATAACAAAAGGGAAAAAAAGGATATTATCGAAAACCGAAGTGTTGGGTAGACTTTATTTCTGTGGTTTTGAGGTTGTTGAAGAGAAAAAAGTCGATCATCTGAATATGGTCATAGCCAGAAGATATAAGCAACCCGATGTTTTGGAAAAGAAAACCTACGGACCTTTTATTCGTCTAAAGAGAGTCGGTAAAAACGGTAAAAAATTTAATGTGTATAAAATGCGTACCATGCATCCGTACTCTGAATATCTACAGGCATATATTTATGAAAAAAACAACTTAAAAGAAGGCGGGAAATTTAATAAAGATATCAGAATAACCACTTTAGGGAAGTTTATGCGTAAATACTGGCTCGATGAATTGCCTATGATTTTTAATCTTATCAATGGAGATATGAAGTTGGTAGGAGTACGCCCATTAAGTGCTCATTATTTTGGTTTATATTCGCCTGAATTACAAGAGAAAAGAACCAAATATAAACCAGGTCTTTTGCCTCCGTTTTATGCTGATATGCCAAAAACACTGGATGAAATTCAGGAATCTGAAATGAGATATTTTGAACTTTGTGATAAAAATGGTGTTTTTTTTACAGATATAAAATACTTCTATCTTATCTTGCGCAATATATTTTTTCGCAAGGCAAGAAGTGCCTGATAAAAATCTATCATCATGAAAATCAAACTTCTTTTATTCCTGTCAATACTATCCTTTGTCTCGGTTAATGCTCAGGATATACCTTTGAATATTTCTTATACAAGGGTTTACGATTTTTTGGATGAGCTGGCTGCAGATCAAATTATTGAGATAAATTCTTCTGTAAAACCTTACAGCAGAATCTTTATTGCTATAAAATTGGTTGAGGCAAAAGAATCAACCAAGTTAAATACCCGGCAGAAAAAGGAAATCGATTTTTTCCTGAATGAATTTTCGCAGGAATTAAATACTTTGCCAAACAATGGTTATGTAAAATTCTGGAAAAACGATAAAAGCATAGCCACTTTATTTCCCCCTTCCATACATTATCGCGATACCTTATTCAAGGCTCGGATTTTGCCTGTTCTATCTCTTAGAACTATGTACAATGCCAATGGTTTAGTGATTCAACGTTCTATTGGAGCCGAATTTAATGCCATGATTGGAAAGAATATCAGCATTTATGGCAGTTTACGCGACATTTCAAACTGGGGCGATACTTTGTCGAGTTACCGTTTTCTGAATAATGAACCCGGGTATGAATATAAAGAAGCAACTTACGGAGGTGATTTCAGTGATTCACGCGGGGGTATAAAACTCTCAAATTCATGGGGTTCCATCGGTTTGGTAAAAGATAATCCGGCGTGGGGCGACAGCTATTATTGTTCAAATATTCTTTCAGGAAGGGCTCCTTCTTTTCCTATGATAACACTTCATCTAAAGCCCGTTTCGTGGTTCGAACTGAATTATTTTCACGGTTGGCTCATTTCCAATGTGTATGACAGTTTGAATTATTACATGGATAATTCCGGAAAAAAATTCTACCGACCTGCTAATAAGTTTATGGCAGCCAACATGTTTACTTTTACTCCATTCCGAAATTTCAACTTCTCATTCGGAAATTCTATCATTTATGCTGAATCTAACATTCAACCGGCTTATTTTATTCCGATTGCCTTTTATAAATCAATGGATCACTTACTGACGAAAGGAATAGGTGCTGAAAATCAGAATTCACAGTTTTTCATCAATTTCAGTTCACGAAACCTGAAACATACGCATATTTATGGTTCTGTATTTGTCGATGAACTTAGCTTTTCAAGGTTTTTGCCTGATAATCCGGAACATAATCCCATTTCATCGAAACTTGGAATTCAGTTGACAAACTTTCCGTTAGCGAATTTGTCAGCGGTAGCTGAATTTACAACTACCAGTATGATAACTTATAAGCATTATCCTTTACTTACTTATGCGTCAAATTCGTATAATTTAGGACATTATTTGGGCGATAACTCCCGTGAATGGTATTTTATGCTGAAATATAAGCCAATTCGTGGTTTAGATATTCAATTGTCTTATATCGATGCCGTACATGGTAATGAATATCAGTTTATTAAGCGAATAAATAATCTGAATGTAATGAAACAAATTATAAGTCAGGATGTGATGCAGGATATAACATGGAGCTCAAAAAGCATAGGTTTAAATGCAACTTATGAAGTTTTCAACAATACTTTTTGCAATTTAGCTCTTATGTACTCTGATGTAAATGGTTACGACATAAATTCAACTGCTATTCCGGGAGAGTTACGGTTAACTGCCGATGAATACCTGAAACGATATACTCCGGCAAGCTTATATGGAAAAAATATCACTGTTTCGGCCGGTATAAATTTTGGATTTTAAATTATGCTGAAGGTAGGAATCACAGGTGGAATAGGAGGGGGAAAATCAACTTTCTCAGAGATGCTTCGCAAAAGAGGTTTTCTGGTGTATGATACAGATAAAGAAGCCAAAAGATTGCAGAACACCGATATGAATCTGAAAAAGGCAATTATCGGTGAGTTTGGAAATAATTCTTACCTGAATAATGAACTGAACAGACCCTATATTGCCCAAATAGTTTTTAATCACCCCGATATGTTGAAGAAATTGAATAGTTTGGTGCATCCTGCTGTGAAACACGATATTTTGCGTTGGTATGCAGAGAATATAGATCAGAAAATTCTTTTTATCGAATGCGCAATTCTTTATGAGGGTGGTTTTGATACGCTAACCGACAAAAATATACTAATAACTGCATCCGAAAATATAAGAATTCAACGTATTATCAAAAGAGATGGCCTGAACATTGAGCAAATTCAATCCAGAATTCAAAATCAGTTACCCGATGATTTCAAAAAAAACAAGGCTGATTTCATTGTTCAAACTGATAAAGGTCTGACTCAAGCAATGCTGGATGATATTATAAATCAATTAAATTAATTTTTCTGAAGACATTTTTGTATTGATTTTCTCTATTTTTGCGTTTTCACATAAAACTTTAAGATATGAAACTATCAAAAATTTTACTGATATCAGTATTCTTATTTGCAGCAAATACTTTATTTTCACAAAGCAGAGTTGAAAATTATTTGTATGTTAAAAAAGATACCTCAAATCTTAGAATGGACATATATTTTCCTGAAAAAAATGTTCAAAAAAATACTTGTATCATTTATATGTTTGGTGGTGGTTTTGCCATTGGTTCAAAATCAATATCTGATAATGTGAGTTTTTGTAAATCTTTGTCTGATAGTGGTTTTGTTGTTGTGGCAATAGATTACCGCTTAGGTATGAAGAATGTGCACGCTGCTGGGTTAAAAGGGTACTTCGCACTTAAAAGGTCCATCAGACTGGCTGAAGAAGATTTGCTGAGCGCAACAGAATTTTTATTTACTAATACAGATAAATTTGGCATTGATGGCAGTAAAATTATTGTCTGTGGTTCAAGTGCCGGCGCAGTTACAGCCCTGCAAACCGACTACGATTTGTGTAATAACTATATCTCATCGGGTTCTTTGCCAACTGATTTTAAATTTGCGGGTGTGATTTCGTTTGCCGGAGGAATTTTATCAAATCATGGAAATTTGAATTATGCAGAAAAACCTGCTCCTGTACTGCTTTTTCATGGAATTGACGATACGGTTGTAAGCTATAATAGTCAGCAAAAACTGAATGTAGGCTTTTTCGGCAGTAATTCTATAGCAGAACATTTCAAGCAAAATCAATATCCTTACAATATTTACCGGTTCAGGAATTGCGGACACGAGATTGCTCTGTTTCCAAAAATATATTATCAGAAAGAAATTGTTTCATTTATCAGACATATTTCGGAAAATTCACAAATTCCCAACAATGATGTTATTGTAGAAAATTGTAACTATCCAAAGCCAGCGTGGAGCAATATCAAACTTCGCGATCTCTACAAAAAGAAGCATTAAACTTTTTTACAGTCAATTAAAACACCATTAAAGTCAAAATATCAACTGCTGTTTGTTAGCTAATTAGTTATTTTTGAAGTCTAATTGGCTAAAGCATGAAAATCAATCACTCTTTTACTACACTTGTATTAATTTTTTCTTTCTTTTCACAATTTTCCGGAGCGCAATCCCGTCAGATGGAATATCTCGACCGTGGACTTGTAGCTATAAAAGTAACATCAGGGGTATATCTTAGTTGGCGTCTTTTAGCCACTGATGCAAAAACTACAGGATTTAATGTATACAGAAATAATGTGAAAATCACATCCACTCCAATTACAACATCAACAAATTATTCCGATGTCAGTGGGACACTAACAAGTTCTTATTATGTAAAAGCTGTTAATGGTGGAGTAGAAGACACTGCCAGTGTTAAATTGGTTGTCCCTTGGTCAACTTTCTATAAATCAATTCAGTTGAATCGACCCGCAAGTGGAATTACTACACCAAACAAATATGGAAGTGTAGGCAAAGCTGCTACAGGAAGCTTTCCTAATGGTCAATATTATGGTTATTCACCCAACGATTGTAGTGTGGGCGATGTGGATGGTGATGGTGAGTACGAAATTTTTGTAAAATGGGATCCTTCCAATTCTCAGGACAATTCTTACTACGGTATCACCGGAAATGTTTTTATTGATTGTTATAAACTGAATGGTACGCAATTATGGAGAATTGATTTGGGTAAAAATATCAGAGCAGGAGCACATTATACACAATTTTTGGTTTACGATTTCGATGGAGATGGTATGACCGAAATGGTTTGTAAAACTGCTCCCGGAACAATCGACGGAAAAGGCAATAATGTGATTATGGGCAGTGATGATCCCAAAGCGGATTATCGAAATTTAGATACCACACAAATCAGCGGATCAAAAATGCTTGGAACAATTCAAACAGGGCCGGAATATCTGACGCTTTTCGATGGAAAAACCGGCCAGGAATTACATACAATTGCTTATAATCCTCCCAGAGCATCTTCTGCATGGGGTGATACCTATGGTAACAGATCCGATAGGTTTCTAGCCTGCGTTGCTTATCTGGATGGTGAGCGGCCAAGCGCTGTTATGTGTCGTGGTTATTATACCCGGACTACTTTATGCTCTTACGATGTTCGCGATAAAAAGTTGATACAACGTTGGTTTTACGACTCAGGAACAACATCGGGAGTTGGAGGATACGGACAAGGAAATCATAATTTAAGTGTTGCTGATGTGGACGATGATGGAAAAGATGAGATAATTTATGGTTCATGTGCTATCAACGACGATGGAACTTTTATGTATCGTACCGGACTCGGACATGGTGATGCAATGCATGTTTCTGATATGAATCCCGATATTCCCGGACTGGAAGCTTGGGTTGTGCATGAGGAAACATCTGCAACTTACGGTTTCGATCTTCATTCTGTAAAAAACGGAACTATTCAATGGGGAAAATTTTTGGGCAGTGATAACGGTCGGGGAATGGCTGGCGATATTGATTCCAGATATAGAGGTTTTGAAATGTGGAGTTCTGCTGATAGTACTTATACATGTACCGGGAAGGCAATATCAGCGTCAAAGCCTTCAAATAATTTCAGAATTTACTGGGATGGCGATGTGCAGGACGAATTATTGGACGGTGTAAAAATCACCAAATGGACTGGAAGTGGCTCATCGACACTTTTAACAGCTTCTTCATATCTCAACGCCATGTCGTGTAATTCTACAAAACAAACGCCCTGTTTAAGTGCTGATATTTTTGGAGATTGGCGCGAAGAGCTTGTTTTGTGGAGTAAAACAGACTCTTCGAAACTGGTTATTTTTAGTACAACTACTTCAGCATCAAATAGAATGTATACTTTGATGCACGATCCGGTGTATCGGTTGGCTGTGGCTTGGCAAAATGCTGCGTATAATCAACCTCCGCATTTGGGAATTTATATTGGCGACGGATTTGCCAACATAAATTGGCCTGTAATCAATACACCAAGGGTAGGAGCAATCAATACGGGTGTATCAGATCTTAGTCATAACTCCAAACTCATTTCTTATTTCAACAATAATGAATTAATAGTAAATTCATCAAACTCAATGCAACAAATACAGGTTTTCAGCCTGTCAGGTACTTTGATTTCGCAATTCAAAAATGTAAACTCTGAGAATTTCCAAACACCATTGTCAATTTCAGATAAGATAGTCCTGGTTAAAGTTATAGGAGATAAAGGGGTTGATTGTGTAAAAGTTCTAAAATAAGATCAAAGCAGAAACTTACTATTTTGATTTCTCTGAGAATGGTCAGACAACATTTGTTTGTCTGACTTTTTTATGAGATTACCTTTGATAAGTTTGTTGCAATCCAGATAATATAAAACCTTTACAGATAAACTGTTATACGTGTTTTTCCAGGAATTTGTGAAATTTGTCAGATAATTATTTTCCACATGGTTATCGCTTAAATAAGCAAATGTTTTCCACGAAACTGAGATTTCTGAACCCGGAGCAAAGATCCATCTCAGTAAAACATCCAGTGTCAGTGCATTGTAATTCTGATCGAAGTTATAGGTTGTGTTGTTTATTGCAGATAAATTTCCATCAGTTTTAAGGTTAAAGTACGACAAATTTTCCACTCCCGACCAGTAATGTCTGGCTCTTAAACCCAAACTTGTGGAATTATTGATAATATAAGATGTTGAAAATGTGTTTACTAAAGTGTGTACATTCCGCTTTGAAAAGATAATACTATCATTTACTGCTGAAAATCCGGCAAATCCATATTCATTTTTAATCAAACTATTTTCGTTTTCAAACTCAACTTCAAATTGTTGTCCTATTCTCCAGTTTAAACCTGTTTCCAGTGAATTGCCCACCGTTTTAAACTCAGGCTGTAAAACTTGATGAAATTCTGCAAATAAATTAAGGTTTTTACGTTGATCTGTGTTTAAAGCAATTTCATAATCAATTGTATATGGGCTAATAAAGAACCTTTCTTCCATTCTTGGTTCGTAATAATCGTATTTTTTTGAAATAAATTTGCCATTCGACGATAAACGGTAGTTGTTTTTAAAGAGCGAATTGAATTCATATCCTATTTCGTGGTCATAAAATGTATTTGGTTTATACATTCTGTTGTACTGATACCATATATCACCATTTATTTCTCTGAAGATCCAGGTTGGCTGTACTATCTGAGAATAAATCCATGCTTCTGAAGTTACCTGATTGTTTCTTTGAAGATAGCCTAAATCGTTCGGATTGTATTTATCTGAATAAATATACTCGGTTGCACCCCAAAATATTTTTCCTTTATTTTTCTCAATACCAAGAGTTGTGAAGTATCCGTTTTCTTTTTCTTCGGCTCCACGACTGCTTATGGCACCTTTTCCTTTCAGCGTATAGGTTTTCGTTTTGTCCCTGAATTGGAAATCCGTTGCAGTGACATTGGCAGAATATGGATTTCCAAACATGGTCAGATTCGTATTGATTATGCTGATAAATGAATTGTTCGGAAGCGATTTGTCAATCACTGCCACATTGTAATTGGTAAATGGTTGTACAACAATATTTCGTGAAGTGTTCGATAATGTGTCCCTCACCGATGCAATTGCCGGAAGCGACATAGCATTCAGTACTCCTAATCCCCAACCTTTATTGGTTCTACCCGAAATTTTAGTTGCATTGACCAATTGCGTTTCTCCTGGATTATAATCTACAACTTCATTATCATGTAATGAATTATCAACTAAAGATTTTGGACTTGCACCAATTCTTCTGGAGTAAAAGATATTTCCTCTGTTGAAAAGTTCTGTTCCTTCTGTAAAAAACTGACGTTTCTCATCATAATACAATTCAAATGGTGACAAATTCAATTTTTTATCATCCGATTGAATTTGTCCAAAGTCAGGTATCAGCATCATATCCAATGTAAAACTCTCATTAATGCCATATTTCAAATCCAAACCACCCTTATACAGAAATTGTCCAGTGTTTTCAGTGCTGTTTTTTTCATAGTAAGTTGCCATATAAGGCGTCAGCGATAATCGAAACGGAGGCTTTACATCGTTGATACCTTTTAACTCGCCTTCCTGATGAATAAATCCCATTAATTTCTTGTCAATCAGACTCCATGAGTTGTTAGAATTATATCTACGGATATTGCGAAACATGTTTAATCCCCATGCCGGAGTATGCCCTTCGGGGAATCTTAAGGCTGAAAATGGTATTCTCATTTCGGCAACCCAACCAAATTTCTCGATTCTGGTTTTGCTTTCCCAAACTTCATTCCAATTGCCATCTTCATTATCTCCATCATTGTGAGTTGCTTTTATATCTACCTGAATTCCGGCAGGTGTTATAAAAAAACCATAGGCCAGTTGACCGGCAATAAAAGGATCGAAATAAACTCCGAAATAATCCGACATTCCTATATTATCTCTTTCTGTCAGATAATTGTAAATACTATCAGGCTGATTGTCATGCATTACTGCGCCAACATAAATGGCCGTTTCATCATAAAGGAAATATACCTCGGTTTTCTGAAACGATGGTTTTCCATTGAAAGGTTGCAATTGAAAGAAATCTTTAGCGGGTTCAGTTTTTGAGTATGCACTTTCATTTAAAACGCCATCAATTTTTATTGATTCGTTTATTTTGATGGCATTCACAGATTTTTTTTGACCAAAAACCTGAGAAGTGCTGATTAGGAATATATTGATAATGATTATCAGTAGATGTTTCATTTTGAAATTATAATTGAACGAATTAAAAATAAAAAGTTTATGCAATTCATGTGTAAATTTATACAAATTTAAATCATTAAATTGATTTTACAGATACAGGACTTAAATTCAGAACAAATATTACATGAATATATAGAAAAAAAATATTTTTTTTGTTTCATCGCTTTTTTTGTATCTTTGTTCTACTAAAAAAAGATAAATGATAGAGATAATTCCGGCTATAGATTTAATAGATGGTAAGTGTGTGAGACTTTCACAGGGTGATTATAACCAAAAAACAATTTACAACGAAAATCCGTTGGAAGTAGCAAAGATGTTTGAGGATGCCGGAATCAAAAGACTTCATTTAGTGGATTTGGATGGTGCAAAAGCCCATCATATAGTCAATCATAAAGTTTTGGAGCAAATCTCTTCAAAAACTCAATTGGTTGTTGATTTTGGAGGTGGTTTAAAATCGGATGACGATTTACGAATCGCTTTTGAATCTGGAGCAAAAATGGTAACGGGTGGGAGTATAGCGGTGAAAAATCCGGCAGTGTTCGAATCATGGATTGAAAAATTTGGTGCAGAGCGAATAATTCTTGGCGCTGATGTGCATAATTCCATGATTGCCGTAGGTGGTTGGCTCGAAACAACGGCTATTGAACTGATTCCATTTGTTGAAAACTATATGTCGAAAGGAATCTCTAAAGTTATTTGCACAGATATTTCGAAAGATGGAATGTTACAGGGTCCGGCAATGGGATTATATGCGTCAATATTGAAAAAACTTAAAGGTATATATTTGATAGCCAGTGGAGGAGTGAGTTCTGTTGACGATATTAAAATGCTTGAAGATATGGGTGTGCCAGCTGTCATTACGGGCAAAGCTATATACGAAGGTAAAATAAAACTTAATCAATTGTTGCAATTCGCATAAATGACAATTCATTATTTCAATAAAAATCATAAACGAAAGAAAATTAATAACATGCTAAAGGAAATTCTATCAATCTCAGGTAAACCCGGATTATTTAAACTGGTATCTCAGGGAAAAAATATGCTTATTGTTGAATCATTGTTGGATGGAAAAAGAATTCCGGCTTATTCAAAAGATAAAGTTGTTTCGTTAGGCGATATAGCTGTATTTACTGATGCAACTGAAATTCCGCTAAGTCAGGTTTTTGAGAATATCAAAAAAGCAGAAAATTCTGCTAAATGCAACATTGATCTCAAAGCCGATAACGACAAACTACGTAAATATATGGAAACCATTTTGCCCGATTATGATAGAGACAGAGTGTATCCGAGCGATATAAGAAAAATTATTTTGTGGTACAATATATTGGTAGATAGTAATTTGCTCGATTTTTCTGAAAAAGAAGAAACTACAGAAGTTGCTGAGAATTAATTTATGCTACTCAGAGAAATCAGTCATATAATAGAATCATTTGCGCCTCTGCATTTGCAGGAGAAATATGATAATTCGGGATTACAGATTGGTGATCCTGATTTGATAATTACGGGTGCATTAATTACTATTGATATTACTGAAAGTGTTTTGGATGAGGCAATTGCCAAAAATTGCAATCTGATTATTTCACATCATCCGCTTATTTTTACCGGGCTTAAATCGTTGACGGGTAGAAATCAAGTCGAAAAATGTGTGCTGAAAGCTATCAAAAATGATGTAGCAATATATTGCGCACATACCAACATGGACAATGTGATTGATGGAGTAAGCGGCAAAATGGCAGAAATACTGAATTTGAAAAATATCAGGGTTTTACAGCCATTAGAAGGCAACCTAATGAAACTTGCAGTATTTGTACCTAAATTATACAGTTTTAAGCTTAGAGAGGCTTTATTTGAAGCAGGAGCAGGTCAAATAGGTGATTACGATAGTTGTAGTTACAGCACCGAAGGATTTGGAACTTTCAGAGCCGGTGATAATGCAAACCCTTTTGTTGGTGAACCCGGTAAAATTCATACCGAACCAGAGGTGAAAGTTGAAGTAGTATTTCCTGTAAATACTACTGATAAAGTTCTTAGAGCCTTGTTTAATGACCATCCGTACGAAGAACCTGCTTACGATCTTATTCAATTGAAAAATCAGGATAAAAATCTGGGTTCGGGTATTGTTGGTGAGTTAGAAAATGAGGTTGAAGAATCTGTTTTTCTGAATATCATAAAAACTAAATTTAAATGTTTAACTATTAGACATTCAGAACTTTGTGGTAGAAAAATAAAAACAATTGCTCTATGTGGTGGCTCCGGAAAATTTCTCCTGCCAAATGCTATTGCAGCAAAAGCTGATATTTTTATTTCAGCCGATTTTAAATATCACGATTTTTTTGAAGCCGAAAAACGCATTTTGATGGCAGATATTGGTCATTTTGAAAGTGAACAATTCACAAAAGATATTTTTTATGAGATAATTACAAAAAAAATACCTACCTTTGCAATCCAAATTTCCGAAATTAATACAAATCCCATAAACTATTTGTAATCAGTATGAGTACAGAACCAAAAGTTGAAAAAGAAATTACCGTTGAAGAAAAATTGTTTGCACTTTATGATCTTCAAAAAGTGGTTTCAAAGATTGACGAAATAAAAATTTTACGTGGTGAACTACCTCTCGAAGTTCAGGATCTTGAAGATGAGATTATTGGTTTAAACACCCGTTTAGAGCATTTCGAAAAAGAAATATCTGACTTACAACAGGCAATTTCAGGTAAGAAAATTGAAATTGACGAAGCCAAAATCAAAATTGCCAGATATAAAGAGCAACAGGAAAATGTTCGTAATAATCGTGAATACGATAATTTATCAAAAGAAATTGAATTTCAGTCACTTGAAATAGAACTTTGTGAAAAAAGAATACGTGAGTATACTGCCGCTAAAGAAACTAAACAAGTAGATCAGAAGTCAACTCAGGAAAAATTAGGTGAAAGAAAACTCGACCTCGAACAGAAAAAAGGGGAGTTAAATGAAATTGTTGCCGAAACTAAACAGGAGGAAGAAAAACTTCGTGAACAGGCTAAACAAATTGAATTACTTATTGAACCACGTTTATTGACTGCATTTAAACGTATCAGAAAAAATGCCCGCAATGGTTTAGCTGTAGTTTATGTGCAACGTGATGCTTGCGGTGGTTGCTTCAACAAAATCCCAGCTCAGCGTCAGTTGGATATTCGTTTACGTAAAAAAATTATTGTTTGTGAATATTGTGGTCGTATTCTTGTTGATCAGGAGTTAGCAGGAGCGATGCTTCAGGAAGCATAAATTTTTTGAATAGACTTATAGGCCCGGATACAGAAATGTATTCGGGCTTATTTTTTTGCTTTATAGCTTCACAACTATACAACTTCAGAAAAATATCAAATTCTCAGAACGTGTTTTTTATTACAAGTAACACTATTTCTGGCATTTAACTTGTACTTTAAGGTTTTGTATTTCATCTAAAATAGAATTTCACACAATTTCTCATATAGAATTTCTCTTTTTTCCACTTTTCAAGATATTTCAGGTTGAACGGATTTATTTCTGTATTCATATTTGTACATATCTTTCACAATGACCAATAAATATACTTATATTTTGGTAGTTCACAAATGTAATTGAATTACAAATGTAATATCACGTTATTATATCACAAATGTACCATATGCGTAATCAATATTTGTGATACATATGTAAACGTAATCACTTATGTATTTATGTATATATAATAAGGATTTTAATATCATTTATATATAGTTTTAATACATGATAATCAGTTAAATAGCTAATAAATATAAATTTTAAATTTAATATAAACATAAATATGATTGATAAATGGCAAAATCAAGACTAAAAGTATTATAATATATATATAATAACTTGTATATCAATATATATAATAAGTATTATTTAATTTAATACTTTAATTTAATAAACTGGTAGTGAAATTCTATAATTATCATAATATCAGTTGTATAATATATTAAATATAAACTTACTTGTTAAATTCGTATAATTTACAAATGTTATTGTTATTCTACTAATATTTACAAATGTAAATGATTTGCATATGTAAAATAATTCACATATATTTGTAAATAATAATTCATTACAAAAGTCAACATACATCGGTGATATTATGGACGAAAAGGAAAAAATTGAAAAAATCATGCAAACAGAAAATTTAAATTCTGTTCAGTTTGCTGCTGAAATAGGGATTCAAGGCTCTACCCTTTCTCACATATTAAACGGGAGGAACAAACCAAGTCTTGATGTACTGAAAAGAATACTCAATCGTTTCCGTAAAATCAATTCAGACTGGCTTATTTTGGATATTGGATCGATGTACAGAACTGAACGTAATTCTCAGACGCTCTCGTTATTCGATAATATTGATGAAAATACCTCTGAATCTGTTAATTACAATCAGAAAACTGATGAAAAAAGAAATCAGCAAAAAGAAGCAAATAATTTAAAATCCGAGAAAAATACAGAAATTGCGAAAAATGCTTTGTTACAGCAGGAACTTTCAAAAGTTGAGACATCTGTTGCTGAAAAAAAAGTGAAGAAAATTATTGTCTATTATTCCGATAATACATTTGAGGAATTTACTCCGAATTAGAGTAAAGACTTAGTTGGTTCTTTAGATTTTTGAGTTGTCGTTCAGTTTTTGTATTTTTGTACCTGATTTAAAAACCCCTTCGGTACCGGAATTTTCTGTGTTGCTGAATACTAATTCAAAACATTGATGAAGAAATTCATTCTCGATCTGAAAGTTAAGCAAAATAAACAACTTAATTCTCAGTATTCCCTGCTTATTCTGACTTCAAATGAAACATTACCGGAAATGTTACCGGGACAGTTTGTCGAAGTTAGAGTTGATAACTCCCCTTCAACGTTTCTAAGACGTCCCATTTCAATTAATTTTGTTGATTACAGCTTAAATGAATTGTGGTTGTTGGTTCAGGTTGTAGGCGATGGTACGCGTGCTATGTGTGAGCTTAAAACTGGTGAAATCGTCAATGTTATTCTTCCATTAGGTAATTCGTTCAGTTATCCTACCGATACAACTAAAAAAGTACTGCTGATAGGTGGTGGTGTAGGTATTGCTCCTCTGTTGTACTGGGGTGCAATATTGAATCAGGGAGGATTTCATTGCAGTTTTCTGCTTGGTGGAAGATCGATCGATAACTTGCTTCAGTTAGACGAATTCAGTCGCTATGGAACGGTTTATATGACAACTGAAGATGGTTCTCATGGCGAAAAAGGATTTGTTATTCATCATTCTACCTTAAAAGAGGAGCATTATGATGCTATTTATTGTTGTGGTCCAACTCCTATGATGAAAGCTGTTGCCGCTTATGCAGCTGAAAATGATATTTATTGTGAAGTTTCGCTCGAAAATACGATGGCATGTGGTATAGGCGCATGTTTGTGTTGTGTAACTGATACCACCGAAGGTCATTTGTGTGTATGTACTGAAGGTCCTGTTTTTAATATAAAGAAACTGAAATGGCAGATTTAAAAGTAAAATTAAAGAAGCTCGAACTGAAAAATCCAGTGATGACAGCTTCAGGTACCTATGGTTATGGATTAGAGTATGCTGATTTTATTGATATATCGCGAATTGGTGGTATAGTAGTTAAAGGAACTACACTTCTCAGTCGTCAGGGTAATCCATATCCACGTATGGCTGAGACTCCATCAGGTATGTTAAACGCTGTGGGACTGCAAAATAAGGGTATCGAGTACTTTGTTGAAAACATAAATAAGGAGATAAAAGACATTGATACTAATATACTCGTTAATGTGTCGGGATCAACAGTTGAAGACTACATCAAGACTGCTGAAATTATTAATTCGCTTGACAATATACCGGGTATTGAATTAAACATTTCATGTCCGAATGTGAAAGAAGGTGGAATGGCCTTTGGAACAAGCTGTCCATCTGCTGCTCAGGTAGTTAGAGAAGTGCGAAGAGTGTATAAAAAAGAATTAATGGTGAAACTTTCGCCAAACGTAACCGACATTTCGGAGATTGCAAGAGCAGTTGAAGCTGAAGGTGCCGATTCAATATCGTTAATCAACACTTTACTGGGTATGGCAGTAGATGCTAAAAGGAGAAAACCTGTTTTATCAACCATCACAGGTGGGCTTTCAGGGCCCGCAGTGAAACCCATTGCATTACGCATGGTTTGGCAGGTAGCTAATGCAGTAAAAGTACCAGTTGTTGGCATGGGTGGCATTATGAATGCGACCGACGCTATAGAATTTATGCTTGTAGGAGCTAGTGCTGTTCAGATTGGTACGGCTAACTTTATCGATCCTATAGTGACTATAAAAGTGATTGATGGTATAAATGAGTATCTGGATAATAATGGGTTTAAATCGGTTACTGAAATTATTGGTGCCTTAGATTGTAAATAATGAAGAAAATCCTCCTGACAATTCTTATACTAAACTTGTTTTGCAGTTTTTTGCAGGATAATAATTTATCTGATTTTCAGATGAATACACCCGAAGATTCTGTAACGATTATATTTGCAGGAGATATTATGGGGCATTCACCACAATTTCAGGCAGCTTATAATGCTGAGGAGAAGACCTACGATTACGATATTTGTTTCAAAAACATAAAACCTTTTATTGAATCTGCCGATTTGGCTGTAGCAAATCTGGAAGTTACATTTGCCGGTGCTCCATACTCAGGTTATCCGGGATTTTCGAGTCCCGACGAGCTTGCTGATGGTTTAAAAACAGCAGGATATGATATTTTACAGATAGCCAATAATCATATATACGACAAAGGAAAAGTCGGCATGGAGAGAACTCTTAAAGTATTGGACAATAAACAATTGAAACACTTAGGTAGTTACAAAAATCAAATGCATCGTGATAGTTTGTATCCTTTGATTGTCGATGTGAAAGGTGTCAGGTTTGCTTTTCTGAATTATACTTACGGTACAAATAATTCTAAAATACAATCTCCGAATATTGTTAACTATATTGATACCGCATTAATTAAAAAGGATATACAAAAAGCAAAGCTCAAAAATTCCGACTTTATTATATTTACTGTGCATTGGGGGGCTGAATACAAAACTTCGGCAGGACCCGGACAAAGAAATCTTGCCCGAATGTTGAGCAGAGAAGGTGTAAGCCTGATTATTGGTGCACATCCACATGTGATAGAAGATGCTGAAATGCTCGAAAGCAATCTCCATAGTCAATGTCCGGTATTTTATTCGCTTGGAAACTCTATTTCGAACCAACGTGAAATAGATACAAACGGAGGTCTGATGGTAAAAGCCACTTTTAGCACAAAATACAAGAGTATCACAAATACGACAATTTTACCTGTTTATGTTCATAAAGGAATTCTGAATGGAAAATATCAGTATCATTTAATTCCTACTTCCGATTACATAACAAAACCTGGAAAATACACGATTTCAGGTGCAGATAGTTTGTCATTAATTGAATTTGATAGACGAACCCGAGAGAGAATTCCTAATTTTAATGTCGATCCGTTTTATATAACTTCTGATCGTTAAAAAAATAAGGTGTTGCGAAATGTATCGCAACACCTTACACACTTATTTAAACAGATTAATTTTCAGCAACATAGAAATCTGAGACTTCGCTCATTGTATTCACAGTCATGTTAAGCGACAGCAGGTATTTTTTGTATTGTTCTGCAGAAAGAATGTATTTTGCATTTCCCAGATTAAACCACATAACTTTTTCTGCAGCATTTTCGTCTTCGTTGTTTATTGCATTTTTCATTTTCTTATCTGTCAGATCAAACAAATACTCCAACTGTTCGCGTTGTTCGTTGTTTACGTTCAGATACTTAGATAATGAATTGATAGTCTTTTCATTATTCAGTTTGTTAAACACTTTGTATTCATTCAAATCGAGAGCGTAAGTTCCGCTTATGGTCAATAGTACCATCAGAGCTGATATAAAAGTCTTTTTCATATTCTTTTTTTTGTTTGTTTCCGGATTACCGGAGTTATTTTAATTTTACTTATTCAGCAGCAAGATACTGAATTTCACGATTATAATCGATAGTTGCATTCAGGGCAATGACAAATTTGTTGTATTGCTCTTCGGTGAGAAGGGACTTCAGATTACTTAAATGCAGGTTCATTGCTTCTTCTGCGGCAATGGCATTTGAGTTCTGGATGGCTTGTCGGATATTTGATTCATTGTGTTTGAATTCTGTTACCAAATTTGATTTCTGACAATCATTCAGTTGAAGATAGCGGCTTAACGACTTCATTGTCGTTTCATTGTTTAGTTTGTAGAATACTTCGTATTCGTTTAAGTCCAAAGCAAAAGTGCTTCCATACGTTGCAAAGGCAACCAATAACATAACTAATACCTTTTTCATACTTTTCATTTTTAAAATTTGATGTATACCTAAAAAAATGAACAAAGAATACCCTGTGATTTTTTCTTTCAGGATTTCTTTGTTCGAGTTAACTAAGTCAATAGGATTGTTATCTTTTTGACGATGCAAAATTATATGTTTTATAACATGTTTTCCAAACTTTTTGTGTTAAAAAATCATTTATGCAATAAAATAAATTTTTTATTCATTTTTCTATATATACTAAGCTATTGATAATGTTTGATTTAGTTCAATATTTGTAATTATTTCAAAACTGTTACAATAACCCGATATATTCTAAACTTTACACGCAAAAAGGAAAAAAACGTTAGAATTTCGATTTTTTACTTATAAAAATGAATCGAATGCGGGTATTTCGTTGAGGAAAATGTACTGCGAATTGGATGAATCTAGCATGCAGCAATAATGATCGAGTCCATTGCTGACAATAAAATAACTGACATTTAACTTCAAATTGTAGGTAGCTACCTGATCGAAAACGGATTGTTTGAGTGCTACAGAAGGAGCTTTAAACTCAATAATGATGATAGGTTCAAAATTTCTATTGAAAATCACAGCATCGTAACGTTTGTTTAAACCATTAATTTTCAGATGTTTCTCGATAGCAATATATGCAGAAGGGTATTTTTTTTTGGTTATCAGAAATAGAATAAAGTTCTGGCGAACCCATTCTTCGGGAGTAAGTGCAACAAACTTTTTGCGTATTTGATCGAAGATAAATGGTTTCTCCGATTTATTAATGATTCGAAATTTGTACGCAGGTAGATTTAATTGCCACATTTTTTATTATTTTTGTTTGCTTTAATAGTGCGAAAATACAAAATCTATAAAACAAACGCATTAAAATATGAAAACTAAATTTGAAATAGTTGAAAACTGGCTTCCCAGATACACAAAACGTCCTTTAAGTGAATTTACAGAGTATATTCTGCTTACTAATTTTAATAATTATGTAGACTTATTTGCCGAATGGCATAATGTGCCGGTCTTAGGTAGAGATGGAGCTATGCCGAATGCAGTGGCCAACGGAATAACCATTATCAATTTTGGGATGGGAAGTCCCAATGCAGCTTTAATTATGGATGTACTTACAGCCATCGAACCCAAAGCTGTTTTGTTTTTGGGAAAATGTGGTGGTTTACGCGATAAAAATGCTATTGGCGATTATATTTTGCCAAGTGCTGCAATTCGTGGCGAAGGAACCTCAAACGATTATTTTCCACCTGAAATTCCGGCTTTACCTGCTTTTAGTCTTCAACGTGCTGTTTCGTCGAATATACGTGACTTTGGAAAGGATTATTGGACTGGAACAGTTTACACCACCAACCGCAGGGTTTGGGAGCACGACGAGAAGTTTAAAGACTATCTGAGAGCAACCCGTGCAATGGCTATTGATATGGAAACGGCAACACTTTTTTCAGTAGGATTTCATAATGGAATATCTATTGGAGCTTTATTGCTTGTTTCTGATATGCCTTTGCACGTTGATGGAGTCAAAACTGCCGAAAGTGACAAAAAAGTGACAGCAAATTTTGTGGAAGAACACATAAAAATTGGTATTAAAGCTCTCTCTTCGCTAATGCACAACAGCAAAACTATCAAACATCTTCGTTTCGAATAAAAGAAAACTATATTTTACATGGCCAAACAAGGAGTTTCGTACGAACAAATCCTTTCTGACTTACGACGCAAAGCTTATAAGCCCGTTTATTTATTAATGGGCGAAGAATCGTATTATATCGATATTATATCCGATTTTATTCAGGATAACGTATTGGACGAAAGCCAGCGTGAATTTGATATGACGATAGTTTATGGTAAAGATACCGATATGACTTCTATTGTCAATGCTGCCAAAAGATACCCGATGATGTCGCCTCATCAGGTGGTTATTGTAAAAGAAGCTCAGTTGATAAAAGACTGGGAACCATTACAGTATTATATTTCCAAACCACTGGTTTCTACAATTCTGGTTTTTGCATACAAATATGGTACACCCGATAAAAGAAAAAAGTGGGTGCAGGATATTGGAAAATCAGGAGTTGTTTTTGAGTCGGAAAAATTACGTGACTACGAAATGGGTACCTGGATAAGCCGATATGCGAAAGAGAAAAATGTAAATATCGATGTAAAAGCAATTCAGATGCTCACGGAGTTTTTGGGTACCGATTTGAGTAAAGTAGCCAATGAACTTGATAAATTACTGATAACAAAACCTGCTGACAGTAACCAAATTACACCTGAACACGTAGAAAAAAATATTGGAATCAGCAAAGATTTTAATGTTTTTGAGTTACAGGCTGCACTGATTAATAAAGATAAGCTCAAAGCCAACAGAATTATTCGGTATTTTGCCGATAATAAAAAGGCAAATCCAATGTTAATGGTGCTGGCTCAGCTGTTTAATTTCTTTTCAAGTTTGATGATTTACCATTATTTGTCTGATAAAAGTCCTGCAAGTGTTGCATCCGAATTAAAGATAAATCCTTATTTTGTAAAGGATTATGAGAAAGCTGCAAAATCTTTCGGGGCGTGGAAAACGATGAATATCATTACCTGGATCAGAGAGACTGATGCTCGTGGTAAAGGTGTTGATAGCAACGGAGTGGGAGATGGTGAATTGATGAAAGAACTTGTTTACAAAATCCTTCATTAATAACAAACGTATTTTAGACAATGGGTCGTTATAAAATCACATAATATATTCATAAACAATTATATATAGTACAAATGAATGGTTTCTAAAATATCTATATTTACAAAATTAAACGCAAAGACGCAAAGTTAATAATTTCAATAATATACTAATAATCAAAATAATACCACAAAGAACGCAAAGAAGAAAACTTAAAAGTTTTCTTTGTGGCTTAGTGACTTTGCGTCTTCGCGTTCAAAATGTATTTTTTATAACGAACTATTATTAGAATGACATCCGAACAACTTCAATTAGTGAAGCTGCTATCTTTGCAGCTTCAGATTTCTGAAAAACAGATAGAAAATACCATTCAGCTCCTTCAGGATGGCGCTACAATTCCATTTATTAGTCGGTATCGCAAAGAAATGACTGAAGGTTTGGATGAGGTTGCCGTAGGAACTATTAAAGAGCAATTCGATAAGTTGTGTGAACTTCTGAAACGGAAAGAAACAATCATTTCTACCATCGAAGAGCTTGGTAAAATGACCTACGAATTGCGTTTTCGCATAGATAATTGCTGGAATAGCAATGAGTTGGAAGATATTTATCTGCCTTACAAACCCAAACGCAGAACCAAGGCCGAAATTGCCCGTGAAAAAGGTCTGGAGCCTTTAGCTGCCATGATAATGAAGCAAAATGCGAATGATGTTGAAAGGTTGGCATTACCATTTGTCAGGAAAAATGTGGAAAATGTTGAAGAAGCCATTGCCGGAGCATCAGATATTATTGCCGAATGGATAAACGAGAGCGAGGCAGCTCGAAATGCCGTTCGTAAAATTTTTAATTACGAGGCTGTCATTAGTTCAAAAATCATTAAAGGGAAGGAAGAGGAAGCTCAGAAATATCGTGATTATTTCGAAATGTCGGAAAAACTGAGCCGTTGCTCCTCTCACAGGCTTCTTGCCATGCGGCGAGGTGAAAATGAAGGCTTTTTGCGTGTCAATATCAGTCCGGAAGACGACCATTGTTTGGAGCGGCTGGAACGCATTTTTGTGAAAGGACAGAACGAAAGCGCTGATATTGTGTATGCTGCAATGAAAGATGCCTACAAGCGATTACTAAAACCTGCCATCGAAAATGAGTTTGCTGCAGAAAGTAAACGTAAAGCCGATTCGGAAGCTATCCGCGTTTTTGCTGAAAATCTGAAACAACTTCTGCTTGCTCCGCCACTCGGTCAAAAAAGAACATTGGGGATAGATCCGGGATTCAGAACTGGATGCAAAGTGGTTTGTTTGGATGCTCAGGGTAATCTGATTCATAACGAAACTATTTATCCGCATCCTCCACAAAACGAATACAGTCAGGCTACGCGCAAAATTCAGAAATTAGTAGAAGCATACGATATACAGGCCATTGCTATCGGAAATGGCACCGCAGGACGCGAAACGGAGCAATTTATTCAGAATATTCGTTACGATAGAGTGGTACAGGTTTTTGTGGTGAGCGAAAACGGTGCATCCATTTATTCCGCCTCTAAAACTGCCCGCGAAGAATTTCCCGAATATGATGTAACTGTGCGTGGCGCTGTGTCCATTGGTCGCAGGTTGATGGATCCACTGGCTGAACTGGTAAAAATCGATGCTAAATCGATAGGTGTTGGGCAATATCAGCACGATGTGGATCAGACAGAACTGAAAAAGGCATTGGATCAGACCGTAGAAAATGCTGTGAACAGAGTGGGAGTGAACCTTAATACAGCCAGCAAACATTTGCTTACCTATATTTCGGGACTTGGACCACAACTTGCACAAAACATTGTAGATTACAGGGCGACAAACGGAGCTTTCCGAAGCCGTAAAGAGTTGCTGAAAGTGCCTAAAATGGGTGCAAAAACATTTGAACAGTGTGCAGGATTCCTCCGGATTCCCAATGCAGCCAATCCGCTCGATAATTCGGCTGTGCATCCCGAAAGCTATAGCATTGCCGTACAAATGGCTAAGGATTTAAAAACCGATATGGATAAACTCATCCGTAATAAAGAACTTTTGAAATCCATTGAAAAACAGAACTATATAACCGATAAAGTAGGATTACCTACTATCAATGACATTCTTCTGGAACTCGAAAAACCGGGTCTCGATCCGCGTGAATCGGTCAAAGTTTTTGAGTTCGATGCTTCAGTAAAAACAATAAAAGACTTGCGAACGGGCATGGAGCTTCCCGGGATAGTGACTAATATCACCAACTTTGGCGCATTTGTGGATATTGGCATCAAGGAAAACGGATTAATTCATATTTCGCAAATGGGCGACAAATATATTTCCAATCCTGCCGAAGTTGTCAGCTTGCATCAGCATGTAAAAGTCCGCGTTCTGGAGGCTGACACTGAACGGAAAAGAGTTCAGTTGAAATTGATTGCCCCATAACCCTCTGAAGGGGGAGGAATGAAATTTGAGGGAAAGAAAGGGCTTTATCCCAATAATTATTTGGCTAAAGCCGCTCTTCTTCTAATTTTCTTTGTACCTCCACATAAATGTGGAGGCAAATAATGAAGAACTTAACATCCCTGCCTGAAGGGGAGATATTGAGCAATCTTCAACTTTATCTAGTAAATTTGAGAGTAGTATTGAAATATAGAAATAAAAAAAATCAGGTATTGAAAAATACCTGACTTTTTTTGATGCGCTTTGGTTCGTTAATTACTGAACGCTTACTTTCAATGTATTGTTTTGACCTTTCACAAAATAAACACCTTTTGCAAGATTTGTCATATCAATATCTTTGTTGGAAGTTGAAATAAGCTTACCGGTAACATTGAATACATTCAAAACTTCAGAATTGGTATTGCGTATCACTTTACCATCGAAAGAGAAAGAAGATGTAATTTTAGGATCATTAATACCGTTTGGTAAAACTGCTTTTGTTGTAGGTACTGTTAGTCCTCCTAGAATATAAACTGCATTTCTCCAAATTGTCAAACCATCTTCTGTTATATTTTTACCGGCGTTACCACAGATTGCTCCAAAGTTCATACCTAAGAATATCGATCTTGATATTGTAGTTTCAGAATCAATTGTTGTACCAATAGGAAAGTCTTGTACGCAAATTGCAACTGGAAAAGCTGCGTCAATTGCTGATGGTTGTGCCAATATAGTTGCAGCAGGTGTAATTGTATTACCCGTTGAGTAATTTAAAGCTTTGGTTCCAGTCGCTCCTGGATCAGTCATACCTGCATTGAAAACTTGAATATTGTTTGAAGCATCAATTGTACAAGCTTTAAATAAATCGTTTGTCAGTGCACTTGCATTAACAGTTAAAGTTAAAGTAGATGCTGTAGCTTCTTTACCTCCAGCAGCAGTAGAAGTTGTTAGTGCTCTACCTGATTTTAATGAATAAGTTTTGTTGTATATAAATGGTTTTGGAATTGTTTTAAGAGCTAATGAACCTGTTGGCATTAATATTCCTGCTGAACCACTTAAAGCTTCTTGTACAATAATAACGTCATAATCTGCCAAATCTGATATTACATCTGTTGCTGATGCAGTAACTTTAACTGTAACTTGTAAATTTTGATCTGCATTTAGCATTTGAATAATAGGATCATTTTGAACAGTCGTTGCAGTTGCATCCATTGTCTTTTGAAGGGTGATGTAAGCTACTTTTACAACAGCTTGCACATTAAAAACCATAGCAACTAAAGCTAAAATAAGTAATGATTTTCTCATAAGAATTGTGTTTTTAAAAATTAATATTAGTTGTAGAATTATTTATAATGCAAAAAAAATCAATTTCAATCAGATAACACTTGTTGTTTTGATACGAAAACTAATCATTTTGATTTTTAGTTGATTTATACACCTAAATATGTCAATAATTGTCGGGAAAGTGCCTCTAAATTCAGGTTTAACAGCATCTTTAAACAAAAAAACCGACCCTGCTACTAATAAATATAACAGGGTCGGATTTTCTTCTCTCCTCAATGAGAGGGGGCAGGGGTGAGGTTACTCCCAATCTGTTGTTGGCCTGCAGGTACACATCAAATTTCTGTCACCAAAAGCATTGTCAACACGTGCTACATTAACCCAAAACTTGTTTTCGGCGACCCATTCGGTGGGATATGCTGCTTTTGTACGGCTGTAACTATGATTCCACTCGTCGGATACGATAGCATATTCAGGATGTGGTGCATTCACCAACACATTATCGGTTTTATCGGCAATGCCATTTTCTACTTCTTTTATCTCATCAAAAATCTGCAACATGGTTTCTGCAAACCGGTCGAGTTCTGCTTTCGATTCACTTTCGGTTGGTTCAATCATCAGCGTTCCATGCACAGGAAACGATAGTGTAGGAGCATGGAAACCATAATCCATCAACCGTTTGGCAATGTCGGTTTCGGTAATTCCAGAGGTAGCTTTGAAATTCCGGCATTCAAGAATCAACTCATGACCTACGCGACCGCTTTTACCAGTATACAAAACTCCGTAGCTGTCTTTCAGTCGGGCAGCAAGGTAATTGGCATTCAGAATAGCGTATTTAGTCGATGCAGTTAAACCCTCTTCGCCAAGCATTCGGATATATCCGTAGGCAATGGGCAGTACTCCGGCACTTCCGTAAGGCGCACCAGCCACGGTATTCCGGCCAAAGTTTTTGGATGGTAAATATGGTTTAAGGGCTGCTGTACAGCATATAGGGCCAACACCAGGACCACCACCACCATGAGGAATAGCAAATGTTTTGTGTAGGTTTAGATGGCAAACATCGGCTCCAATCGTTCCGGGATTGGTTAAACCAACCTGAGCGTTCATGTTCGCGCCATCCATATATACTTTACCACCATTTGCATGAATAATTTCGCACATTTCGGTAATATGTTCTTCGAAAATACCGTGTGTTGAAGGATAAGTAACCATACAACCCAGCAAAGTATCTTTATAGCTTTCTGCTTTTTCTTTCCAGTCCTGCAAATCTACATTTCCTTGTTCGTCGCATTTGGTTACCACAATGTTCAGGCCTGCCTGCGCAGCCGATGCCGGGTTGGTTCCATGCGCTGAAGCAGGAATAAGTACAGTTTTACGTTGTGATTCTCCATTGGCTTCGAAATAGGCTTTAATGGTCATTAAACCGGCAAATTCACCGGCTGCTCCCGAATTTGGCTGCAAACTACAGGCATCAAAACCGGTAATGACTGACAAATATGTTTCAAGTTCCGAAATCAGTTCGTTGTAACCTTCCGTCTGATCATTCGGGGCTAAAGGATGTATTCCGTTAAACTCAATTTTGCTGAGTGGCAGCATTTCTGAGGCTGCATTCAATTTCATGGTACATGAGCCTAACGAAATCATGGAATGAGTAAGCGAAATATCGCGTCGTTCCAGCTTTTTAATATATCGCATCATGTCGGTTTCGCTCCGGTATTTGTTGAAAACATCGAATGTCAGATAGTCTGAAGTGCGTTCCAGGCTTTCGTCGAACGAAGAAGTTGAGTCTAAATCATCGTCGTCGGCATATACAGGAGTATTACCAGCCGACAATGCCAGAATTTCAATAATGGTATTCAAATCGTTTATATCGGTGGTTTCATCAATGCTGATACCCACTTCACCCGTTTCGAAATAATGGAAATTCACTTCGTATTCTAACGCTTGTTTTTTGAAAACATCCAGCGGTAGATCTTCAGGCAGCGTTATTTTAAGGGTATCGAAGAAATTTTCATTTTCCTGCGTATAACCATACACCGGCAAAATTTCATTGATATAAGTTGCAATGCTGTGAATTCGTTGTGCGATAGTTTTTATGCCTTCAGCTCCATGATAAACCGTGTACATGCCGGCCATAGAAGCTAACAATGCCTGAGCCGTACAAATATTGGAAGTGGCTTTTTCGCGTTTGATATGCTGTTCGCGGGTTTGCAGCGCCATACGCAGTGCAGGTTTTCCGTTAGCATCTTTGCTGATACCAATAATACGACCGGGCATATCGCGTTTAAACTCATCGCGTGTGGCAAAATAAGCAGCAGCAGGACCTCCATAGTTCACTGGAATTCCCCAGCGTTGCGTAGATCCGAAAGCAATATCAGCACCCCATTCACCCGGAGGAGTTAACAATGCCAGACTTAAAATATCAGCAGCTACAGCTACTTTACAGCCAACACTATGAACTTCGGTAACAAAATCAGCATAGTTCTCCACACTACCGTTATTATTTGGGTATTGCAAAATAACGCCGAAATACAAGGAACTTATTTTCGTATTTTCCCAATTTCCAACTTTCAATTCAATTCCCTGTGCATTAGCCCGTGTGGTAATAACCGCTATTGTTTGAGGAAAAACGTTTTCATCAACAAAAAGTAAATTAGCTCCGGCTTTTACCTGTTCTCGACTGCGAAGGTTATACATCATGGTCATGGCTTCGGCAGCAGCAGTTGCTTCGTCGAGTAAAGATGCGTTGGCCAAAGGCAATCCGGTAAAATCGGCTACAGCCGTCTGAAAATTGAGCAATGCTTCCAATCGGCCCTGCGAAATTTCGGCCTGATACGGAGTGTAAGAAGTGTACCACGATGGATTTTCAAAAATATTGCGCATAATTACGGCAGGAGTAATGGTATCGTTCCAGCCCTGACCAATATAGGATGTGAAAACTTTGTTGCCAGCAGCCAGTTCGGCTATGTGTAAGGCATATTGACGTTCGGTGAGAGGATCGGGAAGTTCAAGTTGCTGTTTAAGTCTGATTCCGGAGGGAATGGTTTGTTTGATAAGTTCATCGAGCGATTCAACTCCAATAGTTTGAAGCATAAGTGCTTCATCTTTTTCCGACACTCCAATGTGACGGCCTTTCAACATATCTGTCATTTTGAATGAGATTTAATGTGATTATGGGTATCAAAAGTAGTCCAAAACTTCGAAAGATTCAGTCCAACTCCATTAAAAGATTTCAACAAAAAAAACGATATCAACAGCTCTGTCAGGTTGTTATTTTTCGCATGTAAATGTGGTAAAACGGATATAAAAATCCTTATTTTACTGATACTTTTAAACCATAGCAGATTCTGTTTGTTTATTTATACGAAATTGAACCTTGAAATTTGCTTTGGTTTCATGGTTGAAAAAAATAAATTCTTTCATTTCATTTAAAACTTTGTTCTACAATGTTACGCGATATCAGAAAACAATACGATTTTTCAGCTTTAAACGAAAATGAGGCAGAAAAACATCCGTTCAATCAGTTCAGTGTATGGCTCGAAACAGCCCTGCAAAGTGACGAACAGGAACCTACCGCCATGGTGCTTTCCACTGTTGACAAGCAATTACAACCTCACTCCAGAGTTGTTTTACTAAAGGATGTCCATCAGAACGGATTGGTGTTTTTTACCAATTACGAAGGTAATAAAGCCCGTGAAATAGCTCAGAACAACAAAGTATCGCTGCTTTTTTTCTGGCAAAGTCTGGAGCGGCAGGTGCGTATCACAGGCATTGTTGAAAAAGTGCCTAATCAGGTTTCAGAAGATTACTTTCTTTCCCGACCGTTGGATAGCAGGTTAGGAGCGTGGGCGTCAGAACAAAGCGCCATTATTCCATCTTCCACCTATCTTGATGAACGTTTCTATTTTTTTCAGCGAAAGTTTGGCAACGATGTACCCCGTCCACCACATTGGGGTGGTTATGTGGTACACCCGGTGACTTTTGAATTCTGGCAGGGGCGTCCTAACCGTTTGCACGATCGGCTTTTATACTCAAAAACTGAAAATAATGAATGGAAAATAGAACGTTTATCACCTTAATAATGCAAGTAAAAACATTGATTTTAAGCTGATTGTAAAATGTAAATTTGATAAGTCGCAAATTAAGACTATCTTTGCACTTAATTTAAAAACAATGTATTGCAATGCAATTTTCCGATTTTAATATCAATTCACCCTTACTTAACGCACTCAGCGACTTACATATAGTTACACCCACCACCATTCAGGAAAAGGCTTTTCCGGTTATTATGTCGGGTCGCGATGTGGTTGGAATAGCTCAAACAGGAACCGGTAAAACCATTTCATACCTGCTTCCGTGCCTACGTCAGTGGAAGTTTACCAAAGAAAAACAGCCAACTATTTTAGTCGTTGTGCCAACACGCGAACTTGTACTACAGGTAGTTGATGATGTAGAACAACTAACAAAGTACATGAATATCCGCGTTGCAGGCGTTTATGGTGGCGTAAATATGATTCAACAAACGCCGTTGATAACTGCCGGACTAGATATTTTGGTAGCTACACCCGGTCGCTTGCTCGATTTTGCACTCAACGGCACCTTAAAACTGAAATCAGTAAAACGGTTTGTTATTGATGAGGTTGATGAGATGTTGAATCTTGGTTTTCGTCCGCAGTTAATACGTGTTATTGATTTGTTGCCCACCAAACGTCAGAATCTGATGTTTTCGGCCACTATTACCGACGAACTGAAAGATTTTATTGCCGATTTTTTCACCGATCCACTTGAAATTGAAGCAGCAAAAACCGGAACACCGCTCGAAAACATTAAGCAGGCAGGCGTTAAAGTGCCCAATTTCAATACAAAAATCAATTTGCTGGAATTTTTACTGAAGACCAACCCAGGTTTTTCAAAGGTATTGGTATTTGTTTCCACCAAAAAACTGGCTGATGATGTGTATGAATTGATTTCAGCAAAATTTCCTGAACAGATAGGTGTTATTCATTCCAATAAGTCGCAGAACTTCCGTTTGGAAGCCTTTCGATCGTTCAATGCCAACAAATTGCGTGTGCTGATTGCCACCGACCTTGTGGCGCGCGGTCTCGACTTTGACGATGTGACTCATGTGGTCAATTTCGATTTGCCCGAAGTCCCCGAAAGCTACATGCACCGTATCGGACGTACCGGTCGCGCCGATAAAAAAGGTGTGGCGCTTGCTTTTATTACAAAGGCTGATACTGATTATCGTAAGGCAATTGAAGAATTGATGGGAAGCAAAATTCCTGTAATGAAAATGCCTGAGGAAGTAGAAATCTCCAAGGAACTTACAGAATATGAAATTCCACAGGTGGTGATGAAAAATGTATTGGTTAAAGTTGCCACTCCCGAAGAACGTGGAGCAGCATTTCACGAGAAGAAAGATAAAAATAAAAAAGTAAATATGAAAGTTCGTCGGGCCGAAGCCATGAAGATAAAATACGGCAAACCCAAAACCCGTGGACAAAAAAAGAAATAAAAATGCATTTTTCGGTTAAATCTGCTTAACGAATTAAGAATTACTTAATTTATTAAGCAGATTTTTTTATCTTTGCAATCCAATTTAAAGTTTATGAACAGAATAGGAGAAAGAGTCAAACGTCAGCGCGAAACACTGGGAATGCAGTTAAACGATCTTGCCAAGAAAGTTGGTATTAGTTCGAGTGCATTATCGCAGATTGAAAAGGCCAAGTCCTATCCATCCATTCTTACGCTTAAACTCATTGCCGAAAATTTACAAACAACAGTAGGAGAGCTAATTGGCGAGAATGAATCACTTTTTAATAATCCTGTTTTTCGCAAAGAAGAAAATATCCTGCTCGATAAAAACTATTCCGGCACCGAAATTTATGTGTTATCTCAGCATGATTTGTCCAAGCAAATGGATACTTTTCTGGTCAGGTTTTACGAAAACACTGATAGCATTGATTTGTTTAAACAATATAATGGTCAGATTTTCGGATATTTGCTTTCCGGAGAAATTCAATTCGAAATTGACAGCAAAAGTTTTGTTGTTCAAGCTGGCGACACCATTTATTTCAATTCAAAACGTAATTTCCGCCTTCAAAATATCTTTTCAGGTGTAAGCGAGCTTCTTTGTGTATCACTTTCCTCCAATAAGTAATTAATTATTATTAAAAAATTAAGCTATACTTAATAAATTAAGAAATAGTTTGCTATATTTGCAGCATTATTTGGTGCAAACCAGATTTTTATATAGGTATTAGGTATAAAAGTATTGTATTTCAGTTGTTTTGATGCAATTTGCACTGAAATAATAAATTTTATGAAGTTATGAATCAATTATTTTCAAAACTGGAAAAAGCCGGGATTCACTTACCGGATGAATTATTAGATGTATTGCAATCGTGTAAAAGCGTTACCATATACAATACAGTCGAACAATTAGCCGTAGCTGCATTGGGCGGCGAAGGCAATAATGTATACGAAGTTAAATATGATATTCCGGACAAAGGTGAATATACCGAAGCCATTGTACATCGAGTAAATAACGGAGTTTCGGCAAACTACACCGATCCGTACATGCGTCGTCGCGATCCCGATACCATGGCTATTGCTGATGACCAACCAACAGATAAAGAAACTTTCAAAGCAAAGTTTGGTTATGAATTCGGAAGTTTAAAAACAGAAACATATGACTGGTTAAAATCTCAGGATCTGGCTGTTTTTCTGTACTTTGCCGGTCGAGAAGGTATTGGAGTAGGAGGGATAGCAGTTTGTCCGGCCAATGCCGGATTTTTTGCTATGGGTCTTGCCATGCTTCAGGTTCTGGTTTCAACAGATGAAATTCCTGCCGGTTTTACATTGGATTCAATTATTTATGTGGCGCCAACTTTCCGTCATACACATTTTAACGGTAAACAAATAGTTGTTCATAACCGTACCGATAATCGTCACGAAATTTTCTCCTACAATTTATATCCGGGACCGAGTGCCAAAAAAGGTTTATACGGTGCTTTACTTACCAAAGGAGAAAAAGAAGGTTGGATAACTGCTCACTGTTCTACAGTTCAGGCTATTAGTCCTTACGATAATATTACCACTTTTATGCACGAAGGTGCTAGTGGTGGTGGAAAAAGTGAAATGCTTCAGCATATTTTACGTGAACCAAACGGACAGGTAAAGATTGGTCAGAATTCAGTTACCGGCGAAATGCGTCTTATCAATTTGCCTTTATTCTCTTCGTTCAATCCTGTAACCGACGATATGGCTATTTGTCATCCGTCGTTGCAGAATAACAATGGAAAACTGCGTGTGTTGGATGCAGAAAATGCCTGGTTTATCCGTGTTGATAGTGTGAACGAGTATGGTGACGATCCGTTTCTGGAAAAAATCACCATCAAACCACCCAAACCATTGTTGTTTCTGAATCTTAAATCAAATCCCGATTCAACGGTTTTAATCTGGGATCATATTGAAGATGCACCCGGAAAACCATGTCCGAATCCACGTGTCATTTTGCCGCGCGATATTGTTCCAAATGTTATTGGACATGCTGTTTCAGTGGACGTTCGTAGTTTTGGTGTTCGCACTCCGCCTACTTCAGCCGAAAACCCAAATTATGGCATTATTGGTATGTTCCACCTATTACCACCGGCTCTGGCATGGTTGTGGCGATTGGTTTCACCACGCGGACATGCAAATCCGAGCATTGTGGGTGGCACAGGAATGGGTTCTGAAGGAGTTGGTTCGTATTGGCCGTTTGCTACCGGAAAAATGGTTCATCATGCCAACATGTTGCTCGAACAAATTATCAATACACCAAATACACGCTATACTTTGGTGCCAAATCAATATATCGGTGTTTGGAAAGTAGGTTTTAAACCTCAGTTATTGATGCGCGAATATCTTACCCGTCGTGGAAATGCTCAGTTACGTAAAGATCAGTACGAACCTGCACGGAGTCCGTTACTGGGGTATGAGCTTAATTATCTGACCATTGAAGGTGCAAAAATTCCTTCACGCTTCCTGAAAGTGTATAAACAGGATGAAGTTGGTAAAGCAGGTTATGATGCAGGAGCAGAAAAACTATACGACTTCTTCAAAAATGAATTGGCCCAATATATGACTCCTGAACTTCATCCGAAAGGACGGGAAATTATTGAAGCTTGTTTGCGCGGTGCAACAGTTGAGAAATATGAAAGCCTGATAAGCTACGAATAAGAAAATTATTCGTACTTTTGCACAAACTTTTAAAAGTTCACAATATTTGGATATTGTGAACTTTTTCATTGAAGTATGGAAATCATTTCAAAAGATAAAATTCAATTGGCTGCTACTTGTCTGCGTAATGGCGGATTGGTTGCATTTCCTACTGAAACAGTATATGGTTTGGGAGCAAATGCATTGAATCCTATAGCTGTTGCCGGTATTTTCGAAGCAAAAAAACGTCCAACATTCGATCCGCTGATTGTACATATTTCTGATTTGAGTCAGTTGAAAACTCTGTTTCAGCTACCCTTAGATCCTCTTGTGATGCAGTTAGCCGAAAAATTCTGGCCTGGACCGCTAACAATTGTATATAAAAAGTCGGAGATTGTTCCCGATATTGTTACTTCCGGGTTGGATGAAGTTGCCGTGCGTTTTCCATCGCATCCTATTGCTCTTGAACTTATTAAACTTGCCTGTGTTCCCGTTGCAGCACCAAGTGCCAACCTTTTTGGTCAGTTAAGTCCTACCACTCACAAACATGTGGCCAAGCAAAATATGAATATCGACTTTATTATTGAGTCAGATAATTTGGAAAAAACAGTAGGTATCGAATCGACGGTGGTTTCTGTTGAAAACAATGTATGTACCATTTTGCGCCCTGGTGTTATCACTTCTTTCGATATTGAAAATGCTGTTCAGGGGGTTATTGTGAAAAATCCGGGTAAAAATATCAAAATCAGTTCACCGGGTTTATTGAAAAGTCATTATTCGCCACTAAAACCTTTGTATTTTATTGACGACATCAACAATATTCCTGCGAATGCCGGCATTATTTTACACAAAAAAAATCCGGAAATCACTTTCCGGAATTGTATTTATACTTCTGAAACTGAAAACCTGCTTGAGGTAGCTTCTAATTTGTTTTCAGCTTTACATCTTATGGAAGAAAATCCTGAAGTTTCGCAGATTTACATTCAAAAAGTAGTTGAAAACGGTATTGGAATTGCCATTATGGACAGGTTGTACAAAGCTACTCACCAATATCAGAAATAACCCCTTTGTATTATTACATTTTACTCATAAATCTCTCAATATCTATTATATAGCGTTCATGAGTTCCTTCACCAATCAGATCGTTTTTGCTGTCGAATGCTTTTATCTCAAAACTAAACTTATTTCCTTCGCACGAAAGGAGAGTGGCAGTACAGCTAATTTCTTCACCCACAGCGCTTGCCTTCAAATGCCGCACACTGATAGCCGTTCCAACGCTCGATTTACCTTCAGGAAGTTCGATGATTTGCATGGCTGTATTTTCCATCAAAGCCACAAGGGCAGGAGTGGAGAACACGGGTAAAAGTCCTGAACCTAATTTGGCGGCTGTTTGTTTTTCGATAACGATAATTTTTTGTGAGAAAGTATTCATTATTTGGTTTTATGTTTTTTGATGACATTGATTTTGTAGTCTTTCAGTTCATTTCTTACTTCAGGCGCTAAAAAATACAAACCAATGATATTCGGCACAGCCATCGATAATACCAGCATATCCGAAAAATCAACGATGGCATTTAAACTAAGTACAGAGCCTATTGCGGTAAATATCAAAAAGAAAACCTGATAAACGCGCGTTGCAAGAATTCTGCTTCCCAGATATTTTTCGAAGAATTTACCAAATAAGAAATCGAAATTTTTCGATCCGTAATACGACCAGGAAATAATAGTGGTATAAGCAAATAAGAAGACAATAGGAACCAACAAATACGGAAACCACGAAGAAACTGTTGCAAATGCTGCTGAAGTAAGTTCGGAACCGTTTAGTTGATCCGGATTGGTATATAAACCGGTTGAAATAATAACTAAAGCTGTGAGCGTACAAATAACCACAGTATCGATAAATGGCTCAAGCAGTGATACATAACCCTCGGTAACTGGACGCTGAGTTTTAACAGTGGAGTGGGCGATAGCTGCAGATCCGATACCCGCTTCGTTTGAAAAAGCAGCCCTGCGGAATCCGATAATCATAACGCCAACAATGCCACCTTTGGTGGCTTCGGGCGAAAAAGCTCCGTTAAAAATCAACATAACAGCATCATCAAGCTTTGTAAAATTCATAGCCAGGATAATAAAACAAACCACAAAGTAGGAGATAGCCATGATAGGAAATAATTTGTCATTCACATTGGCAATTCCTTTAATACCACCGATAATAACAATTCCAACCAAAACTGCCATGGTAATACCAAAAGCAAGTTTGTAATCAACTAAAGAAGGGAAGGTGGTCACAATCTGCGAAATAACCTGATTGGATTGAAACATATTACCAATTCCCAAGGCGCCGAAAATGGTAAAAAAAGCAAACAAAACCGATAATACATAACCGGTTTTCTTCCATCCTTTAGCGGCAAAACCTTTTTTCAGATAGTACATAGGGCCACCGGAAACAATATTATTCTCATCTAAATTGCGATATTTTACTCCCAGCGTACATTCGGTAAATTTGGTTGTCATACCAAGTAAGCCGGCAATAATCATCCAAAAAGTTGCACCCGGACCACCCATAGTAATGGCTACAGCCACTCCAGCAATATTTCCAAGTCCCACAGTGGAGGCAGTGGCTGTTGCAAGTGCCTGAAAATGTGAAATTTCACCTTCATGACCTTCTTTGTCGAACTTACCGCGTACCAAATCAAAAGCATGCTTCATTCCGGTTAAATTGATGAATCTGAAGTAGATAGTGAAGAAAGTAGCACCGGCAATCAACCAAATAATGATAAATGGAATTTTAATACCCAGATCCAGACCAACGGCAGCAAACGGATCGAAAAATAAAATCATTCCCAGAAAATCAACAAGGGGTTGAAAAATTTTATTGACATTGTCGTCGATAGTGGAGGCTGACAGTTTTAATGTGCTAAATAAAAACAAGGACAGTGTAAAGAATAATTTCTTCATCCGGGTGTAATTTAATATATGATTTAAACGATTTTATTTATCAAATTTACAAATATACAAATAAATTTGATTTTCAGAATATAGCTACTAAAAGAGGGTATAATTTGATTCGATAATTATTTATTTGACATAATATAAATTATAACAATTTATCAATAACTTCCAAAAACCTATAATGCTGATTACCATACTTAAAATGCGATATTTCCGGTAATTGATAAGCCTGTTATAGAATGTTGAATTCTCAGACTACCATAAAATAAAACAGAGAACTTTCATCAATAGAAAATTCTCTGTTTGTTTTTTATTCACACAATATTATATGACATCGAATAACGAAACAATTTCCATTCTGAAATCAAAAAGTTTTTTTATATCTTCAGCGGAATCAACCTTACCATCAAAAGTTTGCAAATATGTGCAGTATGAATTTCTTATCAACTCAAAATTTGGATGAGCCGGTAACTTCTTTAATACTTCTCCCGAAAGCATATTCGGTTCTTTTCCAAGACTTAACGCTGTTAAAGCTTCCACAATTTGTTCGGCTTTATCTTTGATTTCTTTTTCAGTCATAATATAAAGTATTTATTTGGTTTCTTTAATATCGATAATAAGATTCAACTCATCCAATTGTGATTGGTCAATAACTGAAGGCGCATCCATCATTACATCGCGTCCGGAATTGTTTTTTGGGAATGCAATACAGTCGCGTATACTGTCTAAGCCAGCAAAAAGTGACACAAAACGATCCAAACCAAAGGCCAAACCTCCGTGAGGCGGCGCTCCATAGCGAAAAGCGCTCATCAGGAATCCAAATTGCGCTTCAGCCTTTTCGGGCGTAAATCCAAGCAATTCAAACATTCTGCTCTGTAAATTTCCATCGTGAATACGGATAGATCCACCACCTAATTCCACACCATTTACCACCATATCGTAGGCATTGGCTCTTACTTTACCCGGATCGCTATCCAGATAAGCAATGTCTTCTGGTTTTGGTGATGTAAATGGGTGATGCATAGCGTAATAACGTTGAGTATCTTCGTCCCATTCGAATAGTGGAAAATCAATCACCCAAAGAGGTGCATATACATTTTTATCGCGAAGTCCTAACCTCGCTCCCATTTCCAAACGAAGTTCGCACAAAGCTTTCTGTGTTTTGGTTTTATCACCGGCCAAAATCAGAATCAAATCGCCTGCCTGAGCATTAAACTCAGATGCAATAGTTTTTAAATCTTCCGGAGAATAAAATTTATCTACCGATGATTTGAATGTTCCATCAGATTCGCAGCGGATATATACCAACCCCTTTGCTCCAATTTGTGGACGTTTTACAAAATCGGTAAGTTCATCCAACTGTTTACGTGTATAGCCGGCACAACCGCTCGCACAGATACCTGCTACATACACTGCACTATCGAAAACCACAAAATCGTGACCTGAAACAGCTTCTTTCAACTCTACAAACTTCATGTCGAAACGAATATCCGGTTTATCCGATCCATAAAATTTCATGGCATCGTGCCAGGTCATGCGTGGAAATTCATCATCGAATTCAATATCTTTAACGAATTTAAAGAGATGTTTTGTCATTCCTTCGAATATCTGCAATACATCTTCCTGTTCTACAAACGACATTTCGCAGTCAATTTGTGTAAATTCAGGCTGACGATCAGCACGCAAATCTTCATCCCGGAAACATTTGGCAATCTGAAAATAACGGTCGAAACCGGAAACCATCAACAGCTGTTTAAAGAGCTGTGGCGACTGAGGTAAAGCATAAAATTCACCCGGATTCATACGTGAAGGCACCACAAAGTCGCGTGCGCCTTCGGGTGTTGAACCAATCAGAACCGGCGTTTCCACTTCGAGAAAACCGAGTTGATCCAGATAACGGCGTGTTTCAAAGGCCATTTGATGACGCAAAATCATATTACTGCGAACGGAATTACGTCTCAAATCCAGATAACGATATTTCATACGCAAATCATCGCCACCATCGGTATTATCTTCGATAGTAAACGGTGGAGTTTTTGCTTCGTTTAGTATAAGTAGTTCGTTTACAAGTATTTCTACTTCACCTGTTGGGATATTAGTGTTTTTATTACTGCGTTCGGCTATTGCACCGGTTATCTGAATAACAAATTCACGTCCAAGTTTATTTGCCTGATCGAAAAGTTCGGCGTTTGTTTCATTATTGAAAACCAGCTGAGTAACTCCGTAACGGTCGCGGATATCCACAAAAGTCATTCCTCCCATTTTGCGGGTACGCTGTACCCATCCCGATAATGTTACTGTTTGTCCGGCATTCGACAACCGAAGTTCGCCGCAAGTGTGTGTTCTGTACATGTAAAATACTAATTATTAATTGATAAACAATAGTAATAGTGTGTTTTTTTAGGAAAACAAAGATAAAAAAAATTATGGACTATTTAAAACGAAATGCATATTTATTAATTTGTAATTCATAATAAGATGAATTCATTAAATCTGACAGTACCTGTGTAAAATAAAAAAGATGCAGAAAATTTTCTGCATCTTTGAATTAATTTCTTTATTTTTTATCCTACTTCAACTTCGGGGCTGATTTTTTTTACCAAACCTTTCAGCACATCGCCTGGACCGAGCTCAATAAAGATAGTAGCACCATCGGTGACCATATTTTTTACAGTTTGTGTCCAACGTACAGGCGCTGTAAGCTGATCAATCAGATTTTGTTTGATAGCTTCCGGATTGGTTTGAGGATATGCATTAACATTCTGATAAACAGGACATATTGGTGTTTTAAACGAAGTTGCATTGATGGCAGCCTGAAGTTCTTCGGCAGCCGGTTGCATTAGCGGTGAGTGAAAAGCACCACCAACAGGCAATTTCAACGCACGTTTTGCACCTTTTTCTTTCAAAATTTCACAAGCTTTGTCAATACCTTCGATAGAGCCTGAAATAACCAATTGCCCCGGACAGTTATAGTTGGCAGGAACAACCACGGCATCTTTGATAGAGTCACAGCCCTCTTCCACAGCCTCGTCGCTTAGTCCAAGAACAGCTGCCATAGTCGATGGTTCAATTTCACAGGCTTTCTGCATGGCCATGGCACGAGCAGAAACCAGTTTTAATCCATCTTCGAACGACATAGCTCCGGCAGTTACCAAAGCGGAAAATTCGCCAAGTGAGTGTCCTGCAACCATTTCAGGTTTAAAATCGTCACCTAATACAATGGCAGAAATCACAGAATGCAGAAATACAGCAGGTTGAGTTACTTTAGTTTGTTTCAAATCTTCTGGTGTTCCTTCAAACATCAGATCGGTGATACGGAAACCGAGAATTTCATTTGCTTTTTCAAAATATTCTTTTGCCAGTGGTGATTGATCGTACAAATCCTTTCCCATTCCTACAAATTGTGCTCCCTGTCCGGGAAATACATATGCTTTCATTCGTTTACAATTTTAACCCCTGATTTATTGTTGAAGTAATCAGAGATGTTATTAAAAATATATTTATAATTTGATTTATTTCTGTTCGCTAAGCGGGTGCAAAGATAAAAATTAATGTTCAGAATTAAAAATACAAGGAACTTTCGTACTTTTGCAGCATTAATTCATTGTATATGGAGCAGATAAAAAAATATTTTCCAAACCTCACCCCTACTCAATTAACTCATTTTGAGGCTTTATACGATTTATATCTGGATTGGAATTCGAAAATCAATGTGATTTCGCGCAGGGATATTGAAAATCTGTACGAACATCATGTGCTGCATTCGTTGGCTATTGCGCAGATGATTCAATTGAAACCAGGCAGTACTGTACTCGATGTGGGAACCGGTGGTGGCTTTCCGGGTATTCCGTTGGCTATCTTATTTCCTGAAGTTCAGTTTACCTTAATCGATTCTATCGGTAAAAAGATTAAAGTAGGAACTGAAGTATCTACTGCTATAGACTTAAAAAACATTGTGTTGAAACACGAAAGAGTACAGGATGAAAAGGGTAAATTCGACTTTGTTGTCAGTCGCGCAGTGATGCCTCTCGACGATTTGGTGAAGTTGGTTAAAAAGAATATAGCTAAAATCGGCAAAAATGCTCTTCCAAACGGACTTATCTGTCTGAAAGGTGGTGAATTACAACACGAAATACTGCCTTACAAAAATATAGCAGACAGCTATGAAGTAAGCGAATTCTTTCAGGAAGAGTTTTTTAAAACTAAAAAAGTGGTGTATGTGCCTTTGTAAATTGATTAGTTTATAAAGTGCATAAAGTTATAAAGTAGAAAGTTATAAAGTAAAAGTAGTTTTTGACATTAATTTTCTGATTTTCTCAGAACCAATCACCCAATTAACTGATTAACTAATTAACCAAAGTAAATGACAATCAAAACATTCACATTCAATCCTTTTCAGGAAAACACCTATTTACTTTACGATGAAACCGGCGAAGCTGTAATTGTTGATGCTGGATGTCTGCATCAGAGCGAAAAACTGTTTCTGAGAAACTTTATTACTGAAAATAATCTTCAACTGAAACGGATTTTAAATACCCATTTACATATTGATCATCAGTTTGGTAATAAATTCCTGTTCGAAACTTATGGTTTGCAACCCGAAGCCGGTGAAGAGGACGAATTCCTGCTCGAAAATGTACAGAAACAGGCTGCTATGTTTGGTTTACCAATGAATGAAACAGCTCAACTATTGGGAGCTTATATCACAGATTTACAAGAAATAACATTTGGAAATACTATATTAAAAGCATTACATTGTCCTGGGCATTCTCCCGGCAGCATGTGTTTGTATAACGAAAATGTAGGTGTGCTGATAGCCGGTGATGTGTTATTTAAAGGCTCTATTGGTCGTACCGATTTGCAAAAAGGTGATTATGCTACGCTCATTCGCTCTATTACCAATAAGCTACTTGTTTTACCCGACGAAACTATTGTGTATTGTGGTCATGGACCTACAACTACCATCGGTGATGAGAAACAAAACAATCCTTATTTGTAAGTTGGTGGGTTGGTTAATCAGTTAATTGACAGATTGGTTTACTTGCATTTATATGAGCTGTATAGTTCATTTTCGTCGATAAAATTCAGCACTTTAGGATGTAAAAGCTGACTAACATCCTTCTTTTGATCTAAAAGTTGTCTAATTTCAGTAGATGAGATATTATAAAAAGGTGTATTGAGCAAAGTCATTTGCGGATACACCGATTTTACTTCTTCAAAATCGTATCCTTGTCGGGGATAAACCAAAATTTCATAGTTATTCAGCAATTCGGAAAATTTTTTCCATTGATTGAATATCAGAGCATTATCGCTTCCGATAATCAGTTTGAAACTATGTTCGGGATAATCTGCCTTTAATTTATTGAGAGTGTCGATAGAGTACGAAGGTATTGGCATGGAAAATTCAATATCCGATGCTTTAAAACATTGATTTCCTTCTATAGCAAGCATCAACATGTCAAGGCGCAAATACTCATCCAACAAATCTTTTTGTTCTTTTAATGGATTGCAGGGCGATACCACAAACCATACTTCATCTGCCAACTGATTTTCAGTGAGGTAGCCAGCCAGCGCTGTGTGACCTAAATGTACCGGATTAAATGAACCGGAATATACGGCTATTTGCATTTACTAAAATGATGATGTGAAAATTGATAGCACTGATAATATTATTTGTAGTTTGAAACAAACTCCCTCACCAGTTTTTCTGCTTCGTTTTGAGCTTTAGACAGGTCATCGTTTACAACTATTACATCAAACTTAGATGCAAACGACATTTCATATTCGGCCTTTCCTACCCTTTGTTCTATCATTTCGGGTGTGTCTGTTCCGCGATGATTCAGCCGTTTCAGTAATTCGTCAATACTTGGTGGGGCTATAAAAATGGCTAAAGCCCGGTCGCCGAATTGTTTTTTAATATTCAGTCCGCCCTTTACATCCACATCGAAAATAATATTGTTTCCATTAGCTGTAATTCGGTCAATTTCTGAGCGAAGTGTTCCGTAGTATAAATCGTTGTACACTTCTTCGTATTCAATAAATTCTTTATTTTCAATTCGTTGTCTGAAATCTTCCGGAGTAAGGTAATAATAGTCTTTTCCGTGCTGTTCGATGCCTCTCGGTTTGCGACTGGTAGCCGAAACAGAGAACTCCAACCCCAAATTCAGGGTTAATAAATGATGTACTATGGTGCTTTTACCTGCACCGGATGGTGCTGAAAATATTATTAATTTGCCTGCCATGAACCTCTAACCCCTTAAGGGGAAAATTTAAATTGCTTATATTTTATGAATTGAATTATCTCTGTTTTTCCCGTTCTCCCCTTCAGGGGTTGGGGTCTATAGAACATTCAGCACCTGTTCCTTAATTTGCTCCAGTTCATCTTTCATAAGTACCACAATTTTTTGCATTTCGCTGTGGTTGGACTTTGATCCAAGTGTATTTACTTCCCGACCAATTTCCTGCGCTATGAATCCGAGTTTCTTGCCTGGTGACTTCTCATGTTGCATAGTCTCAACAAAATAATCAAGATGCGTACGCAAACGCACTTTTTCTTCGTTCACATCAAGTTTTTCGATATAGAATATAAGTTCCTGTTCCAAACGATTTTTGTCGTAATCAATTTTATCAGAGATATTTTGAAGATTTTCTTCAAGTCGTGCTTTAATACGTTCAATACGTTCGGCTTCGAAAGGTACTACCTGATCAAGTAGTTCACCGATACGGGCAATTTTGGTCCTAAATACATTTTCGAGCGACTTGCCTTCCTGTATACGGAAATTTTGCATTTGCTGAATAGCTTCATAAATGGCTTTGAGTATTTCGGTCCATTCATTTTCATCCATCTCAATCGTTTCAGTTTTAAGAGCATCCGGTAAACGCAATAAAACTTCGAACCAGTTCTGAGGTACATCAATACCCAGATTCGTAGATAGTTGACATATTTGTTGATAGTAAGCTTCTAAAACTGCCTGATTGATCTGTGAAACAGATTCTTTTCCTGAATTATCGATATAAAGTGAGAAATCAATTTTTCCCCGTTCCAATTGTTGCGAGAGAATATTCCTGATTTCAATATCCTTTTCTCGATATAGGCCTGAAATGCGCGTTGAAACATCCAATTGTTTGCTGTTAAGTGATTTAACTTCAACAACTATCTTCTTATTTCCATACTCGCAGGTGGCTTTTCCAAAGCCGGTCATAGATTGAATCATATCTTTTTGTTTTTTAGTATTACAAAGGTAGGAATTTTTTTCAAAACTTAGGGCTTCACAGAGTGGTTGTGTTTTTTGTTTGTAAATTTCAGATATCGTTTATATCTCATAAATTTATTAGAGAACAAAGTTGGATAATAAGTTGAATTTATTAATTGTAATAAAGATTGAAGATTTGCTTTTAAATCTTTGAAATAATTTATATCTTTGTGAGCAATTGAAAGTATTTAAGGTTAATGGCTTACTTTTTTCTAACTAATTCAATCATAAAACATTTATATCATGGAAAAAACGAAGAAATTTCTATTGCCGGAGAGTGAACTTCCGGAAAAATGGTACAACATTGTGGCCGATATGACCACCAAACCCATGCCTATGTTGCATCCGGGTACGCGTCAGCCTATTCAAGCTGAAGATTTATATCCATTGTTTGCCAAAGATCTGGCCGATCAGGAAATGAATCAGACCGATCCGTGGATTGAAATTCCCGAAGAAGTTCGTGAAAAATATAAAATATACCGCCCTACTCCGCTTGTACGTGCTTACGGACTGGAAAAAGCATTAGATACACCGGCGCACATTTATTTCAAAAACGAAAGTGTGAGTCCTGTGGGTTCTCACAAACTGAATTCAGCACTTGCACAGGCATACTTTTGTAAAAAACAGGGTGTAACCAATATAACTACGGAAACCGGTGCCGGACAGTGGGGAACCGCGTTATCGTTTGCAGCTAAAACATTCGGGCTGGAATTGGCAGTTTATATGGTGAAAATCAGCTATGAACAGAAACCGTATCGTCGTTCATTGATGCAAACCTGGGGAGCACAGGTAATTCCTTCTCCTTCCATGTCTACTAAAGCGGGTCGTAAAGTAATTACTGAAAATCCAACCTATCAGGGAAGCTTGGGAACAGCGATTTCCGAAGCCATAGAGCTTGCCATGAGTACACCAAACTGCAAATATACGCTCGGAAGTGTATTGAATCACGTTTCGTTGCATCAGACAGTCATCGGGCTCGAAGCTGAAAAACAAATGGAAATGGCAGGAGAATATCCCGATGTAGTGATTGGTTGTTTTGGTGGCGGATCAAATTTTTCGGGTATATCATTCCCGTTTATGCGCCACAATATAAAAGAAGGTAAAAAGACCCGTTTTATTTCTGCAGAGCCGGCATCGTGTCCTAAACTGACTCGTGGTGTATTCCAATACGATTTTGGTGATGAAGCCGGTTACACGCCGCTGATTCCTATGTACACGCTGGGTCATAACTTTGCTCCTGCTCATATTCATGCCGGTGGATTACGTTATCATGGTGCAGGAACCATTGTAAGTCAGTTAATGAAAGAAAATATGATGGAAGCTGTGGATATTAAACAGCTCGATTCATTTAAAGCCGGTGTGCTTTTTGCGCAGACCGAAGGTATTGTTCCGGCTCCGGAATCGGCTCATGCTATTGCAGCTGCTATCAACGAAGCATTGAAATGCAAAGAAGAAGGTACTTCAAAAACAATATTATTCAACTTGTCAGGTCATGGGTTGGTGGATATGGCTGCATACGATCAATATATTGCCGGCGATTTAGTGAATTACTCACTTAGCGATGAAGATATTCAGAAAAATATCAGTCAGTTAGAAAAAGTGATTTAAACAGTTGGGGATGATACGTTCTTAATACGTAACGCTTGAATTGATAAACTGCATATAAACGGTTTCACATGGTATGTGAGGCCGTTTATTGTATCAATACAGTTAAGTGGATTCTGGCGTATTTATTAAATTGCCACCCCATTTATGGGGTTGATGAATTGTATACTTACAATGGGCTTTAGCCAAACATAGTATAGATTTAGGCTAAAGCCGAAGACTTATCTTGTAATTTACCGGCAGCTAAAGCAGCCGGCAATTCAGAATTAACATATACTGTTTTTGACAATTAAAAAAAAGGTCAGTTGAAATTACTCAACTGACCTTTTGTACAATGTTTTTTCTCTGATTATTCCGATACTTTTACAGCTTTCGGATCGCTTTGCCACAAACCATGTTTTGTGCAATACGACATAGCAACCAGATTCAAATCTTTAGCCGGTACAATATGGAAATCAACTTCAGCATGACCCGGTTTGTTTCCAAGTGTTCCCGGAGGGAAATTTGTTTCAGCTAACAGCACTTCGCCATTCCAAAGTTGAATGTATTTAATGTAATGATCAAAATCGTCAGGGTGTACATATTCGTTACCCATAACAACTTTAACTGTCAGTTTTTCACCAGCTTTAGCTTTGTCGGCAGCATGAATAAATGGTGAGTGACGGTCGATAAAATCTTTTTTTGCTTCTCTGTCAATTTGACTAATGTCCTGATAAGTATTTACTTTTGGCATAACTTAAATAATTTATATTGTTAGTGTATTTGTTAAGTTTTTTATTTTATAACAACAAAGATACTATATTGTTTACGCTTTTTTTGATTCAAAAATTTTTCAAAAAACACAGTTTTGTACCCGATGATTGAAACACAATAACTTAAACAACTTATAAAAGATCTAAATACCGGTATTAAAATTTTCTATTTTTATAATCTTTAATTCGTAAATGACACAATATAGCCTAAAATTATTACGTCTATTGTATCTGATATTTGAGATATACAACTGCAAACGAATGTTTGTTCATTGGCAAAATTATTATTTCAAAGTAATAATCTAACGAAATTTTCAATTTCTGATTTCAAAGTTATCAACAGAACTGATTCTAAACTTATTAATATCAATAAATTAACCTGTTCATAACTTCTGTTGATAACTTGTTCACAACAACTGGTCAAAAAATTTGCAAACCCTATATCCGATGTTCTATATTTGCAACATGAGTTACGGCTCACAACATGAAATAAATGTTGAAGCGATCATTGAAATACTGAAACATCAAAAAAAGTCGATAGTTAAATATTGAACCCATACTCAAAGGTGAGTGAATTTTCCGGCGAAGGGCGCACTAACTGTTAATGCGCAGTTATCTCCGTTATTGTAGGCGAAAGCGTGCAATGAGATGCATAACACAACGTGAACAGTTTTACGGTTTCTTGTCGAAAAATAAACTCCTGCGGGTACGACTCTATAGATAATAATGGTGCGTTTGAATAAAGCGCAAACCGGTCTCTCTCCGGGACAGGTAAGCCGGGTAGTCGGGATGGAAATACATAATAGTAACTTGTTACAATTATTGATTTCCGGCAACAAAAGTAAACGCAGCAATGCAGTTGAAAATGAAACCTAAAAATCTCAGACGATGCAGTACAAAAAAATTAAAAGTCACGGTAGTTCGGTGTTTAATTATGTAAATGAGTTTATAATTGAACGAATTTTATTTTTTGGTAATATACCAACAGAGAAAAAAACGTCCGGGAGTAAACAGAAACAGTAAAATGTACTATCAAAAAGCAGCAATGCTGATGAAGTGCTTAAAAAGACAAAACTGAGAACTCAATACTTCAGAAAACTGAACATTGGATAGCGCAACACTAAGGAAGCTGATATTTCCGCAACCCGAAACATCGGAACGGGGATAACGGTTAAACCGGGCGAGGCGAATGAAAATGAACCATAAAGCATGGCGAATGGCAACATTCAAAAATATACTGGAGGTAAAAACAGGGAATGAAGAAAACCACTACGGGGAATCCTGCCAAAGCAAAGGCTGTTGAAAAGCAGACGAAAGCTCAGAAAGGAAAGTTGTGCAAACAGCAAAAAACCGAAGATAGGGAATGATGCAGAACAGGTAAAGTCTGTAAACAACAAAACTGCGAAAGCAGCAGAAATTGGAGTTACTGCCATTCATTTACGAAACAGACAAATGATTTGAAAATCGAAAAAGCGTAGTGTGCCGATGCGACGTCCGTTAAACGACGATAAATCGGAATACAAACTTTACTGTGCAGGGAAAAAGGCAAAACGGGAAACCAAAAAATCCGGAAAGACCTGCAGACTGATGAAAAAGGAAAAAAGTAGTTTTTGAAAAAAAACTGTCCACCAGAAACATCGGGAAAAGTAAAGCAAAAACAAATTGGAGAAAGAAAAGGCTGCAACTTTTTGTGGCAGAGGAACAAAAGAAGTTTCCGGTTACGGAAATGAAATTGTGACGATGCAACAAAGCACTGTAGAAATAAGACAGATAACATCCGGATTATTAAAACTTTTCCAAATCAAACTCAAGTTGGTGCATTCAGTAAATCGAAGATAAAAAAAAAACATATATATCATGTTGAAAAAGAGGGTGTTCCGAAATGAGCACCCTCTTACTTTTTTTATAATATCCTTGTTTTGGAATGGCAGCAAAAAAAGCAATTTTACTGAAGATATTAAAAATCCGTCACTTTTTCTTTTTTATAATCTATGTTGGTAATAATTCGTAACGAAGAATCGCGGGTGAGATAGCTCCATGCCCAGTTGAAGAAAATTACAAGTTTATTCCGAACACTCAAAATAAGCATTAGGTGCAGAAACATCCATACATACCAGGCTGCCACACCTTTAAATTTCATAAACGGCAACTCCACTACAGCTTTGTGTTTGCCTATAGTAGCCATCATGCCCAGATCATTGTATTCGTATTCGATTAAATCAGTTTTTTTGCCTTTTAGCATCTTCAGTATATTATTTCCAAGATTTTTTGCCTGATTAATAGCCACATTAGCCACTTGAGGGTGTCCGTTTGGATACTTTGGCGTTTCCATAACAGCAATATCGCCAAGAGCATATATATTGTCGTAATTAAATAAACGATTGTAGCGATTCACTTTATAGCGGTTACGAACAATGTCGGTTGATGGAATACCTTCGATGATATTACCGGTAACTCCGGCTGCCCAAATCACATTTTTAGTTGGAATTTTATCTCCGTTGCTGAGAGTAGCAACATTTCCATCGAACGATGTAAGAATAGTTTCAGTACGAACAGTTACACCAAGTCCTTCGAGGTATTTACGGGAAGCAATACGCGATTCCTCGCTCATATTGTTTAGTACATTGGCACTTCCTTCGAGCAATATAATATTGAATTTAGAAAAATCGATATTGTGATAATCTTTTGGCAGAATATTGTTACGAAGTTCGGCAAAAGCGCCCGAGAGTTCTACTCCGGTAGGCCCTGCTCCCACTATGATAATATTCATCCATGCTTGCTTATCTTCGGGACGGGCAAAAATTTCTTTCTCAAAACTAAAAAGAATTTTGTTCCGAATGTCGATAGACTCTTGTGTAGTTTTCATAGAAAAAGCATTTTCGCTTATTTCTTTATTACCAAAGAAATTGGTTCGACAACCCGAAGCAATAATTAAATGGTCGTAAGCCACAGACCGATCATATGTAGTAAGTAACTTATTTTCTTCAGGGATGATTTTTACAATATCGGCCATCCGGAAGTCGATATTATTGCTTTTTTGAAAAATTTTGCGAAAAGGAAATGAAATACTGGATGGTTCGAGCCTGCCGCTGGCGACCTGATAAAACAATGGCTGAAACATGTGATGATTCTGTTTATCGACTAAAACAACTTTCACCTCTGCTTTACGTAAGGTTTTGGCAAGCTGTAAACCTGCAAAACCACCACCTATGATGACAATTTTATCACCTTTTTTTATGTCTGACATACCTGATTTTCTAAATTACTACCTCATGATACCAAATGTATCAATTTTAAACTAAAACAATACAAAACTAACAAGATGGAATAAAATTTGTTGAGCAATAACGGAAAAATTTCATTAATTAAATAATGAATCGAATGTAAATGACTGATATCAAATGAGTTTAGAATGATAAAAATATAGATAAAATAATTATTATCTTTGCAAATAAATAGCAAGCCGGTTTGTCGCTTTATCAGTATAGATAAGGAGGAAAGTCCGGGCAACGCAGAGCACCATATTTCTTAACGGGAAGCTGTTGGCAACAGCAGAGTAGTGTAACAGAAAATAACCGTCCAGCCATTGGCTGGATAAGGGTGAAAAGGCGGGGTAAGAGCCCACCGGTATTGTTGGCAACAACAGTAGCCGTACACCTTATGGGTTGCAAGTTCATGTATACCGGCGCATGTAGGATGGCTCGTCCGATGCCGGGGGGTAGAACGCTGGAGGCAATGGGTGACCATTGTTCGAGATAAATGACAAACGCTTTGGGCAACCAGAGAACAGAACCCGGCTTACAGGCTTGCTGTTTTTTTACAGAAACATACAATGAACAATAGATGGGTGAGAAAATTTAAAAGTAATTCCGAAACTAAAAAACCTCAAAATCCACACAATGACAACTCCTCCGAATAAGAATTTTTTTAACCGCATGTTCGATTTTTTTGGTGCAGGTGTTTGGCGTATGACGGAATATGAATTATCCAAAACAAAGAAGCTGTTATATCGCTTTGTCAGGATTATTATTCTGGCTACCCGTGGTTTTTTCAAAGACAGACTTCCTGTGAGGGCATCGGCACTCACCTACTCTATTTTATTTGCTGTGGTTCCGATGTTTGCGCTAATTATTGGTATTGGCAGAGGGTTTGGGGTTGAGAATTTGATTGAAAAATCGCTACAGGATACTTTTATTGCTCAGGCTGATATGATTCCAACGGTAATGACTTTCGTGAAACGTTATCTGGAAACTACTCAGGGAGGTGTATTTATAGGAGTTGGTATAGCCATTTTGTTGTATTCGGTTATTAATTTCTTTATGCAGGTTGAATTTGCGTTCAATAGTATCTGGCAAGTCCGAAAACCGCGTTCGGTGGTGAATCAAATGACCATGTATTTTTCTGCTATGCTGATAATTCCTGTTTTTTTGGTATTATCCAGCGGTGTTTCTATTTACCTGAGTGCCATACTGAAAACATCCATTGTTTACAATCTTTTTAGTCCGTTTCAACGATTTGCCGTAAATTCGTCACCTTACGTTCTGAATTGGATAATATTTACTGTTATGTATCTGGTGATTCCCAATACGCGGGTGAAATTTAAAAATGCGCTGATTGCCGGAATTCTTGCAGGTACTGCGTTTCAGATATTTCAGGTGTTGTATATCAACGGACAGGTCTATTTGTCGCGTTACAATGTGGTTTACGGAAGTTTTGCAGCAATACCACTGTTGCTCTTATGGTTGCAGATTTCGTGTCTGATAGTACTTCTGGGAGCAGAAATTTCTTATGCTTCGCAAAATATTAAAAATTTTGAATACGAAATGGATTCGAAAAATATCAGTCCACGGTATAAAAATTTTCTTACTTTGTTTATTACAAATGTCATTGTGAAGCAATTTGAACAACAAAAAAAACCCTACACTTCTTATCAGTTGTCGCAGGACTATTTGTTGCCGCTTGGATTAGTTAATCAAATTTTAAACAGATTGGTTGAAACTGATGTGCTTACCGAAGGATTTAATACGAAAACACGTTCGAAAACCTATGTTCCGGCTATAGATATTAATCAGCTAACAGTAAGCGTTTTATTCGATAAAATTGAAAGTTGTGGTGCGGAAGATTTTTTGATGAATAAAAACGAAATCCTGGATAGTTTTGCCGACAGAGCAAAACAAATTCTGGATAAGCGTAACGACGTAAGAATGGCGGTTTTAGTTAAGGATATTTGAGAATCCCATTAATAGAAAAGGTGATACAGCATTTATAGACCACATCACCTTTGAAATTTTATACCATCAGTTTTTTATACCGAATTCGTTTCGGACCTTCATCACCTAAACGTAGTTTCTTATTTTCTTCGTATTCAGAGTACGAACCTTCGAATACAAACACTTCGGAGTTACCTTCGAAAGCAATAATATGCGTACAAATACGATCGAGGAACCAACGGTCGTGTGAAATAACCACAGCACAACCGGCAAAACCTTCAAGTCCTTCTTCCAATGCGCGAAGTGTATTTACGTCAATATCGTTGGTTGGCTCATCGAGAAGTAATACATTGGCTTCGCTCTTGAGTGTCAACGCCAAATGCAAGCGATTGCGTTCACCACCCGAAAGTACGCCGCAAAGTTTCTCCTGATCACCTCCGGCAAAGTTAAAGCGCGATAAATAGGCGCGAGCATTGATTTCCTTACCTCCTACTCTGATAAATTCTGTTCCTCCGGAAATAACCTGATAAACGGTTTTGTTCGGATCAATGTCGGCATGACTCTGATCAACATAGCCAATTTTTACAGTTTCACCTACATCAAAAGTTCCTTTATCGGCAGTTTCCAATCCCATCATCATACGGAAAAGTGTGGTTTTACCGGCACCATTAGGTCCGATAATTCCAACAATGCCATTGGGAGGTAACATAAAATTCAGATTATCGAAAAGCAATTTTTCGCCGTAAGCTTTTGATACGTCAATAGCTTCCACCACTTTATTTCCCAAGCGCGGACCATTAGGGATAAAAAGTTCCAGTTTTTCTTCTTTTTCTTTCTGATCTTCGTTTATCAACTTATCATAAGCTTCCAAACGGGCTTTTCCTTTGGCATGACGAGCTTTTGGAGCCATACGAACCCATTCCAACTCACGTTCGAGGGTTTTTCGGCGTTTGCTGGCCGATTTTTCTTCCATGGCCATGCGGGCAGTTTTTTGTTCGAGCCACGACGTATAATTTCCTTTCCACGGAATGCCTTCACCCCGATCGAGTTCCAAAATCCAGCCCGAAACGTTATCGAGGAAGTAACGGTCGTGCGTAATGGCAATTACAGTTCCTGCGTATTGTTGTAAGTGGTGTTCCAACCATTCTACTGACTCAGCGTCAAGGTGGTTGGTAGGCTCATCGAGCAACAAAATATCAGGATTGCGTAACAACAATCGACACAAAGCCACACGGCGTTTCTCACCTCCCGATAGATTTTCAACTTTCCAGTCTTCCGGTGGACAGCGTAATGCATCCATGGCACGTTCCAGTTTATTATCCAGATTCCAGGCATCAGCGTGGTCAAGCAATTCCTGCAATTCTCCCTGACGGGCAATCAGTTTGTCAAAATCGGCATCCGGTTCGGCAAATTGCTCATTAATACGATCATACTCAGCTATCATATCCACAATTTCCTGCACACCTTCCTGCACAATTTCCTTTACAGTTTTAGTCGGGTCGAGTTTTGGGTCCTGCTCCAAATAGCCTACAGAGTATCCGGGAGAGAAAACCACTTCACCATCGAAACTTTTTTCAACTCCGGCAATGATTTTTAGTAAAGTTGATTTACCAGAACCGTTTAAACCGATAATTCCGATTTTAGCACCGTAGAAAAACGAAAGGTAAATGTTGTTTAAAACTTTCTTTTGAGGTGGATAGGTTTTGCTCACACCCACCATCGAAAAAATGACTTTTTTATCGTCGGACATAATTTATTTTTGATTAATATATTCGTTATTACAATTTATTGTTGAAGGCTGCAAAGATACAAATTAAAGAAAAGGAGGCAAGATAAAATTTGTTAGTTTTTATGATTTTCTCCCGATTTTCTGCTCAACAAAAGATCTAATGCGGTGATTATTATTAAATATGGAATAAGAATGAAAATAGCATTCACAGTATTTGATGTTGTATTACGAAGTGATTTTTTATTTAAAATCAGATTCAGTTTTTTATTATAAAGATCCCATAATTTATTCATTGTCTAAGAAACGTTTAATAGTCATTATATAAGTTAGGATATCTATAATTTTTGGTTAGTTTTATTTATTTTCATTTCCGACCCCCAAACCCCCAAATGGGGGCTTTAAGACGTAGTTTTTGAATTTTATAAAAAAAGCTAATAGCCCCCAAATAGCACTTTTTAGCCACCATTTGGGGGTTTGGGGGTCAATAAAATTCTAACTTATATAAACGTTTAATTATTAATCCCACACATATTTCCAACTGCCATCAGTTTGCTTTTTCCAAACGGTATGAAAAACGCCACGAAATTGATTTACGGTTCCATCCTGTTTTGTAACCTTCCATACGTATTTTCCGTACGTCCACGCCATTGTTCCATCATCCGATACATTCACTTTATCGGCCGTCCACAACACTTGAGCATTTTTATACTTCTCATCTTCATAAAAATGTCTGATACCGACTTTTCCGGAAATAATTGAATCATTTCCGCGCAAAATAACCGCATTTGAGTCGGCAAAAGTTACAAATGCAGCTGAAATTCCACTATCAGCACACATTTTTTCAAAAGATTTTTCGGTGTCATACACTTCATTGGCAATTTCACTTATATTCGGTTTTGAAACGCACGAAAGCATACACATACATATAACAAAGAGCGGTAGTTTTAACATATAATTATCAATTTAAATTATTCGACATCAATTGTTTGACACAATTCATTATTTTACGCAAGAATTTCAATTATTGAACAAATATACTACATATTTTATCAAAAATGCATATGAAATGAACAGGATAATTGATGCATGCGATTGTTATTTATCACTTTTTTAGTGGTTATATTTATAATTCAATAGTTGTATTTGACGATTTTAAGATTTTTGTAATTATATTTGCGCCCTATTAAAAACTCTTAAAACACAATCCATGAACATTGAATCCATTCTTTTTAGATTACTTTACAGGTATATTAGTTTGATTGATCGTAAAAAAGAAGTAATTTTTATGAATTATGGATATCATGATGACAATGAGTCAATCGAACTGCATTCTTCTGATGAGGTGAATCGTTACTCCATTCAGTTATACCACAGGTTAGCTAAAATGGTGGATTTAAAAGGAAAAGATATTATTGAAGTGGGTAGCGGTCGTGGTGGAGGAATTTCTTATGTAACACGCACTTTTGAACCTGCAAGTGCTATTGGAATTGATTTGGATGAACGTGCCACATCGTTTGGAAACAAGCATCATAAAGTAAAAGGGCTAAGTTTTAAACAAGGCGATGCACAAAATCTTCAAATTATTGCTTCAAACAGTATTGATGTGGTTTTTAACGTTGAGTCGTCGCACCGATATCCGGACATTACAAAGTTCTACGATGAAGTTTATCGCGTATTAAAACCCGGTGGTCAATTTTTATATACCGATTTCAGAACCGCAGCTGAAATGGAAGATTTACTTCATAAACTATCAAAATATGATTATATTAAGTTTGACGAACAGTTGATTACAAAGAATGTGTTGAAAGCACTTGATTTGGATTATGAACGCAGACTTAAGCTGATCAACAGACTCGCTCCTCCATTTATTAAAAAACATATTCACGATTTTTCCGGCGGAGTAGGCTCACCAACTTACAACAGATTTAAAACTCAAACATGGGAGTATTTCGTTTTTTGCTTCCAAAAACCTGTCTGAATTTCACTTTTAAAAGGTTCTGACTCATATTTCTATTTGGATAAGAAAGACTGATTTCAATGGCTTCAGCCTGCAATTTTTCGTGAAATTTTCATTATCTTTGCACCCTGAAAAATTAAAATTAAACAGAAAAATAAGTCTTGATATAAAATGGCAAAAGAACTTACTTCGAGAAGCGAAAACTACTCACAATGGTATAACGATCTGGTATTAAAAGCAGATTTAGCTGAAAATTCAGCTGTTCGTGGATGTATGGTTATCAAACCTTACGGATATGCAATCTGGGAAAAAATACAGGCCGAACTCGACCGCATGTTTAAAGAAACCGGTCACGTAAATGCTTATTTTCCATTGTTTATTCCCAAATCTTTTTTGAGCAAAGAAGCTGAGCATGTGGATGGTTTTGCCAAAGAATGTGCTGTGGTTACACACCATCGTCTGAAAGCCGATCCCGAAGGAAAAGGACTTATTGTAGATCCGGACGCAAAGCTGGAGGAAGAACTAATCGTTCGTCCAACATCGGAAACCATTATTTGGAGTACTTATAAAAACTGGATTCAATCATATCGCGATCTTCCAATACTTGTAAACCAATGGGCTAATGTGGTTCGCTGGGAAATGCGCACACGATTGTTTTTACGCACTGCTGAATTTCTATGGCAGGAAGGCCATACGGCACATGCTACCGAAGCAGAAGCTGTAGCCGAAGCCAAACAAATGCTGGAAGTGTATGCCGATTTTGCTGAACGATTTATGGCTGTTCCGGTGTTGAAAGGCATTAAATCGGCTAACGAACGTTTTGCAGGAGCGTTGGAAACTTTCTGTATTGAAGCGCTAATGCAGGATGGTAAAGCATTGCAAGCCGGTACTTCGCACTTCCTCGGGCAGAATTTCGCCAAAGCTTTTGACGTTACTTTTGTAGATAAATCAAATAAACTGGATTATGTTTGGGCTACTTCCTGGGGTGTTTCAACACGATTGATGGGTGCATTAATCATGACTCATTCCGACGATAATGGTTTGGTTTTACCTCCAAATTTAGCTCCTTATCAGGTAGTTATTGTTCCGATTTATAAAAATGAAGAGCAACTGGCTGCGCTCGATGCAAAAGTGAATGAAATTATTCCAAAACTAAAAGCTTTGGGTATCAGCGTAAAATACGATAATAACGACAACAAAAAACCGGGTTGGAAATTTGCCGAATATGAATTAAAAGGTGTTCCGGTGCGTTTGGCTCTTGGTGCGCGTGATTTGGAAAACGGAACGGTGGAAGTTGCCCGTCGCGACACACTCACCAAAGAAACAGTGACAATAGATGGCGTAGAAAACTATATAGCACAACTTCTGAAAGATATTCAGTCAAATATTTTCCAAAAAGCATTTGATTATCGTGCTTCTGTAACCCGTGAAGTCAATTCGTACGATGAATTCAAAGTGGAAATTGAAAAAGGCGGATTCCTGATGTGCCATTGGGATGGAACTCCGGAAACAGAAGAAAAAATTAAAGAAGATACCAAAGCAACTATTCGATGCATTCCGTTAGATGGTGATAAAATGCCTGGAGTTTGTATGGTTACCGGAAAACCTTCAGCTCAAAGAGTGGTATTTGCAAGAGCATATTAATAAAAAAATTCGATAATCAACTTTTCCAGAGTTCTAAACTTTGGAAAAGTTTTTTTGTAATATTCGATAGACTAATATTGCAAGATACACACAGGCGCTCCTACATTTATCCTGATTCCGGTATCAGTTAATTTTCCGGTTTGTTTGTTTCTGTTAAAAATCACTATCTGATTCGTTTTCTGATTCCCAACCAGCACATATTTTCCATCCGCAGTAATATTAAAGTTTCGTGGTCCGTTACCCTGCACTGAAACCTGTTCTAAAAACTGGGGAAAACCATTTTTATCGATTTTGAAGCAACTGATATCGTTGATGGTACCACGATTGGTAGCATACAAAAAATTTCCATCGGGCGACAAATGAATATCAGCTGCTCCGGTAACCTGATCGGTAAGTTTTACCACCGAAGTTTCGTTCAGTTTTTTCATTTTACCTTTATTAAAACTTAATGTAGTTAATGTACCATCCAGTTCCTGAATCAGATAGGCTGTATTCCCTTTTTTATTAAATGTAATATGGCGCGGACCGCTGCCTGGTTTAACGTGAACGGTATCACATAAGGTTAATACGGCATCCGGAGAATTCGGGTTGTAGGCGTAAGAAGTAACCATATCGGTACCTAAATCATTAACCAGCACAAATTTCTTATCATTCGAGAAGATTGCCTGATGCACATGTGGTTTGTTCTGTCGGGTTGGATGTAAACTGCTACCTGTATGTTGAATGTTTTGAATACGTTCAGAAACAGATCCATCGGTATTTCGTTTAAACACACTTACATTTCCACTGGAATAATTCCCCGTAATCACATGATTTTCGGAACATGAAATATAGCAGGGATCTGCCCCACCCGCCTGCACTTTATTGATAAATTGCAGTTTTCCAGTTTTTTTATCAAAACGGAATGCACTAATGTAACTTTCCTCACCACTTTCATTTACGGCATACAGATATTTTTTGTCCGGAGAAAAAGCCATATAACTTGGATCCGTCACACCTACAGCAGCCGGAGTTGCTTTAAAAACTGAGTCTTTAAAATTCAGGGTAACAGCATAAATACCTTCCGATGGCGTATTTTTAGTAAAAGTACCCACCAGAAACCGATAATTTCCGGCATTCATGGCAAGCGCTGTAAAAGCTAAAGTCAATAAAAAAAGTCGTTTCATTCTATTTGTTTTTTGATAAGTCAAAATTACAGAAATATATTCAAATCGTTATTATTTTGGAGAAATAAACCAGGAAATGAACTTTAAGCGTTACGTGACGTTAGTTTTTAAAATTAAAATCAATTATTATGTCAGACAAACATACAATTAAAACAAGCTGGAAAGGTGATTTGGCTTTCGAAGCCGATGTAAACGGACACAAAGTACGTATGGATGCTCCCGAAGCAGGCGGAGGCCATGATTCAGGTCCGGGACCGAAAAAACTACAGTTGGTGGCTTTAAGTGGCTGCACAGGCATGGATGTAGTTTCTATTCTCAAAAAAATGCGCGTGGAATTTTCGAATTTAGATATAGAAGTTCAAGGCGATGTGACTGAAGAAAATCCGAAACATTATTACAAAATGCATGTGATTTATACCGTTTACGGAAAAAATATCCCGTTGGAAAAAGTAGAAAAAGCCGCGAAAATGTCGGAAGAAAATTACTGTGGTGTAGGCGCTTTGTACCGTAAAGCTATTGAAGTGACTTCGGAAATAGTGTTGGTAGAAGAATAATTTCATCTTATGGACAATTCCAGAATTTTCGCTATGCCTTTTGCCAAAGTTTATCCATTGTATATTCAAAAAGTGGAGAAAAAGGGACGGACAAAAGAAGAAGTCGACACCATTATTTGCTGGTTGACAGGCTATACTTTGTCAGAGTTGCAGGAGATAATCGACAATAAAAGGAATTTTGAAGATTTTTTTGCAAATGCACCACAGTTAAACCCAAACGTTTCTAAAATTACAGGACTTATTTGCGGATATCGGGTTGAAGAAATTGAAGATGAACTAATGCAAAAAATCCGTTATATGGATAAACTGATGGATGAGTTGGCAAAAGGTAAGCCTATGGAAAAGATTCTAAGAACTTAAGAAAGTAAAACTGTGATGAGGGATGCACATATCGTGAATCTCTCATTACAGTTTATATCTTATCGAAATTAAAAATCAGCTAAAACCGTTGAAAAACAGAGTGTTTCATCAGATTAATGATTACAAACATGGTCGTTGTTATGATTGTGCGGATGATCGGCATGTGCTGCACAACTCGCTCCACCATCTTTCAACTCATCTTTGAGGTACGATATTACCAAATCGTGCACATCGCCCTTACAATTACGAATTACCTGAATATTTTGCGACGAAAGTTTGTTTATAGCTCCATCGCCAATTCCACCTGCAAGCATAACTTTTACATCCATAGCTGCCAGGTCATACGCAATATTTGATTTGCAGCCGCAACCCTGAGGTGATTCAAGTATTGTTTCGGCTATAATTTCATTGCTATCAGAAATAGCAAAAATGGTGTAAAACTCACAATGTCCAAAGTGATTATCAATTTGGTTTCCTTCTTTAGTAGGTACTGCAATTTTCATTTTATCTATTTTATTTGTGTTTAATAATTTCTGTATTTCCTGCGTTTTTTCGTTTACCCAATCCCTGACCCAAATTGATTTTATCTAAAGCATTGACTTTTCCTGAACACTTTCCAAGTCTCCTACCAGTGCCTGAACCTTTATTCTCAGGACCTTTTCCGTTTAATTTTGACATAATTTATATTTTAAATATTTAAAAACTTATTGAAAAACCTGTATAAAAATTTATCAACTGTCTGTGTAAATTTTTTTTCAATTGTTCATAAACCTTTTCTCCAGTACAATGTCCCGTAATAAAATCAGTAAGCGGATATTTGTTGTTGAGATAAGTTGCTATTTCATTGATTTGGATTTGGTTTTCATACACAATTCCATTTTTTGTATCGAGCAAATGAAAACCACCCATCACCCAACGAATTGGAACTATGGATTTTTCTTTTACCGTTTGTAAAATATTCAGCAAACCTTGATGTGCACAACCTGTAAAAACAAAAAGTTTATCTTTACCCATCGTTAGTATCAGTTCGTGATTAAAATCATCGGGAATAAGTTCACTATCAGCATTTTCTTTAAACAAATTTCCATTTCCAAGTGGTTTAGCAAAGTCATTTGATGTATTGACGAAAACCTGAATTTCTTTATCTATTTTTAATTCATTATCAACAAAAATAAATCTGTCGTAATATTTCGAAAAGTCCGTTTCAACACTGATTCGATGCATACCGTTGCGTTGCGAAAAAAACTTCTGAGAAAGGGCGTTGCAAGAAATAATAACTTTTGCTCGCAAATTCATCTCCAGGAAATATGATAACCCACCAATATGATCCGCATGTCCGTGCGAAATAAATACAAAATCAACAGCGCTTAAATCAATGTTCAATTTTTCGGCATTTCGGATAAAAAGATCCGATCCTCCGGTATCCAGTAAACATTTATAATTCGTTGTTTCGAGATAAATACTCAAACCATGCTCCGTTTCTAATTCGGAATTAATTTTTCTATTGTCGGTTAAAACTACAATTTTCATTTACAACCCCCTAGATCCCCCACTGGGGACTTTCAATTAGTTTATTTTTTTAAATGAGTGGTGTAAGTTCATCGCTTCCATAACTCACGCAGTTTTTGCATGGCACATGATTTTCAACCCCATCCACCAATTTATGACATTTCCGGCAACGAAACCACTGACGATCGAATTCTACATTTCCACCTGAAATGACAATCATTTTACCTTCTACAAAGGCTTTAGCCATTGTTTTACGCGCATTTTCGTAAATACGTGTCAATGTTGGACGCGATACATTCATGCGTTCAGCAGCTTGTTCCTGCATTAATCCTTCATAATCGAGCAAACGAATAGCTTCATATTCGTCAAAACTTAAAATAACTGTTTCGAGTTCCGATGCAGGAATACCAAAAGGTTTATAACCCTTCATCAAAGGAGGTGAAACCATTTTACGAAATTGCTTTGGACGAGGCATGTTTTATATTTACAATTTATTCATCCCGAAGTTTCGGGAACAATTTACCATTCAAAGAGAGTGCAAAGATATAAATAGTTATGAACTTATGTTCATTATAAATCTACTTTAACAATAAAAAAAACGGCTGAATCTATTTTTTATAAATTCAGCCGGATTATTTTTATTAAACTAACTTTTCCAAAGTTCTAAACTTTGGAAAAGTTAAATATTGAAATTATTTCTCCTTCAATTTTGCAAAATACATAGCAAACGAACGATACAGGAAATGTGTCCATTTACCGAAAGGAACAATTATTAATGCCCATTGAACCAACACTGTAAGGTGGAAAATATACAACCATTTATTCATTTCCAATATATCGAGGTCGATAAAGAGGCGAACCAAAAAGGCTGTTAAACCCATAAGGAACAACCAGATGACGAAGAACCAGTCTGAAGGTTGTGAATGTTTGTTCATAGCTTTTTTCTTTTTCATACGGCTGCTGACAAAATCCACTGTAACAACAAACACAATGGCACTCATAACATATCCCAGAACTATTACAAACATATTTTCAGAATTAAACCAATCCAGAAAAACTGTTGTAAATAATAATGAAAGATAACCGATAACCAGTATAAAGTGTTCGAACCAACGGAAACGATTATCATCACAGTCTAATGCACGTTTTTGTGTAAACATGGTTACAAAAAATTCACCCAGACTGCTCACATATTTCTTAAACGTAACTTTTGTTTTTGGTTTCAGAATGGTAAAGTACCACATGCGTGCTATATTCGGCACAAAAATGATAACCATTATGCTTGCAATGGCAATGGCTTCGAACAAATGACCTACATGCATCATATGTTCCAGATTGAAATCGGCCGAAAAAGCAAAGGCCAACACGCCAACAAATGTTAGTACAAATGCAGAAACACTTGCGGGTAAAGATTTGTACATCAATCCCGAAAGACCTGTCCAGTCATACTTTGAAGTCAGATATCGACGTAGCGACATCATCAATTCACCCGGATTTGCTTCTTGCGGACAATGTGTTGAACATTCGCCACAATAATAACATTCCCAGGGTTTGAGTGATGCTTTTATGTCGTCTTCAAGACCAAGCGCACTTAACCGAACCATTTCTCGCGGAAATGAATCGTCCTCGGTCGACAATGAACATACAGCAGTACAATTGCCGCAATTGTAGCAGGCATTAAAATTTACAGCACCGTACTTGTTCAGTTCTTTTCCAAATGCAGGATTTATTTTTGCCATTATTTGTTCAATTTATAGGTATAATACTCATCCATATCGTCAACATCGCCGGTTTTAACAAAACCGTATTTTACCAGCGACATCAAATAATAAACAACTTCATCCGAAGGCATATTCAGTTTTTCGGTAAGTTGTTTAATCGTCAAATCCTCCACTTTCAACGCTTCAAGAATTTGTTTTTTAATAGCGTTGAATGCTTTCAGATTTTCTTTTGCCTGCTCTGGGATTCCTCCTAATTTTTCGCGCAGGTATTTGGCTGTTTTTCCTATTTCTACTTCCATTATTTTTTCAATTGTAAATAGTTAAATGATTAATTTGTAAATCAGACTAGTGCATCAATCATACTCATTATTTCCTTACTCGAACAAGAAATCAGATTTACAGCATCAGGCTCACAAACAGGTGCGCACATTCCGCAACCTTTACAAACCGAATTGTTGATTTCTGCTATCACTTTTTTTCCATTTTCTACCTTTAAAATTGCATCAAACGGACAAGCTTCTTCACAAGCACCACACCAAGTACATTTTTCAGGATCGATGGTTGCAACTAACGGATCGGTTTCCAATTCGCCTTTACTCAGAATTGAGTAAGATTTGGTAGCAGCTGACAATGCTGAATTTACTGATTCAGTAATGTTTTTAGGTCCCTGGCACGCTCCGGCAATGGTGATACCATCGATTACTGTTTCTACAGGTCGAAGTTTCATGTGTACTTCATTGTAAAATTTATCACGTCCCTTCGGAATTTTGAACAAGCTACCAACAGTGCTATTGTCGCTACGTGGCACCATACCAGTCACCAATACTACCAAATCAGCTTCAACTTCTATTTCACGACCATTCGTCAAAATGTCATTGATTTTCACCATCGTTTTCTTGCCTTCGGTAATTACGGTTGGAGGTCCATCTTCGTACGATTGCAGATAAATATCACCTCCACGCAATGAATCAGCATACAAAATTTCCTGTTTGCCATATGTACGCAACCCACGATTGAAATGATAATTATTTATATCGCTGAATTTTTTCTTGGCAGTTACAGCCGCATGAATAGTTGATGTACAGCAGTTGCGTGAGCAATAGGTATTTTCACCATCAGTTTGGCGACTTCCTACACAATAAATATATGCAATATTTTGAATCGTTTTTCCGTTATAAACCAACTTGTCGAATTGTGTATCAATCAGGCGTTTAAACTGAGGTAAGGTGATTACGTTTTCCGACGTTGCATATCCAAACTCACCATATTCAGGTGTGTACGAATCGAATCCGGTAGCCATAAGTACCGACCCAACAGTCATTTCAATTATTTCTTCTTGTTCTGCAAAATCAACAGCTTTACAAACTTTTTCGCACTCGCCACAACGTGTACAATTTTTAATATCGATAACGGGAATTTGTGGATATTCGCTCGGATAGTTTTTGTAAATGGCTTTGCGATTACTTAACCGGAAATTGAAATCATCGGGAACAACAACCGGACAAACTTCGATAGCACGTTTCAAATCGTCGGGATGACAAGCTGAAGCTTTGATAAAACGAGGCGTTTTTCGTACTTTCAACGATATATTGCCCACACTACCTTTATTCTCAATTACTTCGCAATTGGTCAGAATGGTAATATTATCGAATTTTGTAAGTTCATTGTATAGTCGTTTCACCATATCTTTTCCACTTTCAGTGGTTGTTGATAGAGAATCCCACTGCGCAACACGTCCTCCTACAAATGGTTCTTTTTCAATCAGAATAACATCTGTGTCTTTTTCTGCAAGCGAAATGGCGGCTTTCATGCCGGCAACACCTGCACCAATAACAGCAACTGCTTTTTTGGCTTTTATCTTATTTGTTTCTAAAGCTTCGGCGTAACGCGCTTTGGCAACAGCTGCCTGTACCAAATGAATGGCTTTTTCGGTTGCACCTATTTTGTTATCGGAGTGCGCCCACGAAGCTTGTTCGCGAATATTGGCATGAACGTATGTATATTTGTTCAAATCGGCACGAATGGATACATTGCGAAAAGTGAGCTGATGCAATTTTGGTGAACATGAAGCTACAATTACACCATCAAGTCCGTTGGCTTTTATATCTTCCACCATATCGCGCTGATTGGCATCGGAACAAGCAAACATTGTTGTTTTGGCAATAAAAACAATATCTTCACCCTCAACTGACTGGCGAACTTTTTCCACATCAACATAATCGGATATATTACCACCACAATGGCAAATATAAACGCCTATTTTCTTTGGTTTTTTTTCCATGATTTGTCTGTATTTAAGGGTGTTGAATTAAATAACTAATTGCTTCGGATGATGCGGCTCCGGCCGATAGAATTGAATCAGGAATATCCATTGGTCCGGTGGCTGTACCTGCTACGAAAACGCCTTCAATACTTGTTTTTGCCGGACTGGCAAGCATATCGCTTTGTCCAACAAAATTGAATGGATCGAGTGTTAGCGTTTCGTTCACAAAGAATTTTTCTATTCCTGTATTTGGCAAAACACCTGTCGATAATATTACCATATCATGTTCGGCTTCCTGTAATTTTCCTTCGTTAATATCTTCGTAACGGAGAATAAGATTTCCACCTTCTTTTTCGGAGATACGACCAATTTTTCCTTTTACAAAATTCACACCCATACCTTTAGCTTGTTGGTAAAATTCTTCGAATCCTTTACCAAACGAACGGATATTGATATAATAAATAGTTACATCGGCCATTGGTAATGCACCCATAAGCAACTGTGCCTGTTTGATGGAATACATACAGCAAATTTGGGAACAAATAGGATTTCCAACCGATGAATCGCGTGAACCAACACAAAGAACATAGGCAATTTTATCGGGAACTTTTCCATCTCCAGGGCGCAGAATTGTGTTATATGGTCGTGTTGGCGCCAATTCACGTTCCATTTGTAGAGCGGTAATAACATTTTTATGTTGTCCGTAACCGTAACGGGGCATTTTCTTGGCATCAAACATGTCAAATCCGGTAGCTACAACAACCGTTTTAACATGTAAATCCATAATTTCAGTTTCCTGAGTAAAGTCTATACAATTGGTAGGGCAAGCTTTTTCGCAAGCACCACACAGCGTGCAATTATCAATATCAATAGCAGCAGCCTTGGGACTACATATACTGAACGGGATAAATGCAGCTTTCCTGCCTATCAGTCCAAACTGATATTGGTCGCGCACATTCACCGGACAAGCTTTTTCGCAAAGCTGACAAGCGGTACAATCTTCAACACGCACATAACGAGGGTGTTTGGTTACTTTGGCAGTAAACTCGTTTTCACTAATTTTTTTGATATTGCTAACTTCGCTACCGGTAAAAATAGTGATATTTGGGTGACGTGATATTTCAGACACTTTGGGAGTAGTGATACATGCAGCACAGTCGAGCGTTGGAAAAACTTTACTCAACATAATCATTTTACCACCAACTGACAATTCCTTATCTACCAAAAGTACTTTGAATCCGGTATTGGCCAGATTGAGCGCCACTTCACCACCAGCAATTCCTGCGCCGATAACCAAGGCATCGTAGCTAATATTTTTAATTGGATTTTCCATCAATCGTGTAATGTTTTAAGTAAATACTCGTTGAATGTACGCATCTGTTTCACAAACGATTCGCTACATACCGAACATAGAGCAGCCATTCGCAAACGCGCCGGTTCTATTCCATTTTCTTTCATCAAATTGTGTGTTTTTCCTACAATATGTCCGGTTTTTTCGGTACATGACTCACCGAAGACACAATCGCTTCCATCGGCAGCAATAAATACGCCGTCGAAACCCTTTTCGTAAGCATACAAAATCCAACTTGGTTTAATTCCACTTGAACATGGAACCGAAATTGTATATACAGTGGGGGGATAATGCAATTTTAGTAAACCAGCCATATCAATAGCCGGATCGGAAATTTTTTCGGTGGAAAATACCAAAATTTTCGCACTCTTTTTATTTAGTTCTCCCATAATATTAGAGCATCTATCCCGATAGATATCGGGACCTTAAAGGGAATTAGATTAGTTAGTTTTGAATAAATAATAATAGAAAAATAACCTACCCCTAAAAGAGAATTAATTCCCTTTTAGGGGTTAGGGTTCATTATTTTTTCTTCATATACACTTTGAAGTAGCCGTTTTCTTCTACCCAGCCCATGTATTCATGACCTTGTTTACCACACCATTTTGGAATGTCTTGTTTTGTACCTTCGTCCGACGAAAGTATTTCCATTACATCACCGGCTTTGATAGTACCAATGGCTTTTTTGGCTTCCAAAAGTGGACCTGGACAAGCTGTTCCGCGTGCATCTACTGATTTTGCTACGTCTACTGATTTTAATTCTTCTGTTGTCATAATGATTTTAATTTACCCCTAACCCCCTAAAGGGGAATAAGAGTGGTTAGTATATTTTAATTGAAATTGTATTTTAAAGATAATTTTTTGAGAAAATGTCTTGCACCCCTTTAGGGGCTGGGGGTCAAATAAAAAGCTGTATCGAGCTTTCACTTGCATCGGCTACAAAAGTAGCAGCACCTGCATAGCTTAAATGTGGATAATCAATGAATTCTTCTTTTTTGAAGCCCATCAATCCCATCGACATTTCGCAAATAACGATTTCGATACCCAGTTCACCTGCTTCCTTAAACATGGTTTCCAATGACATAACATTTTGTTTTTTCATTAAGTAACCTATCATCACAGGACCCATTCCTGCCATATTCATGTTGGAGAGTTTGAGTTTTTTTGTGCCATTAGGAAGCATCCAACCAAACATTTTTGAAATTACATCTTTTCCTTTAGGTGATTTTTTAGGATCGCGAAGTGCTGATAGTGACCAGAACGAAAAGAATAATTTTACTTTTGTGTCCATTGCTGCAGCAGCAATAGAGATAACCATGGCAGCAAGTATTTTATCCAGATCGCCCGAAACTACTGCCATTGATAACTGATCCTGTCGAGAATTTTCAAGGTTTGTAACTTTACCTTTTAGTTCTTCAATTTGAGATTGTAACATTTCTATAGTTACTTCATTTGATTTTTCCATTTTGAATCATATTAATTGATTAAAGAATTTTTTCTGCAAATGTATTGAAGAAAAATTTATTTATATAAAAAAACTCGGTGTAGGTGAATACATTATTTTGTGATTTGTATCACATTCTATATCTTTGCAATCAAAATTGAAATAACATCATGATAAACGATTGTAAACAGTGTCCTTTTAATTCAAAAGCCGCAGCTACACTTTGCGATAATAGTTTTGAACAGCTATCTGAAAATCACCTGGTTTTGAAGTTCAGAAAGGGTGATTCTATTATAAAACAAGGAATGTATTCCACCAATGTAGTGTTTTTACGTACCGGTTTAGCGAAAATACATTTAGCCGGACCATATCACGAACAAATTGTTCGTGTTGTTAAATCACCAACTTATTTGGGACTACCCACTACTTTTGGCGACAAAATCAATCAATATTCAGTAACGGCTGTTTCCGATACAGAAGTTTGTTTTATTGATGTAAAAGTTTTTCAAAATATTTTGAATGAAAACCGAGAGTTTTCAACTGAAATTATTATTGAACTTTGTAAAAATGAACTTGAATCGTTTCATCGATGCGCAAATCGCACACAAAAACTTATTAGGGGAAATATGGCAGATGCCATACTAGAATTTGCTGATAAAATTTACATGTCCGATAGTTTTACATTGCCAATTTCGCAATCTGAACTGGCTAATTTAGTTGACACCAGTCGCGAAAGTGTTAGCAGGGTACTCAATGAGTTCGATAAGGATGAAATTATCAAAATTAGTGGAAAGCATATTGAGATTCTGAATAAAAAATCGTTGGTATTAATAAGTCAGAATGGGTAACCCCTAACCCCTGTTTATTCCGATTACTATCGGGAGGGAATTAGGTTAGTTTCGTTTCTGATATATGATAAAAATAAATAGTAAGTAATCAATAATTTTCCCTTCAGGGGTTTGGGTCATGGGTATTGAAAAAGGAATTTTCCAGCGTACAGAATTGCTGCTTGGAAAGAGTTTTATAGAAAAAGCGAGAGATAAACGGGTAATTATATTTGGCATTGGTGGTGTGGGCAGTTGGTGTGCCGAAAGTTTGATTCGTTCAGGAATAGGACATTTGACCATAGTGGATTCTGACAGAGTTTGTGTAACCAATGTCAACCGCCAGTTACTCGCAACGACCAAAACGGTTGGAAAAGTAAAAACAGATGTTTTAAAAGAGCGTTTGCTCGAAATAAATCCGAAAGCTGAAATAACAGCACTCCAGAAAATCTACAGTCCGGAAACTTCCAAATCGTTTGAGCTTGATACCTATGATTTTATCATAGATGGGATTGACAGTTTAAGCAATAAAGTTCATTTGATACAAACAGCCACTAAAACGAATGCCGTCTTCTTTTCATCGATGGGCGCTGCCCTGAAAATGGATCCCACACGTATAAAAGTAGCTGAATTCTGGAAAGTTCAGGGTTGTCCGTTAGGGGCTGCATTGCGCTCCAGACTAAAAAAAATGGGTGGAACAAGCAAAAAATTTATGTGTGTTTATAGCGACGAACTGCTGAAAAACAAAGGTGAGAATGCTTCGTGCGGTACAGAGAAATGTATGTGTCCCAAATCGCACGGCAAAGCGCCCGGCGATCCGGAATTGGCCGATCACGAATGGTGTAGCCTGAAAGCGCAGTTAAACGGAACAACTTCCTACATGCCGGCTATGTTTGGAATGACGATAGCGGGTTTGGTTGTTCAAGCTATTGAGAAAGAGGAATGATAATTTAGAAAACGGCGAAAGCCGTTTTTTTTATATAAAGTTGTCTCCACTTTTTTAATATCGCTCCACCTATTCTTTGAAAACGCTCCGTTAAGAGCAACCCCCGAATTCTATGAGCTGTCAGGTTTCTAAAGCTTCGATAGTGATTGCGACTATAGTACTCCCCAATTCTAGGACACTTTCAGCAGCATGTTAAGATATTTTTAGTTGCTGCAAATTAGTTCGGACAAAACGGGCAATAACTTTTTGGCCACAAAAGCCATAAAAAAGTTATTCTCGTTTTAGGCCGCCGATTGATATTTCTGTTTTGGGGTTTTATAACCTAATGATTGATGCAATCTTTCATCGTTGTAAAACTGAAAATAATCATTCAACCCTTTCCACAAAGTTAATCCATTTTCATATACATTCAATTACACATTTTCATATTTTACACTACGCCATAAACGCTCAACGTAAATATTATCAAGTGCTCTGCCTTTTCCATCCATTGATATTTTTATTTTATTGTTTTTCAACTCATTAATAAAAACATCACTTGTAAATTGACTTCCCTGATCTGTATTGAATATTTCAGGAACTCCATGCTTTTCTATCGCAGTTTTTAATGTCTCAGTACACCATTCAGCACTCATGCAGTTGGATAATGACCAATGAACTACATATCTGCTATGTAAATCAATTATGGCTGCCAGATACATAAACCCCTTTTTCATAGGAATGTACGTAATGTCCATTGCCCAAACCTGGTTACATCTTACAATATCCATATTTCTTAGAAGATAGGGATATTTATAATGCGTTTTCTGGCTTACGGTCGTACGTGGTTCACGATAGATAGTTTTCCAATCAACAAGCTTCATAAGACGGCGAACTCGTTTTATGTTAACCTTATAGCCCAACACTATCAGCACGGACGTCAGTCGCAAAGCTCCATAAAAAGGTGTTAGAAAGTATTGTTCATCCAATTGGCGCATAATAGATAAATTCTCTTGTGATTCTCCAACTGGCACATAATAATAACGGCTTCTGTTCACGCCAAGTAAATCACATTGAGTTGATATACTTAAAACAGGATGATTTGAATCAATCATGCATTTTCGTTCCTCAGGACTTCTTACTGTAACTTTTTTTTTAGAAAGTCATTCTCTACTTTCAATTGACCTATTTGAGCATACAAAATCTGAGTCTCTACTCCTTTTTCTTGCTCCTTGGCATTGTCAACTATAAACAAATTACCAAAATTCTTTAATGCCTGAGCTTTCCACAAAGAAATTTGAGTCGGCTGTAACTCATATTTCTTGGCTAAACTTTCAATGGTTTCACGCTCTTTTAATGACTCTAAAACTACTTTCGCTTTGAATTCTTTACTGAATTTTCTTCTTGTTGTTGACATAAAATTTTTGTTTAAAGATAATATAATTATATCTTAACTTTATGTCCTGTTTTCAGGGAGTATCATAGTATTATACTGTTCATATTCAGTCAACTAAGGGTCAATAGGAAAATAAGGATGTAATTGATGATTGTTATTCGAAATACAACTTTGATTTAACTCCTCAACAGTGAGTTCTTTCAGTACGAAATTATCTGAAAGCCCTTAGTAGCTATAGTAAAGCATGAAATCAGCCCTTATTCATATCAGGGTTCTTATTATATCGAACACACGTTAATTTAAACATCAGACACCCTGACCAATGCTCAAAGAGCAGAAGTTAGGGTGCCTTTTGGTTATTATATAAGTTAGAAATTTATTGAATAATATTTTGCTGAACGCAAAGAACGTCAGGTTGCTTAAGTTGTCCCGCATTTCAGGATTCGCAATTCCGATAGCGTTCAACTGAACTCACGCCGAAGTTCTCACGCCGAAGTCTATCGGAAAACTGCTAAGTTTTTCACTTTGCGTACTTTGCGTTTATCTGTTTTTCTAATTTCTAATTTCCTAATTTCTTATTTTCCTAATTTCTAATTTCTAACTTCCCTTCCACAGGTTTTATTTTGGATAAATCCATAACCGGCGTTGTGTATTTTAGTTTGTCGGACGAAACATTTTTGATCAAATGTTTTTTTAAGGCTTTAATACTCAGTTCGTGAATTCCTTCTACTGCACATTTTCCCATTTCAAAAGCGCCTAAATCAACTAAATGAGTATTATCGGTTTTACCTTCCGGTACTTTCTTCCAAATGCCCGGTTCTATATTCATAAACAGCTTTTTCGACTTCTCTGCTCCGTAAGTTTTCAGCACTTTTTCGCTTTTAGCTTCCATATCAATCAAATACACCTTTTTTTCTTTGGCTACCTGTTTGATAATTTCAGGATAAACCGGATGTGTATCTGTCAGATTTCCGATGGAGTCGAACGAACGACGGGCAATAGAAGTACACAGAACTGGAATTCCTCCTTTGGCTCTTACATCGGCTACCATTCGCTCGAAATTTGCTTTAAAATCTGCTTCGGTGGTAAATGATTTTTTGGTGGAGACTTCATCGTTATGCCCGAACTGTATAAAAACATAATCGCCCTTCCCTACTCTGTTCATCACAAAATCCCATCTGCCTTCTTCAATAAAAGTACGTGTGCTACGTCCGTTTTGTGCATGATTTTCAATAATCACATCCTCATCGAAAAAAGTAGGAAACACCATTCCCCATCCACGCTCCGGATTATCTTCAGGCGTTGGTTTATCGGCCATTGTTGAATCGCCTACCATAAAAATTTTCACCGGTTTCTGTTTTCCTGCCGATAACAGTAACACGGCAATCATTACGAAAAGAATTAAAAACTTTTTCATAATTATTTAATTTAAACTATTGAATTTTAGCTGTATGAGTTAACAATTGCTCCAAACTCTCCCTTGAGGGGGTTGGGGGGCTTTATTTAAAATTCAGTATTTCCTTTAATACACCATTTTTTGGATTCCAGCCATCGTTTCCTGCCAAAAGATTCTCTACAGTCCATTCCTGAGCTTGCTTCTCGTCAAGTTGCCGCGACCATTTTACCCGTTTCGAAATATCGGCACCCGGACCGTAGTTTTTATATTCGGCATAAAAAGCATTCATTTCGGCTTCAGGTTTACTCCAGTTGTGCCAACCTTCGGGACGAATATGCTCTCCCATTTCGCATTCAAGAAAAACGGTTTTTGCATAATTGCGCCACGGCCGTCCCAGATACATTTTATGCACCGAAGTGTCAGCTGTTAATTTACAATGATTAAACAGATAACCGTATTTCGTATTTTGTGCTGTTGAAGCGGCTGTAATGTAGGAATCTTTCAAACAATGAATCGTACATTCGTCGAAAACTGCTGTCGACCAGCCAAAAATAAAATCAGTTGTACCTTCGATGTAACAATTACGGTAATACTGACGGCTGTCCTCGGCATAGGTGAAAAGCGTATCCTGAAAACCTAAAAAGCGGCAACGACTAAAAACACTTCTGTCGGCACTCACATGGGCAGCCACAGCCTGTCCAACCGGTCCTGCAGAGTTTTTAAAAGTGATATTATCCGCAAAAAAATCGCGACCGTAAATAAATATGGTAGCAGAACCCGAAGTTCCGGTTTCTTCGCCCAAAACGGTTTTCTTCTGTGCCCAGTCGCCGTAAAAAATAATAGTTTTTTCGGCACTTTCACCCACAAGCGATAGCAATTGTTTGGTAGGTGGTACTGTTATTTTCTCATTATATTCTCCGTTTTTAATATAAATGATGGTTCGTTTTTTCCTGTAATCCGGAACGGCATTGATAGCCTCCTGAACAGTTTTAAAGTTTCCTGAACCATCTTTCGCTACGACAAATGTAGCAGAATCCGGATTCAGTTTTGGTTGCTCAGAGTTACCGGTTACAAAGGTTTGAGCATTGCTAAAACATACAATGCTAATTAGAAAGATAATCAGAATTTGGTATTTTTTCATCCGGAAATTTTTTTTTATTAATGACTCACTCCACCTAATCCCCTCCCGTTAAATCATGGAATAAATTGTAGGAAGAGTTAAGTACATTTTAAATTATCTATGCTATTCTGAATCAATAGAAACATGATTTTTAAGCATAGAAACTCAAAATAGCACTCTCAGAAGTCCCCTGGAGGGGGATTTAGGGGGCTGGCTAATTACATTTTCTGTTAAATTCAAGTGCTGCCAAAATAAATGAGCCTACAACCTTCGGATCATCATTACGGAACGGTTCATTGATATAATACCCATAAGAACCATCGCGATACGGCGTTCCTCCCAAACCTGCTACAGCACAGGCTTTTGTGATGGAATATGTGCTATCAGCATTTTGTATAACAGCCGATTTCAGAAACTTATCGAATGATGTACGGGCAATTTTATCGAATTTTGCCGGCAACCATTTGTTTTTTGCCCCTTTTTCCATAGCGTAGATAAACATAATACTCCCCGATGACTCCAGATAGTTGCCTTCTTTGCCCGGAAAGTTTGTTACCTGATACCAAAGGCCTGTTTTCTTATCCTGATATTTTAGAAGTGCTTTACTGAGTCGGTTCAGATTATTTATTATATCCTGACGTTTAGGATGATTCAACGGTAAATACTCCAGCACATCCACCATAGCCATCATATACCAGCCCATGCTCCGACTCCAGAAGTTTGGAGATTGCCCGGTTTGTGGATTTGCCCATTTTTGCTGTTTGCTTTCGTCCCAGCCATGAAAATTAAGACCGGTTTTAGGGTCGCGGGTATATTTATCGCACACAATAAACTGATTAGCCACATCATCGAACAATTCCGGTTGATTTTTAAAAGCAGCGTAGTGTGCGTAAAATGGTGAACCCATGTACAACCCGTCCAACCATACCTGATTCGGATATACTTTTTTATGCCAGAAAGCGCCTTCTGAAACACGTGGATGTGTAGCCAGTTGACTGCGTAAAAGTTCAATGGCTTTCAACAATTTTTCTTCTTTGGTGATGTCGTACAAATCGAACAGAAAATTGCCGCAATTTACCCGGTCGATATTATAATCAGTCAATTTGTAGGTTTTTATTTCACCATTTTCATTGATAAAATAATTTGCATATGCCTGAGCATAATCAAAGTATTTCTTATCCGATGTTGTCTTGAAGGTTGCCATCATAGCTTTTGCCATCAACCCTTGTGTATAATCCCATTTGGGAGTTTTCACAAAATCGGCCATCCAGAGCTCAGGATTGTGCTTTATCTCCGAATCGGCAATTCTTAATGCCCATTCGCGGTAATTTGTTTTAGGCTTTGCATTACACAGAGTTGCTACTGCGATTAAAATCAATGTCAGGGAGCTTAATTTTCTCATTTTTTCAGGATATAATTTATTGATACAAAAATGATAAAATTTTCTTATTCTGATGTGCAAAATTTGCTTGAAAGAGTGAAGTATTTGATTTAGATCGTTGGCGAAGATAACAAAATAGCTGTACTAACTAAAAAAAAGGGGAGTGGAATTATTTTAAAATTAAAAAATGATTACTTTTGTGCTTAATTACAATACACGTATTATTTTCATTTTTCTATAATGAAGCCAATCATAGCACCTATCGCAAAAGAAATTTTGCAATCAGAACTTACTTCGGATAAATTTCTCAGACCAACCAATAAGGCTAATAACGAGATTTATTTGATTGATGCCCATAATTCACCAAACATCATGCTTGAAATTGGCCGTTTACGTGAATTATCTTTTCGCTCAGGTGGTGGTGGAACCGGAAACGAAATTGACACCGACAAATATGATTATCTGGAAAAGCCCTACAAACAATTGATTGTATGGGATCCCCAGGCTTTGGAAATTGTTGGAGGTTACCGGTACATGACGGGCAGTGATATGGAGATTGATGAGAACGGACAGCCGAAAATTGTGATGTCGCATCTGTTTAAATTCAGCCCTAAATTTATAGAAGAATATCTGCCATATACCATTGAACTCGGCAGAGCTTTTGTTCAACCGGTTTACCAAACTGCCGAAATGGGCATGAAAAGCTTGTTTGCACTTGATAATTTGTGGGATGGATTAGGTGCATTGATACATTCTGTCAAAGATGCGAAGTATTTTATCGGCAAGGTAACCATTTACAACGATTATCCGGTTGTAGCCCGCGAGCTGATTTATGAGTATTTATTCCGTTATTTCCCCGATCAGGATGAGTTGATCAGACCCAAAACTCCGATTCATGTAAGCAAAAAAACAAATCAAATGGCCAACAAACTATTCGAAGGACATGATGCTGCTTACAATTATAAGCTATTACAAAAAGCCGTTCGTCACGAAAATGAAACTATTCCGCCAATGTTTAACGCTTACATTGGACTTACAGACACTATGCGTATGTTTGGTTCTATACTCGACCACGATTTTGGATCGGTTTATGAAACAGGTATTATGGTGACTATGGCCGATTTGCTCGATACAAAAAAGAAACGTTATATTGAGCCTTATATTGAGTATCTCAAAATTTTAATGAATGAGCGCGAAAAGCAACGTAAATTGGCCAGAGCCAATCGTAAAGCTGCAAAACTCATTAAGAGTGAAATAAAAAACGATTTGAAAAAGAATAAAAAAGAAAAGAAATAAAAAATAGCGGGTATCGAATCAGTTTCGATACCCGCTATTTTTATGTTTTATTCAAATATCAAATCAATTCCGCCTGATTAAGCAAAAACTCCATTTCGGTTTGTACTTTTTGAGCTTCTATACGGGCAGCTTCGGCATAATCAACTTCTGACGATGCGTAAATTATCTGACGGGATGAATTTACCAATAAACCGCAGGTACTGTTCAAGCCGTATTTAGCAACTTCTTCCAAACTACCGCCTTGCGCTCCCACACCCGGAACCAGCAGAAAATGTTCGGGAATAATGGTACGAATATCAGTGAGCATTTCAGCTTTAGTAGCCCCAACCACATACATCAGATTCTCATCTGAACCCCATTGAAGTGAAGTTTTCAGCACTTTTTCAAAAAGTCGTTCACCGGTTTCGGCATCTTTCATAAACTGAAAATCGTAAGCACCTTTGTTCGATGTAAGAGTCAGTAAAGTCACCCATTTACCTTCATAACCCAAAAATGGTGTAACAGAATCTTCTCCCATATATGGAGCCACAGTTACCGAATCCACATCCATATTTCCGAAAAAAGTACGGGCATACATGGCTGAGGTATTTCCTATATCGCCACGTTTAGCATCAGCAATGATAAACTGATCGGGATAGTTGGTACGGATATATTCAACTGTACGTTCAAGTACATCCCAACCCTGAAGTCCAAGACTTTCGTAAAATGCCAGATTGGGTTTATAAGCTACACACAGATCGGCAGTAGCATCGATTATGGCTTTATTGAACTCAAAAATAGGATCGTCCGATGTGTCAAATAAATGTTCAGGTATTTTGTTTACATCAGTATCCAGTCCTACACACAGGAATGATTTTTTACGCTGAATGTTTTCGAATAATTCTTGTTTTGTCATGTTAATATAAGAAATATTTTAAAGCTATAAAGCTATTGTATAGTAGTGCTTTATAGCCTGATTGTTAAATTAAAAATTCTCGTACTTTTTGGCTGATGATTTTTTTTACTTCATCCCAGTTTTTAATTTTCAGCGTTTCGGGATCTTCACTTTCGTCAGCGTCGGTGAAATAGAGCATGGCTTGAGGAACTGAAATGCCTAAAATCTGTTTTGCGTATTTTTGTTTGTGATAATCAATAAACTCCTGAACTTTATATTTATTTAGCAGTTCAGCAATATCCCAAAAATCTTTTTTCTTGCCTCTTCCTAAAATTGCCTGTATTTTCATGGCAATCAGATCTTTGTCTCCAAGAAAACGTATTCCTTCCTCAGTTTCTATTTCATCAATCAATGCGTGCGGATAATGAACCAAATCTACTTTAATATTATCTATGTAACAGAAAATACCCCATTTGGCAAATGTATTTTCATATAACAATCTGTTACCAAAATGATTTCTAAGTATATCTTCTAATTTGAGTTTATCAAAATCATCACACGAAAATAAATCCAAATCAATTGATTTGCGATGACCATATTTTAGCGAAAGTGCAGTACCTCCAACCAGATGAAAGTTAATTAATTCAGGAAGTTCCATTAATTCTTTCAGTAAGGAAAAAGTCCCGGGGTCAACAGTCTGTTTTTGTAACATTGAAGTTCTGTAACATCGTGGTTAATAATAACAGCAGCGAGATTCATTCTGTGTTCTGGCAAAAAACGTGCATTTAGAATTACTTTTTCAATTTTCTCATCACCATAATATCTTCTACACTGTCTGATGTCTTCTATATCACCCCGTTCAAATACCCTTGTTATCACAAAAGCGGCTTTGGCATCAATATCGAGTCTTTCGAAATTGACGTCCCAAAATATCCTTTTGTCAAAAGTTGGTATCATGTTGTACGAAGTTTTTACAAAGAAAATCAATTTTTTCGGGATAATATGAATTCTCTCCCAATAAATCGAAGGAAGTTTTATAATTCACTTTCTTTCAATCGCTCAGCATTTTCTGCAACAATCAGTCTGTCAATTACTTCCTGAATATCTCCACCTACAAATGCCTGAAGATTGTACATGGTATAATTGATGCGATGATCGGTTACGCGCCCCTGTGGATAATTGTAGGTGCGAATTTTAGCTGAACGGTCGCCGGTCGATACCATCGTTTTGCGTTTTGAAGCAATGGCATCCAAATGTTTCGAAAGTTCAATATCGTATAATTTTGTACGAAGCATTTGCATGGCAAGTTCACGGTTACCTAATTGCGTACGGGTTTGCTGACAAACAACGACCATTCCTGTAGGTTTGTGAGTTAATTGCACTTTGGTTTCCACCTTGTTCACATTCTGACCTCCTGCCCCACCCGAACGGGATGTTTGCATTTCAATATCAGCAGGATTGAGTTCAAAATCAACTTCTTCTGCTTCGGGCAATACAGCTACAGTGGCTGCCGATGTATGAACACGTCCCTGAGTTTCAGTTTGTGGCACCCGCTGAACACGGTGAACGCCTGATTCGTATTTCAGCGTTCCGTACACATTATCGCCGGTTACAGTGAAAATTACTTCCTTATAACCACCTGAAGTACCTTCGCTGATATTGGTCACTTCCACTTTCCAGTTTTTCGATTCGCAGTATTTCACATACATGCGAAACAAATCGCCGGCGAAAATAGCTGCTTCGTCACCTCCGGTACCTCCACGAATTTCCACAATGGCATTTTTATTATCTTCAGGATCGGCAGGAATCAAAAGAAGTTTAATCTTTTCTTCCATTTCAGGAATTCTGGGCTCAATATCTTCAATTTCTGCCTTGGCCATTTCACGCATTTCAGGGTCCGATTCTGTATCCAGAATTTCTTTAGCTTCGTTTAAATGTGCTAAAGACAGCTCATATTCATTTTTTGCAGTGAGTATAAGTTCGAGTTCGTGGTACTCCTTGTTGAGTTTTACATATCTTTTCTGATCTGAAATAACAGATGGATCGGTTATCAAAGTCGATATCTCTTCGAATTTATGATGCAATCCTTCCAGTTTTTCGATAAGGGTTTTTTCTGCCATTTTTATAAGAATTCTTAATCAAATCATTATTTACGGGATATTTTCGATAACTTTTCCCGTCTTTCAGCTTCTGTTTTTATATTATTGAGAAGTTTTTCAAAGCGCCATTCCATGATGGATCTAAAACTTGAAGTGGTGATAAAAATATTGAAAAACCAACCAAATTCCACTTTTGTCTGTAAACTAAGCTGGCAATTTTTATTGCCAAAAGGAATAAACTGGAAATTACCTATAGTTTTTTTCAGGAAGGCATCCGAATACTTAACATCCAATACAACTTTTGCTCGCCCATCTGTATATTCGGTTTTTGTCATTTTACTATCCACATGAATATCCGGAAATGTAACTACATTCGGAACTTCCACATCGCCGGTTGCTCTTATTAAGCCTGTTTTTTCATCAAATTTAGTTGATTTAAAGTTAAAAACGATAAGGTCATCGGCTTCTTTTCGTAGTTTCAGACCCTTCAAAGCCCATTTATACAACTCATCCAAATCATACTTTGTTTGATACACATAATCGTCTATAACAGCATTCATAATTTCGCCGGATGCATTGACCTGCACATTACATTCAGTGACAAAAACACCATTTTTATACGAAGTAAAAATGGTGTCGTTTGTCCCGAAGGCATACTGCGAAATAAATAAAAGCAGTACTGAAATCAGTTTGTATTTATTTATTATTTTGATAATCAATGACATTTGTGAAAATTATATCTGATACAAAAATAGTGATTATTTACTTGCCGTAAAAGCAATTTTTATCTTCTTTTCGATCTGTAATCTTTTTTTCCTCTGCTGTTATCGCTTTTGTTGTCTAATTGTTCACGTTTTCTCCAGGGTTTGTCAGAATCTGCCGATCCACTTCTTGTGTTATCTTTACGGTTATCGTTTGAGCGTGTTGCTGATCCTGAGCGGTAATTATCTTTTTGATAACTACGGCTTCTACCTGAACTTTCTCCACCTTTTCCTTCGAAAGTTTTACTCCCTTTGGCTTCGGTGACAACATAATCTGTTTCGCCTGCAAATGAATTAACTACTTTTTCTACCTGATCGGTAAAAACATCGAAGAAAGTAAATTTATTGGTAACTTCAATGCTGCCAATACTTATTGATTTATCGCCGGTTACATCGTTAATAATACCCAGAAAACGTTTTGGGTCAACACCTTCACGTTCACCAACATTCATTTTCAGACGAACCTTACGACCTGATTTTGCGCCAAAATCTCCACCTCTGTCACCTCTAACACTTCTTTCACCTCTGTCGTCTCTTCTTCTTTCGCGCGAATCACCGCCTAATTCTCTCGAATGTTTTTCGTGATAATTTAAATCGTCAGCATCTTTGTAATATTCAAGAAAACGATTGAATTCCAATGAAATGAAGCGTTTCAGTACTTCTTCTTTGCTCAGATATTCCAACTGTTTCATAATTTGCTGAACGTAAGGTTCTATTTGTTCCTCGTTTACATCTACGTTCTGCATTTTATCAATCATGAAAAATAACTGTTTCTTACAAACTTCAAGTCCGTTTGGAATTTGTTGTTGTTCGAAGGTTTTTTTGAGCATGCGCTCAATATCCTTAATTTTGAATTTCTCTTTTGAATGGATAATGGATACCGATACACCTTTTTTATTGGCACGACCAGTACGTCCACTACGGTGTGTATAAATTTCAACATCGTCCGGTAGGTTGTAGTTGATAACGTGAGTTAAATCGCTCACATCCAAACCACGGGCAGCCACATCGGTAGCAACCAACAACTGAATGTTACGGATACGGAATTTTTGCATCACCGTATCGCGCTGTGCCTGCGACAAGTCGCCGTGTAATGCATCAGCATTGTAACCATCGTGCATCAAATGATCAGCCACTTCTTTGGTTTCCTGACGCGTACGACAGAAAACGATTCCATAAATATCAGGATTCAAATCCACAATACGTTTCAGAACCAGATAACGCTGTTTGGCCTGAGAAACATAGTAAATGTGCTCTACATTTTCGGCGCCTGAATTACGTGTACCCACCTGAATTTCTTCGTGGTTCTTCATGTACTGACGGGCAATATTGGCAATTTCCTTGGGCATTGTAGCCGAGAAAAGCATGGTACGACGACTTTCAGGAGTACGTTGAAGTATGGTTTCCAAATCGTCTTTGAAACCCATATTCAGCATTTCGTCTGCTTCGTCGAGTACCAGAAAATCGATAGCACTCAGATTAATTTTACCACGTTCGAGCATATCAATTAATCGTCCCGGAGTTGCTACAATTACTTGTGGAGTTACATCCAATTGTTTCAGCTGTTTACGAATATCTTCGCCACCATATACCGGAACTACACGAAGTCCGTTCATGTATTTTGAATAATTCAGCAAATCGTTGGAAATTTGGATACAAAGTTCACGTGTTGGAGCTAATACCAAAGCCTGAATTTTCTTTTGCGATGCATCGATTAAGTTAAGCACCGGTAAACCAAATGCAGCGGTTTTGCCGGTTCCTGTTTGAGCAAGTGCAACTAAGTCAGCACTTTGTTCGAGCATAAATGGAATTGTTTTTTCCTGAACAGGCATAGGCTGTTCAAATCCGAGTTCTTCAATTGCCTTGAGAATCCCGTCTTTCAGATTGAGTTCTTTAAATGTCATTTTGTTTTTGTTAGTACACGTTTCAGAGTAATTATTCCGGCGATTATTTCATCGTTGTTTATAAAACGTGTACCCTCAGAAAAGAAACTGCAAGGCTAATGCAGTGAATTTCGGAAATTTACCCGTAACGCGCAGTTATTTTTAATTCGGGTGCAAAGGTACAAAAAATTGTTGAATAACAGAAACATATTAAATTCGATGAGATGGATGAACAATAAAATGGTAAGATAAATAACTGAACACAAAGTTACTATGCTATGAACTACCTGATTTCAGCATTCAATGATAGTAACTTTATGAAGCAGCATGAATAATCAAATTAAAACAAAACCGGTATTACAAACTTCAAACTAAAGTTTCTACCCATATTAAATACACCTGTGCGACCTGTTGCAAAATTTTCGGGAGCATATTTCAATCGGCTCAAATGACTCTGGTAAGCAACATCCGTGAGATTATCTCCTGTAAAATAAACCGATATCTTTTGTTTGCCCAGCAGTATATCAGTACCGCATGAAGCATTCAGCAGAAAATACGAAGGCGTGGCAGTTTCAGTGTTGTATGCTAAAAAAATCTTATTCTGAGCCAGATTATAATCGAAACCTATGGAACAAAATATATTATTCAAAATTCTGGAATGTAAATCAATATCCGCCCGTAGGGTGGAAATCCATTTAGGTGCGGGTGTGAATGGCAGGTATTTCATCGAATCGGGTTGTTGAACAAACTGAGCATTTACGTAAGAAAAAATATTCTCAAAATGCAACCAATCAAATGGATGAGGATGAATATCAAGTGCAAACTCACCACCTGAAAGTACTGCATTGTCCTGATAAAACTGAAAAACAGACACATCTCCGGCAATAGAATCCTGACCGTTAGCCAATTTCAATTTTCTGGAAAAGATAAAATTATCAATCAGATTACTGAAAAGATTTAGGCGCGCACTCATATGTTCGTTGGTAAATGCGGCTTCGTAATCGAACTGATAACTTTGTTCACTTTTCAGGTTTGCATTTCCGGTTTCATAACGGAAAGTACCTTCGTGTACTCCATTTGAACTCAATTCGCTCACATTTGGAGCTCTGAATCCGCGTGAAAGATTGAATTTCATGTTCCAGTTTTTATTTAGTTCCCATGCAATTCCTAAACTGCCACTTATACCTGTGAAACTTCTGTTGATCGCAGCAAATTTCTCTTCAGCATCAACAGTACCTGCTTCAACAACTTCTTCATTTGCATTAAGATACAATGATTTAGTGGAAACTGAACGATTATCCAGCCTCAAACCTCCGGTCAAGTCAAATTTGCCAAAATCTTTATTGAAAATAAAAAATCCACCGGCATCGAAAAGATGGTATTCCGGAATCAAAAATTCCTCACCAAGATTTAGTGAGTGTTGTAGCATACCGTTTATACCTGCTGTCAGATTCCACTTATTTCGCTCAGGAAACTGATAATTTATATCATAATTAAAAGTATTCAGTTTAAAAAACAATGCGGGTTCTTCAGGCGAAAAAATATCTTCAAACTCACTTCGATTATTTTGCTGAAATCCAAATGCTGATTTTAAAAAACCATCGCCAACAATGATATTACTATTTAAAACAGCTTTCAAATGACTCACTTTTTGAAAAGGAGTTTGTTTAGTATAATTCTGAAAATCAGCACTTTCAGCAAATGATTCTTCTATATTTCCATCAACAATCACTTCTTTAAGAAATTTGCCGGTCAAACTATCCCTTTCGCCTTCCACCATTCCCGGTTTCAGGTTGTAGGTACTCAGTGTGAGGTGCGAATAACCCCAGGATTTATTAATCCCAAGCAAGGCTGATGCTGCATTTTCGGCATAACCGGAATTAAATACATATCCATCAAAACGGTTTTTATAATCATGTGCAGCTTTCATGCTGTAACGTACATCCCACACAAAACTACGAATATGACCGGCATAACTTCCGGAGAAAGCGGCTAAACCATTATTTGTCTGGTAGTTGGATATAAACTCAAGTTTCTGACTGCCAACCGGCATTATTGCTTCCGGAAGAAAATTGATAACACCGGCCATAGCATCCGAACCATACATTAAGCTGGCCGGACCTTTCAGAATTTCAACTTTGGCCACATCGTTGGCATCAATTTCAATTCCATGTTCATCGCCCCATTGCTGTCCTTCCTGACGAACGCCGTCGTTCAACACAACAATCCGGTTGTATCCCAAACCCCGAATAACCGGTTTTGAAATACCTGTACCTGTTGTAATTTGCGAAATACCGGGTTGATCCGCAATAGCATCAATCAGATTTCCGGATGACTTTTGCAGCAGTTCTTTGTGGGTAATAACGCTGACCGGAGAAGGTGTTTTGCTTTGTTTTATGGCATTTGCTTGTCCGGTTACAGCTATTTCGTTGATTTCAACAATGGTTTCTTCCAAAATAAAGTTCAAAACTGTGTTTTTTGTCAGATCGATGTTTTCGGTTACCGAAGCATACCCAAGTGAAATTACCTGAACTTTTAAGATTTTGGCAGGAAGATTTTCTATTTGATAAAAACCCTTTATATCACTGACAGAACCAGTTTTCAGTTCAGGAAAGTAAACAGAAGCACCAGTTACGGGTTCATTTTTAGCATTGGTTATTGTTCCTTTTAAAGTTACCGATGCGTTTATATTGCCTGCAAATATGAATATGTACACAATTACAAACAAGAAATAATATATTTTTCTCATCTGATGATAATTTATTGAATGATTATGTAAAAAAAATGTTTGTTTTATTCAAGACTATTTGAACAAAAACAGGCATAATCAAACAACAGGAGGAGCACGCAGGCCGGGAGAAAATACCACGATCGGAACGGATTGAACTTCCGATTGAATGGTGGATATTTGAAGTAATTGAAAATCGACTGAAGGATAAACTATAAAATCTTGAGTAAGAAAAGTACAAAATTCAAATTCACAAATTTCGCAATCGAAATGGTGATCGGCCGATATAACATCTTTTTCCGTATGAATGGTGATAAATTGCTTTACATCATGATGTTCCACAATCATATGAACTGGTTTGAACAACCACACAAATAAAAGCATTGCTAATAAAAACAAAGCCCTCAGTCTACTTGTCGATGTATTTAACCGATTCATTTTAGAATTTCAATGATAACAATTCATTTTCGTTTGAGTATCCTGTTTTACGTTTTTGAGTATTTCTTTTTTTATATCACAACCTCCACAACCGTCACAGGGCGATTTGTCCTTGGTTTTCAAACTCCGGACAACCGAGATAACCGTGTAAACAATCACGGCAACTAAAATACCGAAAACTATAATGTATTGTATCATTTTTTTAAATAAATAAACTGCCAATCTGATAAACAGCAAATGCTAAAACCCAGGCAATAACGGTAGTATAACCCATTGTAAATAAAGCCCAACCCCAGTTTGCTTCCTTTTTTATAGCAGCTATTACTGCCACACATGGAAAATAAACCAGAATAAAAATCATAAATCCGAAACTGACCAACGGGGTAAACACTTTTTGTCCTGCTAAAACGCCTGAATGATGTTTTTGTTCCAAAATCTTTGATTTCAGGGTTTCCGAATTTTCATCAGCCGACATATCAGCCTGATAAAGAATACCCATAGTGCTCACTACTATTTCTTTGGCGGCCAAACCGGTAATAATGCTTACTCCCATTTTCCAATCGTAACCCAACGGACTGATAAGCGGTTCAATAGCATGTCCCATTTGTCCGATATAGGATTTTTCCTGGCGTTCCGATTCTTTTTCGACAGAAAGATAATTTACTTTTTCTGATTTTTCGGTTTCAGTAATTTGAGTATTTGCCTGAATGGCTTTTATCTGAGCATCATAATTCTGAGAATAGTTAATATTTTTCGGAAAATAACCCAAAGCCCAAATCAGAATGGAAGCAAAAAGAATCACAGTTCCCATTTTTTTTAGGTATTGCTGACCCTTGTGCCACATATGTATGGAGGTATTTTTGAGTGTTGGAATACGGTAAGGTGGCAATTCCATCACAAAAGGAACATCTTTTTTGGCAAAAGCTACTTTTTTCATGATCAACGCTACTGCAATGGCTAAAAAGATGCCAATAAGATAAATTGAAAACAATACCAATCCCTGATTTTTCGGAAAAATGGCCGAAATTATCAACACATATACAGGCAAACGTGCGCTGCACGACATAAAAGGCGTTATGATCATGGTCAGAATGCGGTCTTTGCGGTTGTCAAGCGTTCGCGTGGCCATTACAGCAGGCACATTACATCCAAAGCCCATCACTAACGGAATAAACGATTTACCATGCAAACCAATTTTGTGCATCAATTTATCCATAATAAACGAAGCACGAGCCATGTAACCCGAGTCTTCCATCAGCGAAATAAAGAAGAAAAGAATCATGATATTGGGTAGGAATATGATAACGCCACCTACTCCACCCACAATTCCATCCACTACCAAATCGCGCAGAGGACCTTCAGGCATAATATTTTGTAACCAGCTGCTCAGTAAACCCACCCCGGCATCAATCCATTCCATTGGATAACTTCCGAGTGTGAATGTAGACTGAAACATAAACCACATAAAAAAGAAGAAAATTGGAAAACCCCAGAAACGATGAGTCAGAATATCATCAATTTCTCGTTTCTTTTTCCGTTTATCAACCTTGGGTTCGCGGTAAGTTTCTTTCAGTGCGCCGTCAATAAATCCGTATTTGGCATCAGTAATAATCGTTTCCGAACGTTCATTGTATTCTTTTTCGAGGATTGCAATAGATTTTTCGGCAGCAAGTTTAATGTTTTCGAAATTGTCGAATTGTTTCAACCAATCCAGTGTGCTTTTATCGGTTTCGAGTAGTTTTATGGCAATAAATCGCGACGAAAGTTGCACACGGATAGCAGGATTCTTCCATATCTCGTGCTGAATATCGTTGATGGCTTTTTCAATCATTGCGCCGTAATTCACATGAATGTGCCGTACAGTTAGATCTTTTTCTTCGTATACTTCAATTACTTTGGCAAAAAGCTCCTCAACACCTTTACCTTTCGAGGCTACAGTCGGGATAATCGGAATTCCAATCATTTCGCCCATACTTTTGTAATCGAACTTCACTCCTTTTGCTTCCAGCTCATCGAACATATTCAGCGCAATCACCACTTTTATGTTCATATCAATGAGCTGTGTGGTCAGAAACAGGTTTCGTTCCAGATTCGATGCGTCTACCACATTGATAATAATATCCGGGTGATTTTCAGTGATATGCCGACGCACATAAAGCTCTTCGGGTGAATACTCTGTAATGGAATAGGTTCCGGGCAGGTCGAAGATTTTAAAAGTAAAACCATTTTGTTTCATCGATGCTTCTTTGGCGTCTACAGTTACACCACTGTAGTTTCCAACCCGTTCGTGAGCGCCTGAAGCATGATTAAAAAGCGTTGTTTTTCCACAATTCGGATTACCTACCAAAGCTACATTGATAGTTTTCCCTTTTTCGATGGCCGATTTTTTGAGTGTTTCTTCGTCAATCACGCCATTAAATTCGATTCCGGACAGATTTTTTGCCTCTTCGATAGAAACCACTTCCACTAATTGTGCTTCCGAACGGCGAAGTGAAACATTGTAGCCCATAATTTCGTATTCCACAGGATCCTGCAAAGGAGCATTTTTAATGACACTTACTTTTTTGCCCTTCACAAATCCCATTTCGGTAATACGTTTACGAAATGCTCCGTGACCCAGAACTTTTGTAATAATTGCTTCGTCACCGGTAACTATATCCGATAAATATGTTGTTTTTTCAGTCATAATCAAAATTTTAAAACTCTACACCAACTCTAACAAACCCAACAAATGCATTTGGCAGTTTTGAACCTGTACCGGCCGGATTTATAATATATTGCAAATCAGGCCGTATATATAAATTTTCACAAATCTGAAATTTATAAGTCATTTCTATGGCCGTTTCTCCACCCAAACCATTTCCATCAATACCCGCATACGCCACAGCTAACCCATACACATCATTCTCGCGATTTTTAAATGGTTTTTGCATGTTCAAGCCCAAACTGTAATAGTGATGGTGCAAATTAATTGTCTGCGGACTTAAACCAATTTGTGAAAACACTGAGAGTTTATTAGTTAACTGCTGATCTCCAACAAAATAAATTCCATAATTTCTATCTACAATACCTTCATCTAAATGTTTATGATAATATAACCCAAGTTTGTACGTTCCTGTTTTCGATTTTAGCAAACTTTTAGCTATTTGAAACTCACTTACCGCCAAATATCCATCAGTCTCATTCAATTTCCAGTTTAAATTATACGGATTATTTTCAAAATCATCCGGTGTTCCATCAAAAACGGCAACCTGCCACATCATATCATTATTTATTTGCCACTGCAAATTTAATCCTAATGCCGTTAACGGAAAAATGGGCGAAGTAACATTGTCGGCTATGCTTGAATGAACGCCAAACGAACTGTTTGTAAATACCGCACCGTTTTCGGAAGCTGCAAAGTTAACATTCAAATCTTGTAATCCGGCAATCAGTGTAAAAGAACCGATTGATTGTTTAAGCCACAGTTCGTACAACCAGGTCAGATTGCCAGCTTCGATATTTGAAACTCCCTGAAAATCACCTACAAGATTAGCTGATGGTTCGCCTCCATGCGTATTTGCCAATTTTACAAAAGCTTCACCACCTTTCCACCATGCAGCTTTTTCAGTGTCGAAAGCGGCATTAATAGTAGCCATACCAAGATAAGTGGTTCCGGTTTTGATACCACCGGAAAAATTAGCAAACATATCGCCAGTATAACCGGCTCCGAAAGAGAAACCGGAATCCGACTTTTTATCCTGACTGAAAGAAAATCCGCTACAAAAAGCAACGAGTACCAAACAACCTGCAATCTTTTTTATCATATTGTAAATCAGTATTCATTTTTACAGTGCAAAATTAAGCTTTAGATTTAAAACACAGAATACCGATAAATGTTGATTTTAATTCTTTTCGATACCCACATAAAGGTATACACCTGTTTTATCCGTGTGTTTTATATCCATTTAGGTGGACAAATATATCTTTTACCGTATTTTATTTCGTTTAAAATTTAAAGTTGATTATCTTTGTTACGTAATAAGAATTACAATTATATAACATAGCACGTTATATACAAAACAAAATCCTTTTATCTAATTATTTTTTTCATAATAATGAATATTGCTGAATTTTCAAAGCCATTTCAACCGATTAGTCTCGAAGAAATGAATAAGGTGAAGTTGCTTGATCGGCTGGATAAGAAATTCATGTTTAACAGTTGTCATTTAGCTGATATTCTTCAAAGAGCCTCAGAACATTATTACATCCTCGAAATTGATGGAAAACGTTATGCCGGATACGACACCACATATTTTGATACTCCTGAATATGAGATGTATACACTTCATCATAATGGAAAACAAAACCGCTATAAAGTAAGATTCAGAACCTATGTTGATTCGGGATTGAACTTTTTTGAAGTTAAATTTAAAACCAACAAAGGTCGTACAAAGAAAAGCCGATTGCAATTACCTGAAAGAGATCATTCTCTCACAGGTGATGTTGCTGCTTTATTGGCGAGAAAAACGCCATATAAGTCCGATGCTCTCGTTCCAGCTTTATTGGTGAACTACAACAGAATAACGTTGGTAAACAAAAATATGACCGAACGACTAACCATCGATTTCGATCTGAATTATACTATTGGCGACCGAAAAGCCGCCTATCCTGAATTAGTTATTGCCGAAGTTAAGCAGGACAAATCAGGCAGTTCGCCGTTTATTGATATTATGCTCGAAAAACGGGTGAAAAATGTGTCGATAAGTAAATATTGTCTTGGCATAGCCAGTTTAGCCCAAAATGTAAAAACAAATAATTTTAAACCCAAAATAAGATATGTTCATCAATTATTTTCAAAAACTGCGTAATCTTTTCATTTTACCATTCTTCGTCCTGTTTTTATTCAATATATCGCCGGTATATGCCACAGCGCCTGTTGATATGAGTGTTTTGCAAAGTGAGTCGCTGGAAGCAGCTTCTGCCGACACCGAAACTCCAACAGTTACGAAGAAAAAAGACAAGGTTCAGATTAATCAATACTTTTTTATCAATTTACTGATCGACTTGTCGGCTGTAGTTTTGATTATCATCTTTGTGTATTATCCGAATTATAAAAAAATGGATACCATTTTTACTTTCCTAATGTTCAATGTGGTGATTTTCCTTTTAACTTATGTGCTGAACGAGGTGAAAATATCCATGGGAGCAGCATTCGGACTTTTTGCAGTATTCTCCATGCTGCGATATCGTACCGCAGGTATTGGTATGAAGGACATGACATATTTGTTTATTTTTATTGCTCTCGGGCTTGTAAGTGCTATACGGTTAGATTTTTATGAATTAGGCATTATTGCCGGTATTATTTTTATTACTGCTTTGGTTCTTGATACCAAATTAATCATGAAAAAGGAAATTTCCGGCACCTTGCGTTTCGAAAAAATTGAATATATCAAACCGGAAAAACGTGAAGCCCTGATTGAAGAACTTCGCACACGTACGGGATTGAATATCCACAGAGTTTCTATCAACGAAATTGATTTTCTGAAAGATACTGCCATGATTTCGTATTATTATTACGTTTAATTTTCATATTTTTGCTAAAAAAAATCAGATATGTCTTGAAGAATTCAATTTCTTCAAGACATATTGTTTAAACTAATCATCTACATACTCACTTCACGAATGAAAATAAGTAATAAACTGATTGTAATAATATTAACAGCTGCACTGTTTACAACTCAACTTTCGAAAGCTCAAAGCGAAAGTTATGGAACATGGACAGGTATTGGAGTTGAAAAAGACCTGGGGAAATGGAATGTGGGAGCCGAAACTGAGCTGCGAACCATCTATTTTGCCCGACTGATCGACCGTTGGAGTTTGGGCGTTAATGCAGATTATTCCATAATCAAACAGCTCAAAATCGGAATTGGTTATCAGTACATGAAAGCACTGGACTTTAAACTTGACGAAGATGGATATTTGATAGCAAATTATTACACCAAAAATTATTTTGATCGTCATCGTTTTAATGTTTCAGCTACCGGAAAAATGAAATTGAACGATTTTACTTTCAGCCTGAGAGAACGAGCACAAATTACCATAAAGGAAAACAGAATAATTGCTTCGGATGGAACTGTGGACGATTACAATGTGAATCCGGCCTGGATTTGGCGTAACAAAGCTCAAATAAGTTACAACATACCAAAATGCAAGATAACGCCGGCATTTTCAGTAGAAACATTTTTTGATTTGAATAACCCCGATGGCAATACGTTCAATAATTTCAGATACTTGTTATCATTTGATTATAAGCTGAATAAAAGAAACACTATAGAACTTTACGGAGTTCTGAACAGCGCATTGAATTCGGAAGATTCGTACGGAAAATACATTTTGGGCATAAGTTACAATTACTCTTTTTAAATAAATTTCCTGATATATAAATGAAAAAATTGAAATTTCTAAGCTTTTTAGGTCTTACAACATGGCTTTTGGTTAGTCTGGCATCCTGCGATCCGGAAAATGTATTCGAACATAAACCCATTGATGCTGATACACTTGACTATACTTGGGACACAACCAAAGTCATTAAAATAAATTTGAATTCTACAGCAATAACTACCACTGATACAAAAAAAGTCGTTATAAATGGCTCAATTGCTACGATTAACACCAAAGGTACCTATGAAATAAGTGGTACATTAACCGATGGACAAATAGTGGTTAATGCCATAGGAATAGTACGGTTGATATTGAATAACGCTTCTATTTCAAATTCAACCACTTCACCTCTTTTTATTGAGAATGCATCAAAAGCAATTATTATTCTCCCCGAAGGTAGTGAAAACACTATTTCAGATGCCAAGTCGTATGTCATTACACCGGATAGTTTGAATTCTTCTATTTACAGCAAAGATTATTTGGCCATTTCCGGCTTAGGCAAACTAACTGTCAATGGAAATTACAAAGGTGCTATTTCCAGCAGAGATGAATTGATTATTGAAAGCGGAGATATAACTGTGTATTCTGTTGGCTTTGGGATTAAAGGTAAAGACTATCTTATCATAAATGATGGAAAATTCAATCTGAGTTGCACTAGTGATGGATTGAAATCCGACAAAGATTCTACTGAAAATGAGGGTTTTATAGAAATAAACAATGGAAATTTCAATATTATTTCAGGTGCTGATGGTATTTCAGCCACACAAAATGTAAGAATTAATGAAGGAATAATCAATATAACCAGTGGTGGTGGGTATACAGTTACGCCCGGAGTTGCATCTACCAAGGGTATTAAAGCAAAATATATTAATATTAAAGGCGGTACTTTTACATTAAGTACTTCTGATAATTCCATTGATGCGAATCAGACTCTAACCGTTGATGGTGGTTCTTTTTCTTTGAAATCAGGAAATAAACCTTTAGAAAGTGACTCTGTATTATTGATAAACAACGGTACTGTTGAAATACTGAATGCAGTAAAAGGAATTAGTTCTCATAAAATTTATATCAATGGAGGTTCTACATATGTATATTCAGTTAACGACTGCTTGAAAGCTACATTAGGTTTGGAGTTAACTACAGACGATGGCAGTTATATTGAAATGAACGGTGGTTCACTTACTTTAAAAACCGATAAAGGAGATGCGCTTGACAGCAATGGCGCTATTAAAATTTCTGGAGGTACCGTAGTGGTACAGGGCTCTCCCACTTCACCTGACGATGCAGTTTCGTATAGAAGTACTTTTTTTGTAACAGGAGGAAATCTAATTGCTTCGGGAGCAAAAACGTTGAGTCCCGGCACCGGAACCACACAAAACTCGGTAACGATACGTTTCACAACACTTTTAATTCCCGGAGTTGTTATCAATATTCAGGATGCTGCCGGTAATAGTATATTGAGCTATAAAACAAATAAATACGCTTATTATTTGTTGGTTTCATTGCCAACTTTAGTTACCGGTACTACTTACAATGTTTATATCGGAGGAAGTGTAACAGGTACTGATCTGAATGGTTTTTTTGCCGATGGAGTTTATGTTCCGGGTACGAAGAAAGGTAGCTTTACAGTAAATAGCGCTTTAACTAATGTGGTAATGTAGTAAAGTTGAAAAAATAGTTATAAAAAATGCCGGACATTCCGGCATTTTTTATGTGTATACAATTAGAACAAAATCAGGACTGTCTGTTTTTTCTGGCTTTACTATGTTTTATTCCGTAGGTAAAGTAAATAACAAATCCGATGCCCATCCAAAGCAGAAGTCGTATCCAGGTATCTTTTGGCAATGAAGCCATTTGCACAAAGCAAATAACAGCGCCTAATATAGGTACAAACGGAACTAATGGAGTTTTAAATCCACGAGGAGCATCAGGTTCCGATTTACGAAGAATGATGACACCAATACTTACGATGACAAATGCAAGTAAAGTACCTATGGATACCAGTTCACCAAGTAGTCCAATGGGGAATAAACCCGCAAAAATGGCTGCAAAAATACCGGTAACTATGGTTGTAATATGTGGAGTCTTGTACTTCTTATGAGTGCGTGCAAATGCCGACCACAATAATCCATCGTTGGCCATGGTGTAAAAAATACGTGACTGTCCCAATAAAAGCACCAAAACCACAGAACTTAAACCGGCAATTGCACCTATTTTAATCACAGGTCGCAACCACATCAAACCTTGTCCGGCTTTGTCGATGGCAATTGCTATCGGTGCCGAAACATTCAGTTCCTTGTAATTCACCATTCCTGTAAGTGTAAGACTTACTGCAATATACAATATTGTACAGACCAATAATGAAACCAGAATTCCTATTGGCATATCCCGCTTCGGATTTATAGCTTCCTGCGAAGCAGTGGAAACGGCATCGAAACCTATATAAGCAAAGAAGACCACACCAGCTCCTGTTAATATACCTGACCAGCCAAAATGTCCCCATTCGCCGGTATTTTCAGGTATAAATGGTTGCCAGTTCGATATATCGATATAAGAAATTCCAAATCCAATAAATAACAGAATAACGACAACTTTGATGATGACAATCAGATTATTGAATTTAGCTGATTCTCTGATTCCAACCACTAAAAGTGCTGTAAGTAAAAGAATGATAAAGACTGCGGGAAAATTAATTATTGCTCCTGAAGTGTGCCAGCCTTTCTGGTCGAATATAAACGGACTTTGACAAATGGATGCCGGTAAATCTATTTTAAAATCATGTAGTAAGCTAACCACATAACCTGACCATCCAACAGCCACTGTTGCAGATCCAAATAAATATTCCAGAATTAAATCCCAGCCAATAATCCATGCAATAAATTCGCCCATAGTGGCATAACCATACGTATATGCGCTTCCTGAAATTGGAATCATAGAAGCAAATTCGGCGTAACTTAATCCGGCAAGCATACAACCAAATCCTGAAATGATAAACGAAATGGCAATGGCTGGACCTGCATGAATGGCAGCTGCAGTTCCGGTAAGTACAAATATACCGGCACCAATCACACAACCAATTCCAAGCAATGTAAGATTGGTGGCGTTCAAATGTCTTTTCAGCGAATTGTTGTTTTCCGACTGATATTCGAGTTCTTGTAATGTTTTTTTAATGAATAAATTCTTCATCATTTGTATGGTAACTATTTGATAATTTTATTGAAAGTCTTTCTGTTTTTGAAATAATAATTCAAAATCAAGCTCTCAGAAAAGATTTCAGCTATTTCCGTGTTGGTTGAATATAAAATATTTTCATCCCGTTTTCTTCCGAAATTCTTTTTCATTTTATGATAATCCATACGCGCTTTAAATACACTAAGGGCATTTGCAGGTTTTCCTGTAACCAGAAGTTGTAATGCAGCAATATAATCCAGAAAAAAGCGGGCGAACATAATTTTCTTCAATTTTTTTGCGGGCAAGTTTTTATATAACAGCAGCATATTGTTTCTGAAATTCAGGTAGGTTTTTCGGGGATGTTCAACATGCAAAGCTCCTCCGCCAACATGATATACAGTGCTTTGAGGAATACATACAATTCGGTAGCAACGGCTGCGTAATCTCCAGCAAAGATCAATTTCCTCCATGTGAGCAAAAAACTCATCATCGAGTCCGCCAACAGTTCTGAAAACATCGGAACGTATCATCAGACAAGCTCCGGTAGCCCAAAAAATGTCGCAAATATCGTCGTATTGCCCACGGTCAGTTTCTACTTCAGCAAATACTCTACCACGACAAAACGGATAACCCAAATAATCGATAAAACCACCCGCAGCACCCGCATGTTCAAAATTTTGTTTTGAGTTGTAAGCCAATATTTTGGGCTGGCAAGCTGCCACATCTTTGTTATTATCCATGAATTCAACCATGGGTTGTAACCAGTTTTCTGTTACTTCCACATCTGAATTTAGTAGAATAAAATATTCAGCATCTATCTGATTCAGAGCTTTGTTATATCCACCGGCAAATCCGTAATTCTGATCGAACTCCAGTATTTTTACATCAGGGAATTCGGTTTTCAGTATACTGATGGAGTTGTCGGTTGAAGCATTATCTGCAACAACAACTTCAGCAACAGTCGTTTTTGAAAAACCAATGACCGAAGGCAAAAATTTACGGAGAAAATTTTCTCCGTTCCAGTTTAAAATTACTATTGAAACTTTCATCCAGTAATTATCCAGTTTAAATAATTTTTATCATCCTCACACTCTACAAAAACTCATCTTTTCCATCGATTATGCGACCACAAATACAATTCAGGCTTTCTGCGAATGGTTTCTTCAAGCATATTGAAATACATGGTTGTGATTTCATCTTTTTCAGCATTTTTTGGATCCTCGCAAATTGGCACCAAATCGAAAACATACTGACCTCTTTTTGGCCTGTCTAAATGTACATAATACACCGGAAATCCGAATTTTTTGGCTAATTGCTCAGACCCATTCATAACTGCAGTATCCTGATGCATAAACTGCATTCTGAAGGCTACATTATTCGGCGTAGGAATCTGGTCGGCAATAAGTCCGTACAGCCCAATTTTGCCTTCGGCCTGATTTCTGATAATTTTTCGCAGTAATTCCCCTTTTTCAATATTTACAGCACCAAATCTGGCTCGCAAATCGTATACAATTTTATCTACTCGTTTGTTTTTCAGTTTTTTATAAATCTGAAAACTAAAAAATCCAAACTGATTCAGGTATGCAGGAAAATAGGATGACCACTCCCAGTTACCATAATGAGCAGTCATAATAATGATACTTTGCCGTTCACGAAGCAAAGTATCAACTCTTTCCGGATTGATATAAATTACCCTTTTGCTAAATTCTTTATCAGTAATAGAAATTTCTTTGATGGTTTCAAATATCAGGTCGCAAAAAAAGTGAAAGAATTTTCGCTCAATGCCTCTGATTTCCTTCAATGTTTTTTCCGGAAATGATTTAACCAAATTTTTTCGCACCACTTTTTTTCTGTATCCAACTACATAATAAAGAAGCAGATACAGCATATCTGATATGAAATACAAAACTCTTAAAGGCAATAAAGAAATAAGCCAAAAAATCCGGTAAACTACAAAATACAACATAATCTACTTATTCTTCGTCGTCGGTATAAATTCCAATTGATTTTCCATATTGGTATTCACCTTCAAGAATCAATTGAATATCTTCTTCAGTAAGTCCCATTTTATCTTTTTTGGAACATTTTTGAATATATTCGAACATAATTTCTTCGTCGATACTAGCTTCTTCAGTAGAGTCTTCGTCAATCAGGCCGTTTTCTTCGTAAAAATCATAAATTACGTCGAGAACATATTCTATCTTAGTTTCATCAACTCTTTGCTGTGCATCTGCCGGCAAAGATCTCAAAATAAATTTTACGGCATCGTCTTCATCGTAAACTAATAAATCGTCGTCTTGTGCTTTCATTTTGTTTGTGTATTGAGTGTTCTGTTTTAATATTTCATTCAAAGATATAAATTTTTTCATTCTACACATGATAAATTAAGAAAATTCAGTTTTTATGCAATATTAATTACAAAAAGCTCAATATTTTTCAATTGAGCTTTTACATAGACTTATTTTCCCTGAATCAATAATTTGTTTTCAATGAAATATCAAATTTTATCTTTTCCCTCGTAGAAATTAATAAAAGCCTTGTTAACCAGTCTGTTTCCTCCGGGAGTTGGGTAATTTCCGGTAAAATACCAGTCGCCCGAATGATTCGGACAAGCCAAATGCAGACCTTCAATGGTTTGATAAACCAATTCTACCGGACAATCTACCTCCTTAGGTGTAAGCATTTTGGCAATCTGAATTGAAATTTCGTCCTGGGTGAAGGGTTCGTAAATTTCGGTTACATAATTTACAACCTGTTCCTTGGGTAAATGTTCCTGTGCTTTCGATTTCAGGTAAACATCATCGATAATATACTTTCTTCCGGTATCTTTCAATAGCTGAATGGCTGCCCTGAAAGCACAGAATTCGCTCATTCGCGCCATATCAATCCCGTAATAATCAGGAAATCTTACCTGTGGTGAAGAGGAAACAATGACTATCTTTTTAGGTTCTAAACGATTCAGAATTTTTAAGATGCTTTGTTTCAGTGTAGTTCCGCGTACAATAGAATCGTCGATAGCAACCAGATTATCAACTTTGCCTCTGCGAATAGAACCATAAGTTACATCATAAACGTGAGTTGCCAAATCGTCGCGCTCGTTATTTGTAGAAATAAATGTACGCAGTTTAATGTCCTTAATCAGCACTTTTTCAACGCGAATTGGCTTATCAGTGGCCGTTTTAATACCATCCTTCATACCAAAAAACGCTACTTCAGCTGTATTGGGGATAAAAGAAAATACCGAATTTTCAATATCATTGTTAATCGCTTTCAGGATGGGAGCAGCAAGTGATTCTCCAAGTTTTTTCCGCTCGTTATAAATATCAATATCACTACCACGTGAAAAATAAATACGTTCAAACGAACATTTACTCAGTTCTTTAGCCTGTTCGCGAATAATTTCAAATTTGATGATTCCATTCTTTTTGATAATCATTGCCTCTCCCGGTTCAAGTTCTTTTACCTGTTCTTCTTTCAGATTCATAGCTGTTTGAATAACAGGACGTTCCGAAGCAATTACCACTATTTCATCGTCGGCATAATAAAATCCGGGTCGAATTCCCTTTGGATCTCTGAAAACGAACGAGTCGCCGTGTCCGAGCATTCCGCAAATAAGATAACCGCCGTCCCATAATCTTTCGGATTTCCGGATAAAAGAAGCTATATCGAGATTTTCTTCAATCTTACGTGTGATTGTCAGGTCGTTTGTATAACGTTGCTTGGTAAATTCATATTCATGTTGCACTTCCTGATCGAGTTTATTTCCCAAAGATTCGAGCATAAGAAATGTATCTCCTTTGTCGCGCGGATGTTGTCCCTGCAAAGTCAGATTTTCGAAAAGTTCATCCACATTGGTTAAATTGAAATTTCCGGCAAGAACCATGGTACGGTTTTTCCAGTTGTGACGACGAAGAAATGGATGAACATACGACAAACCACTTTTGCCGGTGGTGCTATAGCGTAAATGTCCGAGATACATTTCACCGGCAAATGGTAGATTCAATTTACATTTTTCAATATTTTTCAAATCTTCAATAGCCATTTTTGACGCTGATTGATTAATTCCGGCAAAAATTTCCTGAATGGCGTTTTTACCTTCTACCCTATCGCGCCAAATGTATTCTTCGCCGGGAGGCATATCCAGTTTTACAGTAGCTATTCCAGCACCTTCCTGACCGCGGTTGTGTTGTTTTTCCATCAGCAGATACATTTTTTGCAATCCGTACTGCCACGTTCCGTACTTTTCCTGATAGTAATCCAAAGGTTTCAACAACCTTACCATTGCTATTCCGCACATAATAATAAAATAGTTTTGCGAAGATTATTCGCGTTTTAGAATTAAATAAAGTAATTAAAAAACCCCGCCGCACGAAGTGCGAAGGGGCTATTATTCAATGTGTTATTCTACCGTAACCGATTTTGCAAGATTGCGCGGCTGATCGACGTCGCAGCCTTTAACCACTGCTATATGATAAGCCATCAATTGTAAGGGTATGGCTGCCAGCAGAGGCACCAGACATTCCTCCGTTTCCGGAATGCTTATCGTATAATCCGATAAACCTTTTACTACCTCGTCACCTTCGGTAACAATGGAAATAATTTTGCCTTTACGTGCTTTTATTTCCTGAATATTGCTTACAACCTTTTCGTACATGCCCACATTTGGTGCGATAACGACAACCGGCATTTCCTGACTGATAAGAGCAATTGGTCCGTGCTTCATTTCAGCAGCGGGATAACCTTCAGCATGGATATAAGAAATTTCTTTCAGTTTAAGAGCGCCTTCCAAGGCTACAGGGAAATTATATCCACGTCCTAAATAAATAAAATTCTGAGCGTAAGTAAATGTTTTAGCAAATTGTGAAATACTTTCGTTTTGCGAAAGTAATTGCTTCATTTTTTCGGGAATTTTGCCAAGTTCGCGTACAATATGAAGATAGTTATCGTTACTGATGGTTCCTTTTTCTTTTCCAATCATCAATGCCAGCATGGTCAACACAGTTACCTGAGCCGTAAATGCTTTGGTGGATGCTACTCCAATTTCTGGTCCAACGTGCGTATAGCAACCTGAATCGGTGTTACGTGGAATGGATGAACCAACCACATTACAAATTCCGAAAATAAAAGCTCCCTGCGATTTTGCAAGTTCTACGGCAGCCAGCGTATCAGCAGTTTCGCCCGATTGTGAAATGGCGATAACAATATCGTTGGGATGGATAACCGGTTTTCTGTAACGGAATTCTGATGAGTATTCTACTTCAACAGGAATACGTGCAAATTCCTCGATGGCATATTTACCAATAAGTCCGGCATGCCACGATGTGCCACAAGCTGTAATAATGATACGACTGGCTTTCATGAATTTATCTTTATTATCGATAAACCCTGAGAGCTTAATATCATTTTCATCCAAATTCACACGGCCACGCATGCTATCACTCAACGTTTTTGGCTGTTCAAAAATTTCTTTGATCATGAAATGCGGATATCCGCCTTTTTCAAGCTGACTTAAGGTCATTTCAAGTTCTTTCACTTCAGGAGTTTTCACCACATTGGAAATGGTTTTGATTTTCAACTCCATGTTACGATTTAATGTAACAATTTCTTCATCTCCAACATAAACCACTTTATTGGTAAATTCAACTATAGGAGTTGCATCCGATGCCAAAAAGAATTCATCTTCACCAATACCAACTACAAGCGGACTTCCTTTACGTGCCGCCACCATGATATTTGGTATGTCTTTTTCGATTACTGCTATGGCGTAAGCACCAACGACTTGATTTAATGCAAGTTGAACGGCTTCTGTCAAGTCTACACGGTTTGATTTTTTGATGTATTCAATAAGTTGAACCAGTACTTCGGTATCAGTATCACTTTTAAAAGTATAACCGTGTTTTTTTAGTCCTTCCTTCAGAATAGAATAATTTTCAATAATACCATTGTGTATCAATGCCAACTCTTCCGATTGGGAATAATGAGGATGCGCATTTTTGGTGTTTGGCTCGCCATGTGTAGCCCAACGCGTGTGAGCAATACCTATAGTTCCCTGGATATCTTTCTGTTCAGCAAAATGAATCAAATCTGCTACTTTACCTTTTGCCTTGTAAACATTTAATTTCGTATCATTTATAAGCGCAATTCCGGCGCTATCATATCCACGGTATTCCAGACGTTGCAGTCCTTTAATCAGAATAGGATATGCCTGTTTATTGCCAATATAACCTACAATTCCACACATAATTAATCGTTATCTAATTTATAATTTATTTCTTAATCTATCCATTGCCAGCAAAGTTCCTTCGCGGCTACTAAATCCTGTAAAACGCATATATCCTTCACCAGCCATACCAAACACTACTCCAGGAGTTCCAACAATCTGAAATTCGTACAATAATTGATGAAAAAATTTCCACGATAATTGATCATCCGGGGTTTTAAACCACACGTATGGTGAATTTAGTCCTCCATATACTTGTAACCCGGCTTTCATTAATTCTTTACGAATAATACCTGCATTTGTCAGATAATATTCAATCAAATCATTTACCTCAGACTTTCCTTTACGCGAAAAAACAGCCTCCGCTCCTCTTTGCACAATATACGAAACGCCATTGGTATAATTTCCCTTTCGTCTGTTCCAAAGTTTAATTAACGGTACATGTTCACCATTTAGTGTGTACACCAGCAATTCTTTGGGAAAAACTGAAAATCCACATCGCAAACCTGTAAAACCGGCAGTTTTTGAAAAACTGCGTATTTCAATGGCCACTTTTTTTGCCCCTTTTATTTCATAAATACTACGAGGCACATCAGCTTCGCGAATATATGCCTGATATGCAGCATCGTAAACAATAATACTTTCGTGTTCAATGGCATAATCAACCCAGCGTTTCAACTCTGTTTTATTCATCGAAATGCCTGTCGGGTTATTCGGATTGCAGATATAAATCACATCCACTTTTTCTGATGGCAATTCGGGCAAAAATCCGGTATCTTCGTTACATTTCAGATAAACGATATTGCTCCATTTTTGTTCGTCCATCAAAAAACCTGCTCTACCGCTCATGATAGTGGCATTTTCGTAAACAGGATAAACCGGTTCGGCAATTGCAATAATATTGTCGCGACCTAATACATGTCCTATATTTCCTATATCCGATTTTGCACCATCGTTGATAAAAACGCAATCTTTATCAACAGTCACTCCCATCGTTTTATATTCTTTTACAATTTTCTCTATCAGAAAATCGTAACCATGAGGCGGACTGTAACCTCTGAATGTTTCAACTTTGGTCTGTTCATCAATGGCCTGATGCATAGCCTGAACTACCTCGTTTGGTAATGGCCGGGTTACATCGCCCACGCCCAGTCGTATTATTTTTGTATTGGGATGTAATACTTTATAGGCGTTTACGCGCTTCTCTATTTCATCGAAACAATAGATTTCCGGAGTTTTCAGGTAATTCTCGTTTGCTAATGCCATTGTATGGGAAGCTGTAAATTTAAAAGTATCAAATTGTAGATCTTATAAAGTGCAAAATTGCATTTTTTTTTTCAATATAAAAAATCTTTGTGTCAAAAAACACCAATTAGGGGCTTTCTGTTTATCGAAATACATTTTCCTGAATTACATTTTCACCAACGTTCTTCCCTTTAATTTACCCGAAAGTATGGCAGAAACTGCTTCAGGAATTTGTTCCAGAGTAATTTCGGTATAAATTTCCAGTAAATTATCAGGTTTCCACTCATTAGCTAATTTAAGCCATAAGTTCTTTCTTAGTTCGTACGGATAATTCTGAGCAGAAATTCCAATAAATGAAATTCCCCGAAGAATAAAAGGAAATACCGATAAATTTAATGTAGTGGAAGATACACTTCCACAGGTAGTTACAGCACCAAGCGGAAGTAATGATTTGATAATATTTTCGAGAATCGGACCACCCACAGTATCAATTCCGCCTGCATATTTTGCTGACATGATTGGTTTCTTATCGATAACTTCAAAATCGTAACGTGATATTATTTCGTTTGCTCCAAGCTGACGAAGAAATTCATATTCCGATTCTTTGCCGGATACAGCCACTGTTTCGTAACCGATTTTGTGCAAAATCGATAGTGCTACCGAACCCACTCCACCGGTGGCGCCGGAAACGATGATTTTTCCATCTTCTGGTTTCACAAGTTCGCTCATTCTGGTTATCGAGATTCCTGCAGTAAAACCTGCTGTACCAATCATCATGGCTTCTTTCAATGTTAAACCCACGGGCAATGAAACTACCCAATCAGCAGGTACACGAATAAATTCACCAAAGCCACCAGGCGTATTCATTCCTAAATCATAGCCGGTTACAATAACTTCATCACCTGTTTTGAATTCCGCGTTTGAAGATTCAACTACAATCCCGGCAGCATCGATACCCGGAGTGTGCGGGTAGTTTTTCGTCACACCTTTATTTCCGGTTGCTGATAATGCATCCTTGTAGTTCAGCGACGAGTATTTTACCTGAATAAGCACATCTCCCTGAGGCAGATTTTCCGTATCTAATGTTTTAATTGTCTGGATAAATTTTCCATCCAATTCTTCTGCAATTAACGCTTTGTATATCATAATTAAAAAAACAAAAAACGTCAAAGCAAATAACACTTCAACGTTTTGATATTTTGGATTTATTATTTCAGATTATTTTTCCGTTTTCTGAGTTTCAGCGGGCTTCATACCATCTCTCATCGAACATGTGCCATTAAATACAGCATTGGGTTCAACCATCAGAATTTTCGTTTTCACATCGCCTTTGATATTTGCCGTGCTACGGAGCGATAAAGATTCAGTCACCGTAACATCGCCTGTAACAGTACCAATAATTTCGGCATTCACACACGAAATTGATCCCTTTAGTAATCCATTTTGACCAATAATAACTTTGCCTTTGCAGATAATTTCACCTTCAACCTCACCGTCGATTCTGAAATCACTGTCAGCCATTATTTTACCGACAATTTTACTTCCGTTTGTAAGCGCATTGTATGTAGCTCCTGTATTTGTGCTGATTTCTTTAGCCATATCTTTAAAATTTGAGACTTCAAAATTACAGATTTCTTTCTATATAAAAAAATAATTTATTAAATTTCGGCTACAAAGCGGGTTGTAATGGAAATAAAAACGGAATGTTAGCGTTTTTCTGCTAAAAAATCTTACTTTTGTTATAAAATATCAAGACTGGTTTGAATGATCATTAAACATTTGAAAAATAAGGATATTGATTTTAACCGTTGGGATGAAACCATTTCAGGGTCTGTTAACCGCCTGAGTTATGCTTATTCATGGTATCTGAATATTGTTTCACCGGGCTGGGAAGCCCTTGTAACTCCCGATTATAAGTTTGTTATGCCCATAACTGTGAAGAAAAAATACAAAATTCCTTATGTTGTTCAGCCTGTTTTGACTCAGCAACTTGGTGTTTTCTCCACAGAAAAAACCGAACCGGAAGTCATCAATGAGTTCATTAAAAATATACCTTATTACAGTTATGAACTCAATCTAAACGAAGAAAATCTAACAGAAGAAACAATTCAGTTTCCGAATTATATTTTGGATCTTAACAAATCCTATCAGGAAATTAAAAAATCGTTCGCCAAAAATACCATTCGTAATATTGAGAAATGTGTTAGCTACGATTTATCAGTTGAAGAAAACCTACCGGTTCAGAATTTTATTGAGTTTTACGAAAGTGCTGAAAACAAGTTTTATAAAATAGATCCTTCATTGTTGAAAGAACTGTTACAAGCGGGTGTTGAAAACAGAAAAATAGTTTTAAAAGGAGTTCGTGATTCTGAGAAACAATTGATTGCTGTACTTTGTTTGCTGATTTCAGGTGACAGAATTACGTATTTGCTACCCGTTTCGAACGATATGGGAAAAAAATGTTTTGCCATGTTTTTCCTGATTAATGAGATTATTAAAAATGAAGCTGGAACTAAGAAAATACTTGATTTTGAAGGTTCCAGAATAGATAATATTGCCCGTTTTTACAAAGGATTTGGCGCAAAAAACAAACCATACACCATTATTAAAAAATTCAGACCATCGTTTTTAGTCGGTCGTGTCTGAGTATGAATTAAATCATCAGTATGAATATTCTTTTTCTTTCAGCCTGGTATCCGCATCGTTACGATGAAATGTTTGGTCTTTTTGTCCAAAAACATGCGCAGGCTGTTAGCAAATTTTGTTCGGTTACAGTGTTGTATCTTCATGCCGATAAAAACTCAGACAGAATATATATTGAACAAAAAATTTCCGGTAACTTAAACGAAGTTATTGTTTATTATCCGGAGAAAAAATTCTTTCTTTTTAAAAAGATATTTCATATACTATCGTTTCTAAAGGGTTATAATGCAATAATTAAATCGGGGTTTAGCCCCGACATTATACATGCTCATATTCTGAAAGGTACAGGATTGTTCACATTTTTATTAAGCAGATTTTTAAATGTTCCTTATGTAATTTCCGAACATTGGTCGATATATTTGCCAACAAAAAAAGCGTACGACTCTCTATTACAAAAAAAGACTGAGCAGTATATATTTAAGCATGCTTTTGCAGCAATAGCTGTTTCTGAAGTTCTGAAAAATGGAATGATTGACAATGGTTTGAACAACTCAAACTTTCTGATAGTTAACAATGTGGTTGACAGTATTTTTCATACTGATAACGAAGATGATAGCAGGCATTCAAAAGTTCGATTTTTACATATTTCCTGTTTCGACGAGAAAGCAAAAAACATAACCGGAATATTAAAAGCTGCCCGCAAATTATTTAATACGAGAAATGATTTTGAGCTTGTTATTATTGGTGATGGACTTGATTTTAAGATAGTGAGTGATTGTGCAAAATCATTAAATTTCGAAGTAAATCAGGTATCATTTCTTGGAACAAAAAGTATTGAAGAGGTAGCTCATTGGTATAAAAAATGTGATGCAGTTGTTTTATTTTCAAATTATGAAACTGCCAATATAGTTATTGCAGAGTCTTTGGTAAGCGGCCGACCGGTTATATCCACCAATGTAGGAATTGCTCCGGAATATATTGATGAATCCAATGGAATTATTGTTGAAACAGGAAATAATGACGTATTAATGCAGGCAATGAACAAAATGATTGATGATATTTCACATTACAACAAGAGTGAAATAAGCAGTAAATTCAGCAATACATTCAGTTTCGACCATATTGGAAAGCAACTCTATGATATTTATTTGAGTGCAGTAACTACTAAGACTAAATGAACAGGTACTTTCACAAGATATGGAGTCTCGCAGTTTCAAATATAAAAGTAATTGAAAATTACTTTTATATGACATCTATACAGTTAATTAACTCATTATTCGGTATTTTAATATATCCATATCTGATACGGATATTAGGAGCTGAAAGCTATGGATTGTATGTTTTTGCAATATCTGTAACAGGTTATTTCATAAGTTTTGTTTCATTTGGATTCAGTTTCCCAGGCATAAAAGCAATTGTTGAAAATAAAAACAATTTATCGGAGAAAAACAGAATTGTTTCAAGCATATTAAGTGCTAAAATATATTTATCGCTTATAGCTTCAATTGTTTTTCTACCTGTGTTGTACTTTGTTCCATATATTCATCAACACCCACTGATTTTTATTATTTGCTATTTTCAGATATTTGGTGAGATTTTGTTTCCATTTTGGTATTTTCAGGCCATGCAAAAAATGAAAATCGTTACTTATATTCAGTTAGGTTTTAAAATTTTATCGTTGCCATTTATCTTTATTTTAATTAAAAATCCAACAGACAACTGGATATATGCTGTTATTATGACAGGAACCATCGTGTTTGGAGCCATAACTTCTCTCATCTATCTGAAAATTAAAGAAAAAATTACGATTCGATTTGCTAATCCGATTTCGCTTAAAACATGGTTTAAAGATGCATTGCCTTTTTTTTGGTCATCTTCCACTGGTACTTTGAAGGAACAAAGTGTTACAATTATCATAGGTGCGTTTTTTGGAATGCGAAATGTAGCATTGTATGATTTAGCTAACAAAATTATTGTTCTTCCACGAATGCTTACAGTTAGTATTAACGGAGCTTTATTTCCGAAAGTCATAGAAAATGTAAAAAAACATGTTGTACAAAAAATTATACGTTACGAAACAATTCTGGGAATTAGCGTAACGGTGCTGATTTCTGTATTTGGCTACTGGCTGGTACTACTTCTTGGAGGTCATAAAATGATTGAATCTTATCCTCTTGCAATAATATTAAGTGTTACAGTTTTGGTTTGGCTGGTTGTAGGAAGTTATATCAATTTTATATTTGTACCTCAAAACAGATATTATTTTGTCACAAAAAATCAGATTGTTGCGCTTGGATCATTCCTGCTTTTTTGTTTGTCAGGGCTTCTTTTTAGTCAGAGTATTTATGTTGTGGTAACTTCTTTAACCTTATCGGGCTTAGCGGAGGTATTTTATTGTAATTATGTAATTCGCAAAAATAAATTGCTATGAATATTAAAGTTAGCGTAATTATTCCGATATATAATACTGCAATTTATATTGAACGATGTGCAAAAAGTTTATTGAATCAAACTTTGGGAGATGAACTTGAACTAATTTTTGTGGACGATGGCTCAACAGATGATAGTGTATTTATTCTCAGAAATATATTACAAGAATTTCCAGAAAGAATAAATCAGGTAAAAATCATTCAACATAACACAAATAAAGGCTCAGGTGCAGCACGCACTACCGGAATAGCTGCTGCCACAGGAGAGTTTGTCGGAATTGTTGATAGCGATGATTATATTGATCATGAGATGTTCGAAAATTTGTATTCAAAAGCTATTCAGGAAAATGCAGATGTCGTTGTCTCTGATATCATTTTCAAGTACAAGGATCATTCATTTGTTGTAACTGAATACCTGAATCCCGATGATGAACTTATTTTTGAAGATGTTCTGATAAATGAACGAACGCATACGTTTTCGTGTAATAAGCTGGTTCGCAGAGAATTGTATCTGCGCGATGAATGCCAGATTCCAAATGGACTTAATTTTCTGGAAGACAGACATGTAATGACCCGAATTTTCTTTTATGCAAAAAAAATTGTCAAAGATGAAAATGCCTACTATCATTATACGCAATACAGACCCAATTCAATCACCAAAAACAAACATAAAATGCACTTTGAAAATGTGCTTTTGTTTTGGAAATTGATGGATAGTTTTTTATCTGAAAATCATCTGATAGAAAATTATAAAAATATAGTTGATAAAGGTAAGTTGCAGAATAAATGCGATTTGATGATAGATACCAACTCCTGTAAATTGCGAAAAGAATACGCCAGTATGTTTCTGAAAGAAGAAAAGCAGTATATTGCTGAGATGAAACGCGGAGAAAGAATTATGCTGTTTCTGGTAAGAAACAGATTATTTATGTTAGCTCAGTTGTTTCACAACTTGCTGAAATTGAAGAATAAAAGATTCTGAGTCTAAGAAATTCTCAATAATTCTCTGGCATTCTGACGGGCAGCTTCACTTGGATTTTTACCACTCAGCATTTCTGCAATTTCGTCAATCCGTTCATTCCCGTTCAATAAATTAATATGAGTTTCGGTTTGATCAGAACTATCGTCCTTATAAACCCTGAAATGTTGATTTCCTTTGGCTGCAATTTGCGGCAGATGCGTGATACAAATAACCTGCATACCAACCGACATTTCCTGCATAATTTCTCCCATTCGATGGGCAATCTCACCGGAAACTCCGGTATCAATTTCATCGAAAATAATAGTTGGCAGGTTTTGCTTGCTTATAACTAATGATTTGATAGATAGCATTAAACGTGATATTTCGCCACCAGAGGCTATCAGTTGCACTGCTTGTAATACCCTGTTTTTATTTGCTGAAAACATAAACTGAACCTGATCTTTTCCGGCCAACTGAAAATCGGAAATCTCAGTCATAACTATCTGGATTTGAACGTTTGGCATGCCAAGTTTCACCAATTGATTTTCGAGGTACGATTCAATATGATTGGTCACATCTCTCCTACTCTTTCGCAGTAAGCTGGCTGCTGTTTCGAGTTCAGTTTCGAGTTTTTCAATTTCTTTTGTAAGTTCCTGAATTTCTTCGTCGTACGACTCAATTCTGTTTAGCTGTTCAGCAAAAGCATCTCTCAGAAGAATTAACTGTGCAACAGAATCAACTTTATATTTTTTCTGCAAAGTATAAATCTCACTCAGGCGACTTTCAGTTTCAGCCAGTTTCTCAGGATTGAATTCCACATTTTCGGCCACCAGCGATAGTTCGGCTGCAATATCTTTTATCTCGATATAAGCCGATTGCATACGTTCGAACCAGCTTTCTCCATCAGTCAGATAACTTTTTACTTTTTGAATGGAGTTTACAGCATCTTTTAATAAGGGGATAACAGCCTGATCTTCGGTAAGCAGAACTTTACTCCTTTCGAGTTCCGATTTAATTTCTTCAGAATGGTTTAATATTTCCAATTCCGTTTCAAGCAATTCCTGTTCGTTTTCAATTAATCTGGCTTCGGTGAGTTGCTTAAACTGGAATTGAATATAATCTGCTTCGCGGTTTTGGCGTTGCGCTTCTTCGCGGGTTCGGCGTAACTGATTTTTTTTCGCATTCCAACTTTCGTAAACCGATTGGTATGCTTTCAAAAGTATCTGATTTGAGGCAACCGCATCAACAATATCAAGCTGATAATTTTCGTTGGAAATGAGCAGATTTTCGTGTTGCGAATGAATATCAATAAGTTGCGAAGTTAAATCGCGGATAATATTCAAACCTACAGGTGAGTCGTTAATAAAAGCTCTGGATTTACCTGAATTGGTTATCTCCCGGCGTATAACACAATTTTTATTATCGTTGTCTAAATCATTTTCAATAAAAAAAACATCCAACTGATTGTATTCCGATATATCAAAAACAGCTTCGATAATACATTTATCCGCATCGGTTTTTATGGCTTTGGTATCAGCTCTTTGTCCTAAAATTAACGATAATGCACCAATAATAATGGATTTTCCTGCTCCTGTTTCGCCGGTTAAAACTGTCATACCCTTATCGAAACGAATATCAAGTTCCGAAATTAAAGCATAATTGGAAATGTACAGCGACTTAAGCATATAAAATTAACCGGAATTTATTGAAGAATTTTTTCGTATTTATCTGTTTGTGTAGGATTTACATCAGTCAGAATCTCGTAAGCTATTTTCTTTTCCTGCGTAGTTCCCTTCGAAAAAACATTTACAAGTTCATCAGTTTTTGCATCCAAAAAACTTGCTACAACGATAGAAGAAGGCCTTGCGCGGTTTGCTTCTCGCAATACAGGAATTCCGGTAGCTATTTTAGCACGACCATTATCAGGGTTAACTGCCATTTCGTCCAATCCTAAACGATGATATTCGTAAAAATAGCTTCTGTACTTTTTAAAAGCTTCATCCGTCAGATTGCTGACTAAGGCATATCGGTTTTTGGGACTTTCAAACGCTTTCCAACCACCTAAATCCGCTGCCTGAGCAGCATTTACTATAATTTCAGCCTGTTGAAAAAACGGACTGCCTCCCAAACGCGAATACGAATCCATATCGTAACCAATGATAATATAGCAATAATATGCCAATACAGCTGTCAGATTCGATGTAATCGTGTTTTCATTAATTTCCAGCTGATCGAATTCTTTGTATTGAAATTTGAAATTGTTGTCCTTGAAATTAAAAAGTGTAGTGTAATAGGTTGAATTGTAGACCGGTCGGCGCGATTGCACCTGTATTTCAGCGGTAAAATCTTCTCCTTCTACTTTTTTTACAATAATATTCATGTTGCACTCAATGCGTTCAGTGTTTGTAAACGTCATATCAGACCAATGCCGGTTGTTTACAAACTCGCTAATCGATTTTTGCAGGTTAGCAAAAACCGATTTACTGACACCCTGAATCTGCTCAGAGTTTATCTGAACAGTACAGTTGAGCTCCTGAGCCTGCACCGGTAACAGAAAAAAAGTAAAACAAAGAAGAAAAAGTTTCGTTTTCATGAATTCAATTATCAGAATATCAAAGTATTAATCTCATTTACAATATCGTCGGCCACATCGAGTTTATTTTTCTGTTCATACTTTTTTTGCAAACCGGAACGGTGTATTATGGAAATTTTATTGGTATCGAAACCAAAACCGGAGTTTGGATCCTGAAGCGAATTTAAAACAATAAAGTCGAAGTTTTTGCGCTCCATTTTACTTATTGCATTTGCTTCTTCATTTTCCGATTCAAGGGCAAAGCCTACCAGAAATTGCTCATGCTTCTTTATTTTACCCAAAGTAGCAGCAATATCGTTTGTAGGTTTGAGTTCGAGCACCAGATTTTCTTTTTCACGTTTAATTTTATTTGCAGCAGTTGTTACCGGTGTAAAATCGGCAACGGCAGCACATAAAATAGCTCCATCGGTATCATCAAAATTCAGCATTACAGCTTTGTACATTTCTTCGGCCGATTCAACATTGATTCGTTTTACTAAAGGATGTTTGATGCTCATATTTACCGGACCTGTTACTAAAATTACTTCAGCACCCTGAGTCGCACATGATTCAGCCAACGAAAATCCCATTTTTCCACTGGAATAATTGCCTATAAAACGTACCGGATCTATCTTTTCGTATGTAGGACCGGCTGTAATAAGCACTTTTTTGCCTTTCATCCGTTTTGGAGTGAAGTAATCGTCTAAAAACCTGACAATATTTTCGGGTTCTTCCATCCGTCCTTTACCTTCGAGTCCGCTGGCAAGTTCACCGGTAGTTGGTTCAATTATCTGATTGTTATAAGATTTCAGTATTTCCAGATTTTTTTTGGTAGAAGGATGAGCAAACATATCCAAATCCATTGCAGGAGCTACAAATACAGGACATTTGGCTGATAAATACGTTGTAAGCAGCAGATTATCGGCTACACCGTTCACCATTTTACCAATGGTGTTGGCAGTAGCCGGGGCAATAACATAGGCATCTGCCCATATTCCCAAATCTACATGACTATTCCAACTTCCATTCTCCGGATCGAAAAAATCGACAAGAATTGGATTTTTCGATAGCGTAGCTATGGTGAGCGGAGCAATAAATTCTTTGGCAAGTGGTGTCATTATCACTTTCACTTCCGCTCCTTCCTTCACTAAAAGTCGTACTAGTGTTGCTGATTTATAGGCAGCAATGCTTCCGGTAACGCCCAGAATTATTTTTTTTCCTTTTAACATGATCATCAATTTTTTATGTCGTAAAACACAGAGGTATTTTATCAACACAAATATATAAAAAAGGTTTGAACTATCTGTGGTACTATATAATAAAAGAATGAAGTCGGCTCACAATGTCGACTTCATTCTTTATATTTATTTGTCTGTTATTAAACAGATTATAATGCTGATTATTTCAGTTTATCTTTAATCGGGTTACGATAAAAGATTTTATCTTCGATAAACTCCTGTGTGGCAATTAATACCGGTTTTGGAAGTTTTTCGTAGTAACGTGAAATTTCAATCTGCTCTCTGTTTTCGAATACTTCTTCTATGTTTTCATTCAACGACGAAAATTCTACTAATTTTTTATCGAGTTCTGATTTCACTTCAGCGCTGATTTGATTGGCACGTTTTCCGATAATCTTCACTGTTTCATAAACATTACCTACATTTTCGCATAATGAGTTCATATCGCGCGAAATAGTATTCGATGGTGCGTTTACTTTTTTGTACTCCATAATTATTTTATTTTTAATTTTTTACAACTTTAGAACATTCATTGAAAATACGATCGGCTTGTTTTTTTGATTTTCCATCGGGAAATTCATTGATAAAATTATAATATTCGTCAATCGTATTTCTGTATCTTTCAATTTTCTTATCCTCAAAACTTTGCACTGCCTGCTGATATTTTGATTCAAGAATAATCATCGACAATTCCTCGCGGTACTTTGTAGAAGGAAAATTCTTCAAAGCATTTTGCGCTGTTATAACGGCCGATTCATAATTGTTACCCAGATAATTACCTAAATTGAAGTATAACCGGGCATTTAAAAATGATTTATAAGCCAGTTTATCGTTCAATTCGTCGAGCAACCTATTGGCCTCAGGAACACGTTCGCTTTCAGGATAAAAATCGATAAATTCCTGTAAAGCAGCAATGGCACTGTAACTGGAAGTCTGATCTAAACGCGCATCGGGCGAATCGAGATAATAGCAATAACCTATCATGTACTTTGCCTCAGTAATAAACTTACCTTTTGGATAGGTTTTTACATAGGTTTTGTAATATTCGCTTGCTGTGGCATAGTCTTTTTGTCCCATATACGATTTTGCCAGATAATTCAGCACCGTTTCCGACTGTTCGGTTCCCTTGTAATACGCCGAAACCTCATCAAACAATGTAGTTGCTCTCATAAAATCGCCTTTGTTGAAATACTCAATCGCTTTCGAATACTTCAGTTCAGGATCGGTGCTTTTCAGCAGATTCTGATATTCACCACATGATGTGAATGTCAGGAACAAAACAAAAAGAAAAAAATTATTCTTTTTCATATTAAAAATTGGGACTGCAAAATTAGATAAATAATTGGTAATAAAAAAATAATATGATTATTTTTGATATTTCTGATGTTCTATCCGGTTATTTGGCAATGTATTTTTTGAAACCATCAGTCATTGTCACCTGAAAATTTCCTTTCTCATCGCTATAAATTAAATAACATTCCATATCCGGCATTGAGCGGCAAATGGCCATGGCACTATCAACACCAACCACCATAAAAGCCGTGGCATAAGCGTCGGCTTGCATGCAATTCGGAGCTATAACCGTAGCACTTAGTAAATTATGACTTACCGGATAGCCTGTAGCCGGATTGATGGTGTGTGCATATTTTTTTCCTCCCTGATAATAAAATTTGCGGTAATTTCCCGAAGTGGTTACGCCAAGATTTGTGATACTCAAAATAGTTTGCAATTCTCCGTTTGCGTTTTCTGGATCATCCACGGGCTTGTCCACTCCTATTTGCCAGTTTTTGCCATCAGGATTTATACCTTTACAAACAATTTCGCCACCAATATCAATCAGATAATTCTTGCAACCATTCTTTTCTAACATTCTGCCGATAATATCAGCCGATAAACCCTGAGCTATTGCACTTGCATCGAGCATGATACCCGGATTTTGTTTGATAATTTTATGGTTTTCAAGTTTCACTTTTTTGTAACCTATCAGCGGGAGAAATTCTTTTACATCCGGAAATTTGGTGCTGTCTTTTTCCTTAAATCCAAATCCCCAGGCATTTACAAGTGGTGCTACGGTAATATCGAAAGCGCCGTTTGTCTTCTCAGAAACAATTCTGGCCTCCTCATACATGGCTTCAAAACAGGAATCGGTTGTTACAGTGCTGTCATTGTTGTTAATTCTGGAAATAATCGAAGTCGGTAAATAGGTTGACAGCGACAAATCGAAGGCATTGAAAATGCTGTCGATTTTGGGTTGCAGATCTATGCCATCAGGCTGTTGGTAAATGGCTGAATAATATGTTCCCTGCGCCTTTCCTTCATTGTGAATATATTCAACCGGTTTTGAAATATTTTTGCAGGAATTTAATGCTAATATTATCAGCATAAGTAATGGTACAGCAAAAGCAATTTTTTTTATATTCTTTTTCATTCTGAAAATATATTAATACTTGAATGTGAGTCTTTTTCCTCTATACGAATCATTTATAATATCGTTATCGTAAACTTTTGTGCCGTTTATCCAGGTTGTCAGCACTTTATGATCAAAAGTTGTTCCTTCGAACGGCGACCAGCCACAAAAATAGAACAGGTTTTCCTGCGATACTGTCCACGCTTTTTCAGGATTGATAAGCACCAAATCAGCAAAATATCCCGGACGGATATAGCCACGCTTTTCCACACGATACAAATCGGCGGGCGCATGACACATTTTTTCAATCACTTTTTCGTAGGTAAATACATTGTTTTTAGCCATTTGGAGCATAGCAACCAGCGAATGCTGAATCAGAGGTCCGCCAGAAGCAGCTTTGAGGCACGATCCTTCCTTTTCGCGCAGTAAATGCGGCGCATGGTCGGTAGCAACCACATCTATCTTTCCATTTTTCAGTGCTTCGATAAGTGCCAAACGATCGGTTTCAGCTTTTATCGCCGGATTCCATTTGATGCGGTTTCCGTATTTTTCGTAATCTGAATCGTTGAACCACAAATGGTGTACACATACTTCGGAAGTTATTTTTTTATCTTTTAATGCTATCGAATTGTCAAATAACGACATTTCTTTGGCACTGGAAATATGCAATACATGCAATCGGGCATTGTATTTTGTAGCCAGTTCCACTGCAAACGACGATGAGCGATAGCATGCTTCGTCGTTTCGAATAAGCGGATGAAATTTCACCGGTAAATCGTCGCCATAAAGTGCTTTGTAATGCTCCTTATTTGCCTGAATGGTAGCTTCATCCTCGCAATGTGTGGCTATGAGCATAGGAATCTCCCTGAAAATTCCGCTCAGTGTTTCAGTGTTGTCAACCAGCATATTACCGGTGGAAGAACCCATAAACACCTTTACACCACACACATTCGCAGGATCAACTTTGCGCAATTCATCCAGATTGGCATTTGTAGCTCCCATGTAAAAAGAATAATTGGCTACAGATTTTTCTGCACCCAACAGATATTTGCTTTCGAGTGCTTCGATAGTAGTGGTGAGCGGCATAGTGTTGGGCATATCCATAAAAGATGTCACACCACCGACCACTGCCGCACGCGATTCAGAAAAAATATTGCCTTTGTGCGTCAGTCCGGGATCACGAAAATGCACCTGATCGTCGATAACTCCCGGAATCAACAATTTTCCGGTGGCATCTACCACAGTACAATGAAGCGTTTCCGGAGGCAGTTCATGTCCTTCGAAAACAGATATAATATATTCATTATCTATCAGTACCGAACCTTTAAACTGGCGGCCTTCATTGACAATGGTGGCATTTTTGATTAACAGCATTTTTTTTCAGAACAAAGAATAAAGACAAATAGACAAAAGAATTATTTTTTCGGATATTTTCGGATAAAGCTGTTTAATTTCAGCTGAATAACACCCAGAAATGCTTCTCCAAAAATTCCACCGCTCATTTTGGAAGTTCCAAGTTCACGGTTGATAAAGATGATAGGTACTTCCTTCAGTGTGAAACCACATTTGAAAGCGGTAAATTTCATTTCCACTTGAAATGCATAACCTTTGAAACGAATTTTATCCAGTTCAATGGTTTCTAAAACTTTACGACGGTAACATTTAAAACCGGCTGTAGTGTCGGCAATTTTCACTCCCAAAACAAAACGCACATATTTTGATGCAAAATACGACATTAAAACACGGCTCATTGGCCAGTTTACCACATTCACTCCACTTACATAGCGCGACCCAATGGCAACATCGGCTCCTGAATTGGCACAAGCATCGTAAAGACGGGCTAAATCGGCAGGATTGTGCGAAAAATCGGCATCCATTTCGAAAATATATTCGTAACCATTTTCGAGTGCCCACTTAAAACCGGTAATATATGCTGTACCGAGTCCGAGTTTGCCTTTACGTTCAATCATAAAAAGCTTTTCGCTGAACTCCTGTTGCAGGGTTTTTACAATCGACGCTGTTCCGTCGGGCGATCCATCTTCGATAATTAATACATGGAAAGTAAGTGGCTGACTGAAAACAGCACGGATAATGTTTTCAATATTTTCCTTTTCGTTGTAGGTAGGAATAATGACCAAGTTTTTTGCCATATGATAAACCTTATTGATAATTGAAAATTTAAAAATTAACCGATTGAATTTTATTCGAAAATATATAACATTGAAGGTAAAAATCGTTCTAAAGCAATAAGTTCCACATCAGTATCTGTAGAGATGTTTTTATTGTTCAAATGCTTTTTCACTATTTCCAGAGCCAATTCCGGCTTATTGTTTTCGCGGCTTAAATGACATAAAAATATGTTTTTAAGCTTTGTATTGTAATTTTCTGCCAGAAATTCAGCACATTGCCTGTTGCTCAGGTGACCTGTATCGGCATGAATTCTGTTTTGCAAATGTATGGGATACGCGCCGTTTTTCAACATCTCTTCATCGTAATTTGCTTCAAAAACTATGTAATCGGCATCGCTCAAATGCTTTTTGGCATTTTCGCACACATGCCCTAGGTCGGTAGCAAAGGTAAATCTTTTTTCCTTATATTCAACAGTATAACCCACACTATCAGTGGCATCGTGCGTTACATCGAAAGCGCTTATCCGAAAATCACCAATCTCTACCGTTTCGTTTTTCTCAATGTATTTACGACTGGTATACAGTTTTTCGGTAACACAATAACTTCGTTCAATACCTTCGTGCGTTTTACGTGTGGCATACACCGGCACTTTATAGCGCTCGCCAATGGAACCAATGGCGCGAATATGATCGGCATGATCGTGTGTAACAAATACGCCCCAGATATTTTGAAAATCGAGCCCCATACTTTTCAGGTTTTTACGAATAGTCCTCACTCCTATTCCGGCATCAATCAATATCCCATAGGAAGCATTTCCAATAAAATAACAATTTCCACTACTACCACTCGCAAAGCTCTGAAAACGCAATTTATCCATTCTGTTTTTTATATTGTACAAAATTAGCACTAAAAATCAAATGCTTCGCTACAAATTTTCGGAAATAACGTTAATGATAATAAATTGATAAAATCATATCTACTCAGCCCCCTAAATCCGCCTCCAGGGAACTTTTTAGACTGCAAATTTGAAACATTGTGCTTATTTTTTTATTCAAGATAGCACAAAACATTTAAAATATGCTCCATACTCCCCCTTGAGGGGGTTAGGGGGGCTGATACGAAAAAATCATTATATTTGCATGCATCAAACAATAACTGAAATGACAAAAAGCAATAAGACTTTACTTATCAAAATTTTAGTACTGGCGGGCTTGTTCCTTGCTTTTATCACATGGCTAATTCCTGCCTTTGATGTCAGCAATTACGGAAAAGAAATTTATTGCCTCGATGTACTTTCGTCGTATAATGTTCAAACAGTGAGCCTGTTATTCAATTACCTCGGGAACGAAGGAATCAGTGAATACCGAACATTTCTGCTGGTTGATACTTTTTACCTGTTGATTTACGGCGGATTAAGTTTTTACATACTCCGCTTTTTACTCGCTAATATCGGCCGACTGGGCAATATTTTAAAACTGCTGATATGGTTACCCCCTATTTTAATGCTGGCTGACTTAACTGAAAACAGTCTGATATTCGTTTTATTGTATCAGTTCAGCAATATTAATGAAAATCTGGTTCATATTTCGTCTACAGTATCCACAGTGAAATGGTTTTTGGCAGCTGTAGTTGCCGGAAGTATTATTTGCCTGATTTTTTACGGAATTCTCCGTAATGTTTTATGGAAACTTAAAAATAAGTAACTGAAAACATTTCATTAATCGTTTTCAATTACTTCTACTTTACCAAAATAAATGTAAAACCACATAAGGACAAATATATCTTTTACGAATAAATCAAAAGGATTTTTCAATAGTGAAAATGATTTCTTTTGTTGACTTTTGTGTTCTAATGTGGTTCAAATTTTCTAAATATTTCATTGAATATTAATTTGGTGAAGTAGAATTACTTAAAAAACCAATATTTTACCATGATTCAGCAAACAGAATTTGCTCTCCGTCCCAAATCAAGAGGATTTCATCTGATTACCAACGAAATAATCAATAATTTGCCGGCTTTACCCGAAACCGGAATTCTTCATTTATTTCTGAAACATACTTCGGCTGCATTATCGATTAACGAAAATGCCGATCCGGATGTACCTTCGGATATGGCTAAAATTTTCGACCGGCTGGTCAGGGAACGTGAAAGCTATTACGAACACACTTTTGAAGGCGACGATGATATGCCGGCTCATGCCAAATCCTCACTCACAGGCGTTTCTATCAGCATTCCTGTGAGCCGGCATCGTTTAAATATGGGAACATGGCAGGGAATTTATCTGTGCGAATTCAGAAACAGTGGTGGAAGCAGAAAAATTGTGGCTACCATTATTAACTAACCCGACTCAGAAGGTGAGGAAATATCAGAAAAAATCAGAACTAATTAATTGTTAGATATTTATTTTGCTATTCACAAATTTTTGTTATTAAATGCAGGTCTGACAAACAGACACGCAAACAGAGCGAAATATGTAATTCCTTTCTGATAAGCCAAAGCCATATCAATTTGCATCAATAAAAAATAAAGAATCAAAAAGTAGAGCAAAATTAAATTTTTATCCTTTATCGCATAATAAACCGATGCTCCTATAAGCAAACAAAAAACAGCAAAACCGGGTATACCCAAATGAAATATTTCCCCAAGTATCTGATTATGTCCTGCCGGATATCCAACATTGATAATACTCATACCTCCTGTGCCCGTACCCGTCCAGTAATGATTTTTAATGTACGAAATCATTATTTCAGTTTGCTTCATCCGTGGCTGATCAGAAAAATACTCCGAATGGTTTTTAACAACAAATATGTACATCAGAATTAACCCGATAACTGTTAATGCAATTATTCCAGCTACTATTTTTTTTCTTTTTCTGACATACAGAAGCACACTTAAAAATACACCAACAGGAAAAAAAATCATTCCTATTCTGCTCTGCAGAAATACAATAACAGCTGAGGCTATTATTGTAAAAACTATCATTTCGGAAGTTGTAATCCGAAAACTGAGGTGTTTTTCTGTTTTCCACAAATAAAATCCAACTCCATACATTAAACTTAATATAAATGAAATAAATGTGGGGTGGTCGTAGCCTCCCCAACCTAACAGGATGCTATAATCATTTCCGGTAAGTAACTGTGTGTCGAAATATCTTTTCTTTAATCCTAACCCAACCAGAATATCTTTTTCGTGAAAATAAACCTGATATAAATAAGAAATTAAAACCATAAGCGCATAAACGATAAGGAATCTAAAAAAAATCCTCAGAAGTTTATTTCTATCTTCGTTGGTAATAAAAATAAAACTAAATGCAAGTGGTAATAATATGTACGATAAACCTTTACCAATAAATTTGAATCCGAGACCAAAATCAATGGACCATAATAGTCCGATAAGCTGAAAAATATAATAAGCTACTATAAAATAGAATAATGGATGAATTTTAAATTGTTTTTTCAGCAACCCATAAACAACAGCGGCGCCAACAAAAAAACCTGTAATATATCTGGCTATTACTTCGCTTAATACTGTGAATATCAACATTGACAATAACGAAAACATCACAATATCATTAAGTGATAATTTCTCTTTAAAAAGTTCTTTTCTGAAAAAAATCACATACAAAATTACCTGAATTAAGAAAAACAGACCAACAAAATAAGTTAGAACCGGCATGTTTTGATCCAAAGTTAAATGTATGATTTTTTGTTTCTCAAAATGCGTAATATACAGAAAAAGGATGAAAACAAAAAGTTCCAATATCAAAAAACGATTTCCGATAGATAGTTTCTTTATCATTGTTTATTGAAGTAATATTGAATGAATTTGCTGATATTCAGTCACATTGTATCGATAAGAAAACACAACTAATATGTTGAGACACAAAGATACGGTAAAACTTTCAGAGATAAAAGGCTTCTTCCACATGGAAAAAGCCCATTTAGTGAAAAACCATATTTTAATTCGTATTATGGTAATTGCTTTGTCCTTGCGGATATATTCATTCATTGAGCAAAGTATCGCACCGTCTGAGGTGAACCAACGATCTTGAGCTTGCGAAAAATTGTAATTACCTCGTAATGTTTTATCAGGAACTTTGTTCCGCTAATGATACCGCTTATTTATTTGGCGCGTCGCAAATTTAATAAATTATTTCTAATTTACAATTGCAGTATAATTGAATATAAGTCATTATAAAACATATAGTTGGATTGCAAATCCCGCTAAACAGTTCATTACCTTACTCACATCCGAAATGACATGGGAAACAGTGGTGGAAGCCGGAAAAATTGTGGCTACTATTATTAGTTAATCCGACATCTGAATCTTTCATCAGACAAGTTAAAAGTCAATTAATCAATTATTTGTAATTTTTTTAACAAGGCAAGATTATGTGAAAATTTTGTAATTATTAAATTTTTTCTAATATTTTATATCAACTTTAAAAACATTGTATATATTTGTAGTGTAAAACTTAAAAACTATAATTTATCAACTACGTATGAAAAAGCTACTTCTACTTATTACTTTTCTTGTACCTGCTTTAGCTATTTATGCTCAGGATGTTATATACAAGAAAAACAATCAAACCATCAATTGTAAAATTACGGAGATAGGACTTGTCGAAGTAAAGTATGTTGTCCCCGAAAAATACAAGGATGTGGTAATGACAATTGCCAAAGACGACATTTCCAAAATTGTGTACGAAAGCGGTGAAGTACAAACATTTGTCAACGAAATGTACGACAAAAACTCCTATGCCGACAATAAACTGAATGCCATTAAATTCCATCCGTTTTCGCCATTGTACGGGTGTTTGACATTTAGTTACGAACGCAGCGTGAAAGCCGGACAAAGCTATGAGGGAACGCTTGGTATTATTGGACTCGGTTGGGACATAACTGAGCAAAGCCCTGCCGGTGCTTATGCAAAATTTGGCTACAAATTTATAAAGAATCCTGACTTTTACCTCAGAGGAATGCGTTATGCACATTTGCTAAAAGGAACATATTTTAAACCTGAACTTGCTGTAAAAATTGTAGGTTATAATTCGTACAGTGGCACGTATCAAAATACTATTTCAGCTGCTTTTCTAATGAACTTTGGTAAACAATGGGTTTTCGATAACCAGTTTGCTGTAGATTTTGGTGTAGGTATAGGCTATGGACTTAGTTCTGATGAAGATGGAAGTAGTGCCTTTTGGGGCTTTGCTGTAGATCCATATTCAGGATTTGCCGGATCAAGTTATTTTAAACTGGCTTATTTGTTTTAATAAATCCGTTTTATAGCAATCATAAAATAAAAAGAGGCTGTCTCAAAATAAAAAATGAGTCAGCCTCTTTCATGTAAAATAGAAAAAGTTGTTTTTTCAAGATATTTCTATCTGTTCAAATCTCAGGAAGTGATTTTAAGTGTTTTTTTGTTTTTAGAGCAAAAAACGAGGATTTCTCCTGTTATTTAGCCATTTTCACTGCATATTTAGCCAGATTATGCGATATGCAGAGCAAACCAAACTCAATGTCGACCTTTTCCATGCCGCGTAGCAGGAATCTTTTAAAGTTTTTGTTGGCTTTCAGGTTGCCGAAGGTTTGTTCCACATCTGCCGGTCGCTGACTTCGGTGTTTTAAGCCTTGTTCACTGGTGAGTAATCCTCTTGCCCCCGTTCGCCGTAGTATGTTCATGTTACCGATGTTCGGCATAGCGTCTCGCTATGTCGCAGCTAAAAGAAAGTCTCCAGACTTTCATATTCAACTCATCTAACAGATCGCATTATTGGCATCTTTTCTGTAGGCAAATACAAATCAACTACATCAATAATACAATCCATTGCAGCAAAAGCCCGTGCACTCGAATATAGATAATCCTGTGGCTTTTCCACAATGCCCGCTCTTACAGGATTGTCATGTATGTAATTTACTTTTTGCAATATGAAGTTATCGCTGTAAATCAATTCCGCATGATTTTCATGTGTCCAGAACTGATATTTTTCATTTCGCTTATGCTTTTTAGCTGCAAATTCAAAAATGTTCAACATCCATTCCTTACGGCTCTCATTTCCTAACTCTATTTCTGTAAGAATTTGTTTAGCTGTATAACTCTTGAATTCTTTAATAGTATCGCTAAGTTTGCCTATTCCACTTCTGATTAATAAGTGAATGTGATTGCTCATTACCACAAATGCATTAATCTCAAGGCTCTTGTTTTGCTGACAGTATTTCAAACTATCTGTAGCAATATCACGGTAAATTTTTCTCGAAAAAATATCCACCCACTCCACTACCTGAAAAGTAACGTAGTGTAAAGAGTCTTGCTCAACTATCTGATAACCTGTACTCATATGATTGGTTTTTGCAAATATACAGTATCTTTTTTATTTTTCAGAAGTTTTTTGTGACATTGCATTTTTGATTAATTTGGAAAGCAGGAGCTTTCCTTCTAACTTCGACGTAAGCAGAGCTTACGCCGAACACATCGCATTAAACTCACAAACTACGACTAACAGGGGACCACCATCTACTACATCGTAATTTTCTGGATTACCCGTAACAATCGTATTACCACCTTCTAAAATACCAAATAATCGAATCCTTACTTCTGAACTCATATATTTATCAGAATGTGCATGTTCAGATTTACCCGGCATAAAATCAAAGTGTAATTGCTCTGTATCGTTTTCTACCTGTATATTAAAATACGGAGTATATCCGGCTGTTAAAACATCTCTGTATTGGTCGTGTTCTGTGCCTTCGCGGTCGTAAAAAGTACAAGAAGAAGTGGCGTATAATCCTCCCAGATTTACTCCCCATTCACTTCCGGAACTTGTTTCCCAACCGGAATACATATTGTCGTAGTCGCTCCAGTAATATGCCGCTCCAACATTGTATCTGTAACTTAAAGCATACATTTGAGGAACACCAAAAGAAGCTTTTATCCCGATAAATTGTCTTTCGTTACCAAACCCGAGATCAACGTGAACAGCAGCTACTGAAACATATTTCTGTATATCGTATCCTAAGTCGGTAAAAAACAGGAAGAAGTATATTACTTACTTTATAAACACATTCGTACTATCGGGCTTGGGACTGAATTGTTTGAAATGATATGTTGTATTCTTAATATATGGGGTTGTTGCTGCTTTACCTGTCGAACTTTGTACTCTTATTAAACAAATAGTTGTATCGTTTTTAATAATTACAATCTCAGTATACATATATGCTCTAACTCTGCCATCAGAGTTTAAACCTTCAATTCTTATAGTATCATTATCAATATTAAAAATACCCCACAAATTTTTATTATTTTTCAACCATAGGGGATTTTCTTTAAATACATCATTTTCTACGTCTACATTATTCCCACGGGTACCAAAATGTATGGAAGTTCCATCTTTGTAAAAAACAAGAACGGATATCCCAGTATTATCATAAACACCTTCACTGTTTTCATAAGAATAAAAATATCCATTTGTTTTAATTTCAGTACCTGTATATGGTCGTTTTTCAAGTGTATAATACTCGTCTTCAAACCAGTCTTTGCAGTTTGTAAAGACTGTAAGTATCATTAAAATAATTATTATTTTTTTCATTGTACAAATTATTTAAAAGTTAATTTCCCAATACCACTCTGTCCTTTCGGATATATACTTTAATGAGCAAAGTTTCGCACTGTCTGAGGTAATTTGTAATTACCTCGTAATGTATTATCAGGATTTATAATCCGCTATGCTACAACTTATACAATTGTAACATCTAACAAACCTTTTCCACCGGCATAATCTATTGCCGAACTATACCGATAATCTTCCGGGCGATTTACATATTCAGCTACTACCGGATTAAAGTGGATATAATTCAGTTTTTGTTCAAAAAAATCATTTAAAAATATCTCCTGAGCATCATTCCCTTCCTGCCAAAATCTGTAATTCTTTATCTTTTTATCATTCTTACCTGCATACTCAAAACGATTCAACATCCAGTCTCTACGGCTTTCGTTTGGTAAGGTTAGTAATGTATCTAAAATCTCTTTACTTGTAAACTTTTTAAAATCGCGCCAAATATCAGAGACCTTATTTTCACCGTTACTGCCTACAATGGCATGTAAATGATTGCTCTCCCGATAGCTATCGGGAAACCCAAGCATAAATTATTAATCCTTTATTTTGCTGGCAATATGTCAATGAATCTATTATAATATGTTTATAAACCGGACGTGTAAAAATATCCACCCAATCAACAACAGTATCGGTAACAAAGTAAACTTCTCCGGTTATTCGGTTTTTAATGTCCATAAATTAAGTTTTTTGTACCGACAAAATTAACAAATTATTTTAATTATACAATTGTAGCATATCGGAATACAATTCCTTATAATACAGAAGGGTGTGATTGCAAATCACACCCGACAGTTCGACACTTTGTTCGTTTTTGTTCGAAGAATATATCCGGGTGGACGGGGTAGTATCATTCAAAATCTCTCCATAATCAATAAAGGCATTACGTCGTAGGCCACCCCCGGCAACAACTCTTTCTATCATAACTTCATTGTTTACTACTTTAAATATTCCCCAAACATCTTTAATATTTTTTGCATTGTTATTAAATTCACCACTCGAAAATCTTCGTTCATATTCTAATAAAGTTTGTCCACCAATTCCATCAATCACAACTCCGTTTCGATAAAAAATGGTGATAGAAACTATATTCGAGTCTTGATAATTGTAGCTATAATAATAACCATCTGTCCTTATTTCTTGACCTGTATAATCTTCTCTTGTAAGAGTATAAGCTTCGTCTTCGAATAAGTCTGCAAACCAATCTTTGCACGAAAATGTACCTGCTACTAAAATGAGCAGTAATGCAGTAGTTAAAATTCTACTTCCCATACCCAATGTGATTTTTTATCTTCTTTAACCGGAAATATTACTTTATAAACACATTTGTACTATCGGGCTTGGGGCTAAATTGTTTGAAATAAAGGGTATCATCCTTTACAGATGAAACATTTGTGTAAGGGTCTTCATTCTTATAAATATGAATGGTTGTATCATTCAAAATCTCACCATAATCTATAAATGCAAGTTTACGCAAACCGCCACTGGCTATTACTCTTTCTATCATAACCACGTTGTTTGTTACTTTAAATATTCCCCAATTCCCTTTATAATCTTTATTGTTTTCATAAAATGATCCATCAGAAAAATCTTTCTCAAATTCTAGCAAAGTTGCTCCACAAACCCCATCAATTACTACTCCATTTTTATAAAAGATAGTTACTATGACTAAGTCCAATCTGTTTTCATTATAATGATAATAATAACCATCCGTTCTAATTTCATGACCTGTATAATCGTCTCTTGTAAGAGTATAAGCTTCGTCTTCGAATAAGTCTGCAAACCAATCTTTGCACGAAAACGTACCTGCTACTAAAATAAGCAGTACTGCTGTTGTTAAAATTCTATTTCCCATACCCAATGTGATTTTTTGTCTTCTTTAACTGGAAAAATTGGATCTCCAATTAATCTATGTAAAGCGTTTTGTGTTATATTCCGTATTGTTTCACTATCGTATCCAATTTTAAGTGGACCTATTTTCAAATAAAATATGCCGGCTCTGTATTGATAATTTTCTTCAACCCGTCCTTGCGGATATATACTTTAATGAGCAAAGTTTCGCACTGTCTGAGGTAATTTGTAATTACCTCGTAATGTATTATCAGGATTTATAATCCGCTATGCTACAACTTATACAATTGTAACATCTAATAAACCTTTTCCACCGGCATAATCTATTGCCGAACTATACCGATAATCTTCCGGGCGATTTACATATTCAGCTACTACCGGATTGAAGTGGATATAATTCAGTTTTTGTTCAAAAAAATCATTTAAAAATATCTCCTGAGCATCATTACCTTCCTGCCAAAACCGATATTTCTTTATCTTTTTATCATTCTTACCTGCATACTCAAAACGATTCAACATCCAGTCTCTACGGCTTTCGTTTGGTAACGTTAATAAAGTATCTAATATCTCTTTACTTGTAAACTTCTTAAAGTCGCGCCATATATCCGAAACTTTATTTTCACCGTTACTGCCTACAATGGCATGTAAATGATTGCTCTCCCAATAGCTATCGGGAAACCCAAGCATAAATTATTAATCCTTTATTTTGCTGGCAATATGTCAATGAATCTATTATAATATGTTTATAAACCGGACGTGTAAAAATATCCACCCAATCAACAACAGTATCGGTAACAAAGCAAACTTCTCCGGTTATTCGGTTTTTAATGTCCATAAATTAAGTTTTTTGTACCGACAAAATTAACAAATTATTTTAATTATACAATTGTAGCATATCGGATTACAATTCCTTATAATACAGAAGGGTGTGATTGCAAATCACACCCGACAGTTCGACACTTTGTTCGTTTTTGTTCGAAGAATATATCCGGGTGGACGGGAGATTTATAAATCCCACTCAATAGTTCGACACTTTGCGCATATCCAAATGGACTGGATAGTGCCTTTTGGGGCTTTGCTGTAGATCCATATTCAGGATTTGCCGGATCAAGTTATTTTAAACTGGCTTATTTGTTTTAATTATTCGGCTTTTAGTCCCCGATTAAAAGGTATAAAAAAAAAATCGTAGTGTTAACTACGATTTTTTCTTTCTTCTAATTTCTGTTTAACAAGTCCCGGCAATTCAACCGGCACCCGTGCCACCGGAACTCCAATGGCTTCGAAAGCAGCAATTTTTTCGGCTGCGGTGCCGCTACCGCTTGATATAATGGCTCCGGCATGTCCCATTCGTTTTCCCGGAGGAGCGGTTTGTCCGGCAATAAATGCCACCACAGGTTTTGTAATATGTTTTTTGATATATTCAGCTGCTTTTTCTTCGGCATCGCCGCCAATTTCACCAATTAGCACAATGGCTTCAGTTTCCGGATCATCTTCAAACATTTGCAGCAATTCCTGATAATAAAGTCCTGCTACAGGGTCGCCACCAATACCAATACAGGTGCTTTGTCCTAAACCATTTGAAGTTAACAAGCTTACCATCAAATATGTGAGCGTACCACTACGGCTCATCAATCCCACATTTCCCTTTTTGAAGATATTTCCGGGTAAGATTCCTATCAGCGATTCTTCGGGAGTTATCAAACCCGGACAGTTGGCGCCAATCAATTTTACACCTTTTTTATTCAGATAATTGGTGGCTTTCACCATATCCAGTGTTGGCACACCTTCGGAAATACAAATAACTAATTTCACACCGGCATCACCTGCTTCCAGGATAGCATCGCCAGCCAAAGGTGCAGGTACAAAAATAATGGAGGTATCACCACCTGTGGCTTTTACAGCCTCTTCCACGGTATTAAAAACCGGAATTCCGTGTACTTCCTGTCCTCCTTTTCCGGGCGACACGCCGGCCACAATGTTTGTTCCGTATTCTTTCATTTTTCCGGTGTGGAAACTTCCATCTCTACCGGTAATTCCCTGCACAATAACTTTTGTGCTTTTATTTACTAATATGCTCATTTTGAATGATTTTTTTAAGATAAATAGATAGGTTTAACCAACTAATTTTATGGCAGCCTGTGCGGCTTCGCTTAACGAACCAACGGTTGGAAGATTGTTTTCAGCCAAAATGCGCAGTCCTTCTTCGGCATTGGTGCCCGATAAACGGATAACAATAGGTATGTCCACATTCAGTTGTTTCAGTGCTGCTACCAGTCCTTTTGCCACGTCGTCGCAACGGGTAATTCCTCCGAAAATGTTGATCATAATCACTTTCACATTTATATCGGACATCAACAGGTTCATGGCGTCAATCACTTTTTGCGGACTTGAGCTACCACCAATATCGAGGAAATTGGCCGGACTTCCGCCAAAATGTTTGATAACGTCCATCGAAGCCATAGCCAAACCCGCTCCATTCACCATACAGCCAATATTTCCATCCAAACGAATGTATGTCAGACCACTTTCTTTGGCAGCTAATTCTTTCTTTTCATCTTCATCCGGTTCGTTCATGGCAGCAATTTCGGCCTGACGATACAAAGCGTTATCATCAAAATTCATCTTGCCATCGATAGCCATCAGTTTATTTCCGTCGGTAATAACCAATGGATTGATTTCCACCAACGAAGCATCGGTTTCGATGCACAATTTGTACATTTTTTTGAAAATATCGGTGGCCTGTTTCACCATATTCATGTCCGAAAACAGTTTAAAAGCAATTTTACGGGCCATAAAATCGGTCATTCCCAAATCAGGATCGATAGGAATTTTATGAATGGCACCCGGATTAACCTTAGCAACCTCTTCAATTTCAACACCACCTTCGGCACTTCCCATAAATAAAACCGATTTTGAGTTTCGGTCGATGGTCATACCAACATAATATTCTTTCTGAATTTCCACTGCGTCTGCTACCAGTACTTTTTCTACAGTATAACCTTTAATGTCCATTCCCAGAATTTTTTGCGCAGCGCTGACTGCATCGTCTACGGTTCTGGCCAACTTCACACCACCTGCTTTTCCTCTTCCACCTGTTAAAACCTGTGCTTTTACCACCACCATGCGGTTTAATTCCCGGGCTGCTTTTTCAACTTCGGCTACAGAATAACACAAAATGCCATCTGTTACAGGAATTGCGTACTTTCTGAAAAGCTCCCTTGCCTGATATTCATGTATCTTCATACTGATTTAAAGTAATTTATATTGTTGTTAATACGTAATTTTGTGGAGAAAAACCCTTTTTGTCTCATCCATATTCGGGGATATTTTTGATTAAAAAAAGCTTGTCATATTTTTTTAACTAAAAGAATAAACACTTTTACTCTTAAAAGGTTTTGAAGATAATGGAAATATTTAAAATAATTACAATAATGTAACGAACATCACACTTATTCCCAATTTAATATCACTTTTCCGCATTCGCCGGACTCCATAATGTCAAATCCTTTCTGAAATTCGTTTACTGATAAGCGATGTGTTATTACAGGAGTCAAATCGAGTCCGGTAATCAGCATTTGTTCCATTTGATACCATGTTTCCCACATTTCACGACCGTAAATTCCTTTCAGTGTGAGAGCTTTAAATATAATTTTATCCCAGGCAACCGTGGTTGAATTTGGCAGAATTCCCAGCAATGCAATTTTGGAGCCGTTGTACATGTTTTCAATCATACTCTCGAAAGCCACCGGCGAGCCCGACATTTCGAGTCCGATATCGAAACCATGCATACGCAAATCTTTAATGGCTCCTTCGATGGTTTCGCCCTTTGTAGGATTCACTGTGAGTGTGGCGCCCATTTTTTTAGCGATATTCAATCGATAATCACTCAAATCGCTCACTACGATATTTCGGGCTCCGGCAAAGCGACAAACGGCTGTAGCCATGCTACCAATAAGTCCGGCACCGGTAATCAACACATCCTCGCCAATCAGCGGAAACGACAAAGCCGTATGCGTCGCGTTTCCAAACGGATCCATAATGGCAGCCATATCGTCGGTAATGCGGTGATCGAGTTTTACCACATTTGAAGCCGGAATGGAAAGATATTCGGCAAAAGCGCCATCGCGGTTCACACCAATACCTATGGAATTTTCGCACACATGCAATTTTCCTCGCCGGCAATTACGGCAATGTCCGCAGGCTAAATGTCCTTCGCCGGTAACACGGTCGCCAATTTCCAGATTTCGAACGCCTCTGCCCTTTTCCACAATATGTCCCACATATTCGTGACCAATGGTCATGGGTGTTTTAATGGTTCGTGCCGACCAGTCGTCCCACTTATAAATATGCAAATCGGTGCCACAAATGGCTGTTTTTTTTATTTTTATCAATACGTCGTTAATTCCAACGTGAGGCAGTGGAATTTCTTCCATCCATATACCCTTTTCGGGTTTTAATTTTACAAGAGCTTTCATTTGTTGTGTATTTAGAAAATGAGAAATTAAGAAAATATGTTATTAGCATTTAAAAGATTTGTTTATCGTATTGATAATAAAATTTTCATCAAAACGTTAATAACCATGTATTAAACAATTCAAACCATTTTTATTTATTGAAGATTATGAAAAAGATACTCTATCTATCAGTTATGTTATTATTTTCGTACAGTTCATTTAGTCAAATTATAAAATTTCAACCCGGAATTTCCCTTTCAAATGCAGATTTCAAATACAATTCAGGAAATTGGCAATACAGTAATAAAACTCTAATTGGATATTCCATGTTCATTGGTATCGATTATTTTAATGATAAATACTACAATTTATCGACTAATGTTGGTGTTGTAAAAAAAGGTGGAGCAGTTACTGCAACATCACCGGATGAACCTATCAGACAATTTAATCTAAATCTTGATTATCTATCATTAAACACTACTTTTGAAGTGAAATATCCCTTGAAATACCGTATTACACCGTTCTTAAGCTATGGACCACGATTAGATTATCTTTTGAATGATAATAGCTTAAATGGTTATAATCAATTTAATTATGGAATTTTGATGGGTGGTGGTTTAAAATATGATGTAAATAATTTTCAAATAGCAATTCGTTCTGATTACTATTTGAATTTTGCAACAATTAACAAACCAAGAACTTACATTTTTTCCAAAATAAACGATAAAACTACAACGATTTGTTTCGCAATTGGCTACAAATTATGATATAACCTACCAACTTATATTAAATGATATTTAGTTCTTTTCCCACTTTGATAAATGCCTGAATAGCTTTTTCAAGATGTTCGGTTTCGTGCGCTGCTGAAATTTGAACACGGATTCGTGCCTGCTCTTTGGGTACAACGGGGAAATAAAATCCTACCACATAAATTCCTTCGTTGAGCATGCGGGCAGCAAATTCCTGCGATAGTTTAGCATCGTATAACATCACTGCACAAATGGCTGATTCAGTTGGTTTGATGTCAAATCCGGCAGCTTTCATATGCTGAACAAAATAAGTAGTGTTTTGGTGTAATTTATCCTGCAACTCGTTGGTTTCGTTCATCATATCAAACATCTTAATTCCTGCAGCTGCCACCATGGGCGGAATGGAATTGGAGAAAAGATATGGACGCGAACGCTGACGAAGCATATCGATAATTTCTTTTTTTCCGGTTGTAAAGCCGCCAATAGCGCCTCCAAATGCTTTTCCAAGTGTGCCCGTAATGATTTCGATTTTTCCTTTAAGTCCAAACCTTTCAGTCACTCCGCGACCGGTTTCACCAACCACACCTGCCGAATGTGACTCGTCCACCATAATCATAGCATCATATTTATTGGCAAGTTCGTGGATTTTATCCAGCGGTGCCACATTGCCGTCCATAGAGAATACACCATCGGTAACTATCAGTTTGAAACGGCAATGTTGTGCAGCCTGAAGTTGTGCTTCCAAATCGTTCATATCGGCATTGGCGTAGCGGAAACGTTGCGCTTTGCACAGCCGCACACCATCAATAATGGAAGCATGATTCAGTGCATCGGAAATAATTGCATCTTCTTCGTTTAGCAACGGTTCAAAAACACCGCCATTCGCATCGAAGCAGGCAGCATATAATATGGTATCTTCCGTACCGAAAAAATCAGTAATTTTCTGTTCCAGTGTTTTGTGTAAATCCTGTGTGCCGCATATAAACCTAACCGAGGACATACCATAACCATGTGTTTTGAGTGCAGAGGCAGCAGCCTGAATAAGAGATGGATGGTTAGACAATCCCAGATAATTGTTGGCACAGAAATTCAAAACTTCCTTTCCATCGTTTAAACAGATAACCGGCTGTTGTGGAGATACAATAATGCGTTCTTTCTTGAATAAACCAGCATTTTCGATTGTTTTTAGTTCCGATTCAAGATGTGACTTAAAATTCTGATACATATGTATATAAATTGATTAGTTAGTTGTGCATATTCATTTTTAAGGGTTTTTACTTACAGACTGTAAGTACACAGCAAATGTAATCATAATATGAAATAAATATTCAAAATCAGTACAAAATTTCGGTCATAAACCAAAAAAAAGCCATCATTCAGCAAGTGAATGATGGCTTTGAGAAAGAAAAATACTAATTAGTTCTTTGAAGCATAGGCAAGTTTGTAAACAAAAGGATAAATCTGACAGGCAACACAAAAACCGAATGCCGATTCAAGAAAAGCACAAAAACCAAAAACACTAAGCACTCCGGTAGATATACCATTCAATTCCAATGCATTAAAAATCAGTGCCAAAACTGAAAATAACAAGCCAATACGTGCGGCAAAAATTTTTGGTCCGGCATTAACGGGTTTTGCAGTTATTTTTAAAGTTCGTATAATATTTTTTGAAATAAATGCCAGAGGACTGTATTTTGAGTTTCCTGTAGCACGAAATGTAAAATCGATGGTCAGGAACAAAAGTGGTAAGACACTCTGTGTAACAATAGCAGCAATAACGATAAGTGTTACAAAACCACCGTTGAAACGTGCAAGATTTTCATCAATTTTCTGAGTAGATATGGGGCAAAAAGCTGTTGTTTTCATAAAGCAATGTTTTTATATAATTTGACATTACAAAAATACAACGGCTCAGCAGGCAATAAAATACCATTGAGTCAGTATTTTATATACCATAAAGATGGTAGAGCAAACAAAACAGGACTCTGATAAGGGTGCAATTATTTCGGATTCATACAGCTGGTAATAATGTAAATGTCTAGAAATCTTTTGTTTTCAGAACTTCTTTTACCATTTCGCGCCAAAGCAGGTATCCTTTTTTATTCAGGTGAATATCGTCGGTGTTTATTTCAGGTTTTAGCCTTTTGTTTTCGCTTAGGAGTGAATTCAGATTCAGATATTTTATTCCGCGTTCAGCACACATTTGCCTTAAAATTACATTGAAGCTGTCAACTTTCTGATTTGTTATACTTTCGGGAAGTGAATCAACATACAAAGTGCTCTGAATGACAGGTTCAATTTTGTGTTTCAACAAAGTATCTACCATGGAAGTGTAATTGGCCTGAATAACAGGCAAGGGTATTTGTTGGAAAATATCATTAATTCCGCCTTCCAGAAAACATATTTTGGGTTGATGACTGATAACATGTTGCTGCAAAACATTCTTCAGTTCGCCGGTAGTAAATCCATCCTGCCCTTCGTTTCGTACATCAAACCGGAAAAGCAATTTCTGCCAGTCGCCCATGTAAGTCAGCGAATTACCATACATAACAATATTGCATTTTGTTCTGTTGGTTATTTTCTGACGAATATCCTTGTTAAACTCAACTGAAAATGTAACAATAACCGAAAGGAATATCGCATTTAATATCAGCGAAATAATGAGCATCCACGGAATTAATTTCTTCATCTCAGTTAATTGACTATTATACAAGTTAGAATTTTATTAAATATTAATTTGTTAAACGCAAAGAACGCCAAGTTGCTAAGCCGCAAAGAAAAACTGTTAAGTTTTTCACTTTGCGTACTTTGCGGATATTTGATGATACTATACTTGGCATATTTAAACTTTGCGTACTTTGCGTTTATCTGTTTTTTTTTTTTAGAAATTCACTAACTTATATAAACCCTATTATTTAAACCATGTTTTCACATCCAAATCGAATCCTGTACCATTCATATAATTATAAGTGGCCAAATTCAGACCTTTACCATAAAATTCCAGATCGATTTCGTTTTTGGTGGAAAAAGGAATTTCGTTATTGGCAAATGCATTGGGTTTTTCCTGCAAATGTTTGGCACCAAATTCCGCAGGACGCATTCCCGTCGGACTATGAACAGTCATAGCATAGCGATGCCAGAATGCCGAATGTAACCAACCGTTGGCAAAGAAACCCCGTACAACGTCGAGTGATTCTATGGTTTCCTGTGCTGTTTCAGTAGGAAAACCATACATCAGATAAGCGTGGGTCATGATACCCGCTTCCGTCAGATTTTTCAGGCATTCACCGGCCGATTCTATGGTAATTCCTTTGTTGATCATTTTCAGAATTCGCGGAGAAGCCACTTCTACCCCACCCGAAACTGCAATACAGCCCGATTTTGCCAATAAATAGCAAAGCTCAGTATTAAACGATTTTTCGAAACGTATATTCGTCCAGTAACTCACTACAAGTTTTCGTTTCAGGATTTCCTCAGCCAGTTTGCGCAATACAGCCGGCGAAGCAGCTTCGTCCACAAAATGAAATCCGGAAACACCTGTTTGCTTCATGATTTGCTCCATTCTGTCGACCAATAAAACTGCCGGCGAAATTTCGTAACGTGCAATATAATCGAGCGAACCATCGCAAAAAGCACATTTCCCCCAGTAACAACCATGTGCCAGCATCATTTTATTCCACCGGCCATTGCTCCAAAGAGTATGCATGGGGTTGGTAAGTTCTATTAGATGAATATAGTTGTTCTGCACCAAACCATCGTAGTCAGGAGTTCCTGTTTCAGCAAAGCGGATATTTTCTTTGCTGTCGAGATCGGCTCTGACAAGTTCACCGGAATCATTGCGGTAAATAGTGCGTATCAGTTTTTCGTTTTTCAGAATGCGCATCAGAGGCAACTCTCCATCGTCAAACACCAGATAATCAATATAATCAAATATTTTTCCGTCGGTTATCTGTCGTAATTCGGTACTCACATAACCGCCTCCCATCACTATTTTTATTTCGGGTTGAAATTTACGTAACCATTGGGCACAACGCAGCGCTGCATACAAATTTCCCGGAAATGGAACTGAAAAACCAACGCAATCAGGTTTTAATTCAGCTATTTTCGCCGAAAAAAGTTCCAGCATCAATGTGTCAATAAATGAATAATCCTTTTGCAATTCCTTTTCAAGTGGATCAAAATCAGGTAAATGCAAACACAGTTTTTCAGCATACCGGATTAATTCAAAATTCGGATCGATGGTGTCGCGTATCAGTTCGGCTATATCTTTTATAAAAAATGTACATAAATGCTTGGCTTTATCGTGAATGCCCGACGTACCGAAAGCCCATTCCAGATCCTCATCAACAGGAAGTTTTTTAGTTATAGGCCAATATGCAGTATCACTGAATCGTGCAGCTAAACTATCATCATTACCGGATAAAAACCGCACCACCGAATCTATGGTATATATATAAAAATCATCGTTTTGCAACATGATTTTATATTTCTTGGGCAATTTATCGTTCTGAATCAACGAAAAGATTTTTTCGAGATTTTTTTTGGTTAAAACTTTGTTTACCAGCTCAATACTTAAATCAGACTGATAGCACTCCACTCCTTCCGTGCGTAAAAATCCACACAACTGGGTTGTTGCAGGATAACTGGTATTCAGCTGTGTCAGGGGCGGCGTAATAAGTAAAATTCCGGACATTCGGTTCAATTTTTGATTTGTAACACAAACTTACTTTATTTTTTTCGAAAGTTAAGAAATAGTTCGAAGTAAAATGCATATTCATCAATGAATGAGTCATCTAATTTTGTATCTTTGCAGTTCAAAATATAAGAAATTCACAAAACTAAACCCACAGCATCATGAACAGAAAAATAAAGATTTCGCTTCTGATATTTGCCGGTTTTATAACAATAATACTCGTTACACTGATTGCTTTGCCCTGGTTTTTACGTGATAAAATTATGCTGAAAGCTAAAGCTGAACTGAATAAAATGCTAAATGCCAAGGTGGATTTTGAAAATGTGAACCTGAGTTTTATCCGCAATTTTCCTTATGCATCGGTAAAACTGGAAAATTTCTACATTGCCGGTATTGATGAATTTCAGAAGGATACTTTACTAAAAAGTGATGATATAAATCTGATTATCAATATAAAATCTTTATTTTCTGACACGGGTTACGATATTCGGAAACTGGAATTCAATCATTCGAAAGTAGTGGTGCGGGTTTTACCAAACGGACACGCCAACTGGAGAATAATGAAAAAAGATACTACACAAACCGACACCTCAAAAATGAATTTTCACTGGAAACTGAAGGAATTTTCGGTGAACAATGCTGACATTTATTACAACTACGACAAAAGAAATATGGTTTACATTTTTAAGAATGTAAATCATATCACCACCGGTGATTTAACTGCCGATAGTTCGCTTTTGGTAACCCGCACTACCTGCGATTCACTTTCATTTATTTGGGATGGCGTGGAATACGTTTCGAAAGCTAAAGCCATGCTGAATGCTGATATTGATGCTAACGTGAATGATATGTTGTTTAAAATCAGTAAAAACGAATCAAAACTGAATGAAATTCCGTTTCAACTTGCCGGTTGGTTGAAAAGCATTCCCGAAGGCTGGGACATGGATTTTAAACTCATTACCGATAAAGTTGATTTTAAATCAGTTTTGTCGCTCGTGCCTGCCATTTACTCCAAATCGTTCGAAGATATGCTGGCAGGCGGAAAAGTGGATCTGTCGGGCAATATTACCGGACTTTGGGTGGGCGATTATTATCCTTCTTTCGATCTGAAACTTATTGTTCAGAATGGCTGGTTTCAATACCCGTCGTTGCCCAAAAAGCTTGAAAAAATAAATATCAACACGCACATAACAAATCCGGGCAGAACGCTTGATGCTACTGTGTTTGATATTTCGCAATTTGCTTTCCAATTGGGTGGAAATCCGTTTAAGGCAAAAATGCGCATTGCTTATCCAATGACAGATCCTGATATTCAGCTAAATGCCATCGGAAAAATTAATCTGGGCATGATTAAAGATGTATATCCGCTCGATGAAAAAACGAGTCTGAACGGAATACTGGATATGAATCTGAATCTGGCAGGACGTATGTCGTATTACGAAAAAAATGAGTATCAGAAATATCAGTTCGGCGGTAATATGAACATTACCAATATGTTGCTAAAAACAAGTATATTGAGCGACGAAGTGAAAATTGATAATGCTGCCATGGACTTCAATAACTCCTGGGTTGATTTGAAAAATCTTCAGTTGAAAATTGGTAAAAACGATATAACAGCAAACGGAAAACTGGAAAACTTTATACCCTATATACTTCAGGATAAGACCATAAAGGGACAATTAAACCTGAACTCTAATTATTTGAATATCTCCGATTTTATGTCGGACGACACCAAAACGGACACAACAACAACGAAAGCACCACGAAATATTATCAAAATTCCGTCGAATATGGATTTCACAGTAAACGGAAAATTCAATCAGATTTTGTTTGATAAAATGAATCTGACAAATGCTCATGGTATGCTGAAAATAGCTGACAGTAAACTGAATATTCAAAATATGAATGTCAATGCATTTGGTGGCAGTATGCTTTTAAACGGTTTGTATAATGTAGCCGACACACTGAAACCACTTGTCAATTTCGACTTAACCATTCAGGAAGTAGTATTTACGCAAATTGCCGGTCAGGTTGAAACCTTACAAAAATTAGTACCAATTTTCAACAAAGCCAGCGGTAAGTTTTCAACCAAAATTAAATTTACATCCTTGCTTAAAAGCGATATGATGCCCGATTTGAATTCGCTGTCAGGTTTGGGTTCGTTTATTACCAAATCCGTTGGATTGAAGGATGTACCTGCTCTCGAAGCGCTAGCAAAAGCATTGAAAAAAGACAATCTGCTTCCAATGACAATTCAGGATTTGGGAATTGTGTTTGATATCAACGATGGAAAACTAACTACCAAACCATTCAGCTTTAAAGTAAAAGATGTCAATTTGACGCTTGGTGGTGTTACAGGGTTGGATAAAAGCATCGATTATAAAGGAAAAATTCAGTTGCCCGACAAATTGAATCTTGGAAAACTTTCGACCATAAACGTAAAAATTGGTGGAACTTTCTCCAAGCCAAAAGTTGAACTCGATGTAAAAAACACAGTCACCGAAGTTTTAACTGAAACGGCTACCAAAGTGCAGGAAGTAATAACAAAAAAAACAGAAGAAGTGGTTGATAAAGCGCTGGAAGAAGCTCAAAGACAAAAAGAAAAAGCGATAGAAGAAGCACGTAAAAAAGCCGATCAGATGATTGCTCAGGCCGAAACTCTTGGAAATAAGCTGATTGATGAAGCTGAAAAACGCGGGCAGGAATTGATAAATAAAGCCACCAATCCTATTGCCAAAAAAGCAGCTCAGATTGCAGCAAAAGGTATAGTGGATGAAGCTAAAAAGCAGGCTGCCACACTTAAAGTAAAAGCGCAGGCCGAAGCCGAAAAGATTATTAAAGAAGCATCGGACAAAGTTGTAATTCAGAAATAAACAGTATATAAAGGATGAATTTTCGAAAATTATTTTTTCTCACATTATTAATTATCAGTAATTTATTGGTTTTCAGCCAAAGTGCTTCGGAGGCTGAAAATTTATTCAATACCAAACAGTACACAAAAGCTAAAGCTATTTACGAAACTCTGCTGAAAAAGAAGCCGACTGATCAACTTCTGAACTATCGGTATGCACGTTGCTGTTTCGAGCTGAAGGATTATGAAAATGCAGCTCATTTTTTTGAATTATCCTCTTCAAAATATCCACAACGTGATGTTTATTTAGCTGATTCCTATTACTTTTCATACCAGTTTAGTCATGCGGTGGAATTATACAACAGCTGTTTATCTGCGTTAGATCCAAACGATAAAAAAGCGACAGAAATTCAGAAAAGAATTCAACAATCAGAAACCGGAGCTAAATTACTGAACCGGGTTGAAGATATTACACTGATTGACAGCATTATTGTGCCTAAAAATGATTTTCTGCAATACATTGGTTACAATCACGATATTGGTAGTCTTACTTCGGAAAGAATCCGGGTAACATCCAGAAATCAATTCGATAAAGTGACTTACACCACACAACGGGCCGACCGTAAAATACTTTCGGATACTGTAGCCGGAAATACCGATATTTTAAGTGCTTACAAACTGCTCGAAAGCTGGACAATGCCCACTTCCATTTCGGAGGTAATAAACACGAAGGCAAACGAAAATTATCCTTTCCTCCTGCTCGATGGTGTTACCTTGTATTATGCTTCGGACGGGAACGGGTCATTGGGCGGTTACGATATCTTTTTTACGAAATATTCGCCCAATGCCAAGGATTTCCTGAATCCTGAAAATGCAGGATTTCCGTTTAATTCTCCGTTCAACGATTATATGATGGTTTTGGATGAAATAAGTCAAAAAGGTTGGTTTGTTTCCGACAGATATTTACCGGCAGGTAAAGTCGGTGTCTACACTTTCGTGCTCAACGACTCCAAAACTTATATCAGAACAGAAGATTCCACTCTATTGCGTCTGACAGCCCAAATGAAAAAAGTGAGAAAAGCTTCGAAACAAATTCAGGATCAGAACAGAACAAACACAACTAATTCTGTGACTCAGGCAACAGATTTCAGTTTTATTATCAACGATTCTATTGTTTACAGTTCTAAAAATCAGTTTAAAAACCCTGAATCGGAGCATTTAATAACTGATTTGCTTACATTGCAACAACAACTTAACAATAATTCGTTTCAGTTAGAACAACTCCGGTATCAGTATGCAAATTCGGATAATCCTGAATTGCTGGCTAAAATAGCTGAAACCATTTTGATTTTGGAAGCCAAACAAATACAAATTCAGAGAGAAATAACCGGTAAAACAAAAAGAATCAGGTTTCTCGAAATTAATTTTACAGAAAAAACATAACTATATCAAAATTATTTGTATTTTTAAGCCTTCATATTATAATAAACCGCTTGTATGGAAATCACCATTGTAGTTGTACTACTGATTATCGGAATAATATTTTTTATTATCGAATTATTTCTCATACCCGGAATTTCATTGGCAGGTATCGCAGGAACTGTATTTTTAGGTGGTTCCATTTATTATGCATATGTAAAAATTGGCGGAATGGCAGGCCATATTACGCTCATTAGCAGTATAGTACTTTTAGCACTCGGAATATGGATTTTTCTTCGCACCAAAACGCTGGACAAAATGGCTCTGAAAACCGGAATCGATGGTAAAGTAGACCCTCTGAAAGGTCTGAGCATTAAGGTTGGCGACACAGGTAAAACAACTTCGCGCCTTGCTCCTATGGGAAAAGTAAAAATCAACGGCGCTGTTATCGAGGCAAAAACAAACGATGAATTTATTGATCCTGGAGTTGAAATTGTTGTTTTAGAGGTATTCAACACCAATGTTTTAGTGGAAAGAATTAAGTAAGTATCTTTAAATCAAAAAAATAAATAAAAAACTATGGTAGGAATTGAAATTATTGGTTTGGTAGTGTTGGGAATACTGATACTGCTGTTCTTTTACTACGTGCCATTTCTTTTGTGGATTTCGGCAATAGTATCCGGAGTAAATGTATCGCTGATACAATTATTCTTAATGCGAATTCGTAAAGTGCCACCACACACCATTGTGGCATGTATGATCGAAGCTCACAAGGCTGATCTTCCGGAGGTAAAACGCGACGGACTTGAAGCACATTATCTGGCTGGTGGACATATAGAACGTGTAGTTCATGCGTTGGTATCAGCATCCAAGGCTAACATCGATCTTACATTTAAGATGGCAACCGCTATCGATTTGGCCGGTCGTGATGTGTTTCAGGCTGTACAAATGTCGGTAAATCCGAAAGTGATTGACACACCACCGGTAGCAGCAGTTGCCAAAGATGGTATTCAGTTAATTGCCAAAGCCCGTGTTACAGTGCGTGCCAACATCAAACAATTGGTGGGTGGTGCAGGCGAAGAAACTATTCTTGCCCGTGTAGGTGAAGGTATTGTATCGTCAATCGGTTCTTCGGAGTCGCACAAAAGTGTACTTGAAAATCCCGATTCTATTTCTAAATTGGTGTTGAAAAAAGGATTGGATGCCGGAACAGCTTTCGAAATTCTGTCCATTGATATTGCAGACATCGATATTGGTAAAAACATTGGAGCACAATTGCAAATGGATCAGGCCGAAGCCGATAAAAATATCGCTCAGGCTAAAGCTGAAGAACGTCGCGCTATGGCTATTGCTACCGAACAGGAAATGAAAGCCAAATCGCAGGAAATGCGTGCAAAAGTTATCGAAGCAGAAGCTCAGGTACCTCAGGCTATGGCAGAAGCATTCAGAAGTGGAAATTTAGGCATTATGGACTATTATAAAATGAAGAATATTGAAGCTGATACCTCTATGCGCGAAAACATTGCTAAACCAGCAGCGTCGACAGGAAAAGCTGAAAAATAATTCGTATTTATACCGATTTAAAACTCCGTCGTGCAAATGATGGAGTTTTTTTATGATTTTCTGAAATAAACTCTCACAGCCATTAAACCCTTGGTCAATTTTCAGGTCATAAATGAAATTCATTTCATTTTTCAATACAAAATATAAATTTACATATGAGTCGCTTAATTTCTACACTCCTTTTCATTATTCTAACATTATCTGTTTCAGCACAACACAGCATCCAATCCACTGTTTTTGATGCAAAAAATGGCTTACCACTCGAAATGGCCACAGTTCGTTTATTAAGTTCAAAAGATTCGTCGCTTGTAAAAGGCTGTCAAACCGATTTAAAAGGAGCATTCATGCTCGAAAAAATCAAAGAAGGAAATTACATTTTAATCATCAGCTCAGTAGGTTACAACGAACAAACCCGAAATGTAACCATGGAAAAGAAAGATATTCTTCTGAAATCGTTTCAGCTCATAGAAAATGTAAAAGTTTTGAAGGAAGTTGATGTAAAAGGCACTGCTGCTCAATTGGTTGTAAAAGGTGATACGATTGAATACAACGCTACGGCTTTCAAAACTCAGGAAAATGCAGTAGTGGAAGATTTATTGAAAAAACTCCCGGGTGTTGAAATCAGTACCGATGGTAAAATTACAGTGAATGGTCAGGAAGTAAAAAAAATACGTGTGGATGGTAAAAAGTTTTTTGGCGACGATGTGGAAATGACAACAAAAAATATTCCTGCCGATATGATTGATAAAATTCAGGTATTGGAACAAAAATCAGATATGGCTCTTCTGACAGGTTTTGAAGATAATGATACAGAACGCATTATTAACTTAACCACTAAATCGAACCGTAAAAAAGGCACTTTCGGAAATATAAGTGCCGGCGCAGGAATTGACACAAACAACGATTTCAGATACGATGGAAATGCAAATATAAACCTGATGAACAATGATGTGCAAACTTCGGTAGTGGCAGGAGCTAATAACCTGAATACAACCCGTAGTAGTCGTGGACGTTTTGGAGGTGCCGGACAAAACAGCGGTATTACCGAAACGCAGAATATCGGTTTAAACAACAACACCATAGTTAATCCCAAGCTGAAATTCGGCGGAAATGTAACCTTCAATCACTCCAACAATACCGGCGAAACCAATACGGTGAAGGACAGCTATCTGAAAGAATCAGTTTATAACGATTCAACATATACAAAAACAAACAACGAAAGTTACAATACAAATCTGACACTGGAGCTCGAATGGAAAATCGATAGTCTGAATACCCTTGTATTTCAGCCGAATATAAGTCATTCGCTCTCGAATTCTACAAGTTCACGCAATTTTTTGTACCAAACCAACAACGATACTACAAGTTGGGGTAACAGCAATAATAACGGCAACGGAAGCTCATTATCAGGAGGTTTCAACTTAATTTATAGCCGAAAATTTTTATCCAAAAAAGGTCGTACATTTACTGCAAACCTTCAATCGGGATTTTCCGACAGCAACAACGAAAGTTTCAACTATTCGCTAAAAAATACCGTTTCCAATCAACGTATTGTTGATCAGTTTACTACCAATAATTCAAACAAGTACAATTACAGCATACGCATGTCGTATGTAGAACCTCTGTGGAATAATAAAAACCTGCTCGAAGCATCGATATCAATACGGAACACCACTACTACCAGCGAAAAGCTCCAGTACAACACTACCGATCCGAATGCTCACCTGTTACTGGAAAGAGATGCATATATCAGTGAAGCTAATTTCGACAGTGCTTACAGTAATAACTTCAAAAATATTTTTTACAGCGAAGCGCTTGAACTCAACTACCGGTTTTATCAGCAGAATTTCAATTTGATGTTGGGTGTCAAAGGTGAACCATCGCAAACCATTAACGAACGTATTTATAAAAACGGGCAAATAATTTCGAACAATTACGGAGTTTTCAACTTCTCGCCCACCGGCCGGTTTCAGTATAATTTCGGAAAAAAAGAATTTGCCCGCATTGATTACCGTGGTCAGACTGAACAGCCAAGCATAACGCAAATGCAGCCTGTAAAAAACAATTCCAATCTGATGAATGAAACTGTTGGAAACCCCGAACTGAATCCGGCATACAGCCAGAATTTGCGGTTGTTTTACAGTGTTTTTAACGATAAAACGTTCTCGTCATTCTCCACCATGATAGGTGGTACTGCCACCAAAGATGCTTTGGTTTCCAATTCTATTTACGATCCTACAGGGAAACAATACAACCAAACAGTGAATGCCAATGTCATTCCATATAGTGTAGAAGGAAATATCATGTATAATACTCCCATAATACAGAAGCGGTTGCATTTCAATACCAGCACACAACTGGGATATTCTACCCGCTACGGATATACTTCGAAAGGTGTGGCTACCGACGACATCGATATAGAGCACCTCATGCTCGGAGATTTGAGTGAAACTCGTAGATTATCAGGATCAGAACAATTGTCGCTTACTTTTACCAACGATTTTCTGGAAATTGGCACTCGTGGGAATGTTCGGTATTCAGATTCAAAGAACAATCTTAGTGCAACTCAGAACACTACATGGGACTGGACCGGCAGTGGCAATATCGTTGTCAGATTACCTTACAGTATCAACATTAGTTCGGATATAAATTATACCACGCATGAAGGTTATGCAAATTTCGACCAGAATGAACTTATCTGGAATGCTTCTATCGACAAAACATTATTCAAAGGAAAAGGTACTATTGCGTTTAAAGCCACTGATATTTTACGTCAGCGTTTGAATATCCGCCAGATTATCGGTGATAATTATATTCAGTACAGTAGCTTCAACACACTTCCTGCTTATTTTTTAGTAACCTTCAGTTATAAAATTGCCAAATTTAACGGTAACACCAGTAAAGCCGATTTCAATAATAGGGAAAACCGTTTTGGCCCCGGAATGCGTGGTGGTGAAGGCGGTGGAGAAATGAGAATGAGAAATTCCGGAGGAGATGGCGGAGGTTTTGACAGAGGGTTCTGACAAAATGTACATCATTCATCTTTATTTAATCCGTTATGGCAAATTGCTATGGCGGATTTTTTATTTTTATTGGTAAAAATAACTTTGGCACTTATTTTGTAGTTGCATAAACAACCATTAATTAAACAATTAATATGACACACTTACAGAATGACGAGGTTTTCACTATTCTTACCGGAAAAATCTCTACAGCCATTAACAGGACTTTTTTAAGAGCTTTTGCTCTTGAAGGTGTTGATATTACCACAGAACAATGGTCGGTACTGGCATGTTTGTGGGATAAGGATAAGGTTACTCAACAGATGCTGTGCGATTTAACCTCAAAAGACAAGCCCAGTATGACGCGTTTGATAGATAATCTTGAAAAGCGTAAACTCGTTGTCAGAGTCGCCGACAGCAAAGACCGACGGATAAATCTGATTCACTTAACTGAAGCAGGTCTCAAACTTCAGAGCAAAACAACGGAAATTGTACAAAAAATTGCGGATAAGACACTCCGTAACATTACTGAAGAAGAATTATTTACAAGCAGAATAGTTTTAAAAAAAATCATGGCCAATCTGGCGTGATTTTTTTTAAATTTATAGTTGTTTATGCAACTATAAAATATAATTAGTTTAAAAGGTATAAAAAGGATGAAAAAAATTGTAATTAGTATCGCGGGAATTTTAATGATTCTTCAGGGTTTTGCTCAACGAAACCTCACGCTGGATGAATGCCGGCAATTAGGTATGGAACATAATAAAACACTGGAAATAGCACGAATCAGTGTAAAGATGGCCAATGAAATGAAAAAACAGGCATTTACAGAATTTCTCCCTTACATTTCGATGAATGGCTCTTATATCAGAAATGACAGGGATGTTTCGTTACTTGCCGACAATATCAGTTTACCTGTATACGCGCAAAGTGGCAATCAAACAGGTGAATATGTTGTCATTCCGGAAAATATGCTTGACATCAATACCCGGAATATTTTCACAGGAAATATCAGTTTTACGCAACCGGTATTTTTAGGTGGCAGAATTAAAGAACTGTACAATATGAGTAAAAGTGCGGTAAAACTGGCCGAAGCTACAGAGAAAAACAAGAATGAGGATTTGTTGCTTGAAATTGATGAAGCTTACTGGCGGGTTATTTCGGTACAAAACAAACTATATCTGGCTCAGGAATACCGAAATCTACTGGCAAAAATGGATTCGGATGTAGCAGTTATGATAGCAGAAGGCGTGGCCACAAAATCGGATCAGTTAAAAGTAAAAGTAAAACTGAATGAGGCAGAAGTGATGATGACCAGAGCCGAAAATGGTTTGCAGTTATCTAAAATGGCGTTGAATCAGTTGTGTGGAATAGACATTGATACCGATATACGATTAGCTGACACCGAACTAAGCAGGACTAACGATGATATACCTGTTTTAATTCCGATGGAACAGGCATTTGAAAACCGGTCTGAAATACAATGTATAGAACAGGTATTGGATATGGCAAAATCAGGTCAAAAAATGATGTTATCGCGTTTTTTACCCAATGTTGCGCTTACCGGAGCCTACACATTAAGTAATCCGAATCCGTACAATGGATTTAAGCAGGAGTTTGGTGGTGGATTTAATGTCGCTTTGGTGGCTCATGTACCGTTATTTCATTTTGGAGAAGGATTATACGCTATCAATGCTGCTAAATCGAAAGAAAAGATGGCAAATCTCCAATTGGAAGAACTGAAAGAAAAAATATCTCTCCAGATGAAGCAAAATTCGTATAAAGTGGCAGAAAGTATCCGGAAAAGAAATGCAACGTTGAAAAATATAGAAAAAGCACAGGAGAATCTGAATTGTGCCAATACAGGATTCGAAGAAGGTGTTATCACATCCACAGATTTACTGGGTGCACAAACTGCCTGGTTATCGGCAAAATCGGAAGACATTGATGCTGCCATTGAGGTGAAATTAAATATCGTTTATTTTCAAAAATCGATGGGGACATTGGTAATTCCAAATACCACAATTAAATAATAATCAATAAATTGTTTTTCGGAATATAGAATTAAATGAAGATAAAAACAGAAAAATATGAAAAAGAAAAATAAAGATCTGAGAGTAGGATTAATAGGATTAATCATTGTACTGGTACTTACATTTATTGTTGGTTTATATGTTTATCGTCCTGAGAAAGAGATTATTCAGGGAGAAGCTGTGGCTTCTGAAGTACGAATTTCGGGCAAAGTACCCGGAAGAATACAGCAATTTCTGGCAGAAGAAGGCAGTCAGGTGAAAGCAGGCGATACTTTGGTAGTAATTTACAGTCCGGAGTTGGATGCAAAACTGAATCAGGCGTTGGCAGCCGAAAATGCCGCTCTTGCACAAAACAGAAAGGCTATTAAAGGAGCACGAAAAGAGTTGATCACCGGTGCTTTTGAAATGTGGCAGAAATCGCTAGTCGGGGTTGAGATTATGAAAAAATCGTATGAACGGGTTCAGCGGCTTTTTGACAAAGGTGTAATTTCAGCACAAAAGCGCGATGAGGCTGAAGCTCAGTATAAGGCAGCTGTGGCCACCGAAAAAGCGGCAAAATCGCAATACGACATGGCTGTGAATGGTGCGGAAGAAGAAGACAAACAGGCAGCGCTGGCACTGGTTGATCGTGCGAAAGGAGCTGTTCAGGAAGTGGAATCATATCTTCGGGAAACAACGCTGACTTCACCGATTGATGGAGAAATCAGTGAAATTTTCCCTAAACAAGGCGAATTGGTTGGTACTGGTGCTCCTGTCATGAATGTGGTGAATATGAATGACATCTGGTTCACATTCAATGTGAGAGAAGATTTGCTTGGAAATATGAAATTGGGCTCAGTTTTTACTATCAGGATTCCTGCTTTAAACAATCAGACAGCTACAGTAAAAATCTGTTACATAAAAGCTCTGGCATCGTATGCCACCTGGCGTGCCACAAAAACGACGGGAGAATTTGACGTCAAAACATTTGAGGTTCGCGCCAGACCGGTATCGAAAATCAAAGATTTACGGCCGGGCATGACTGCTTTAATCGAAGAAACAATTCGCAAATAAAATTGTCAGACAATGTTTAATTCATTTAAAAAAGTATTCAGTCGGGAAGTTTCACGAATTATACACGACAAAATTATACTGATAGGTTCGGTAGGAATTATGGGATTTTGTCTGATATTTTTTGCAAGTCTGTTCAACGAAGGATTACCTCAAAAAATGCCGGTAGGAATCGTTGATTTGGATAATTCTTCCCTGTCGCGAACATTTATCCGCAATCTGGATGCCACACAACAGGTCAGAGTAACAAGTCATTTCTATTCTTTTACCGAAGCCAGAAAAGCCATGCAACGCGGTGAAATATATGGATTTGTCGTACTAAAGGAAGGATTTTCAGCAGAAGTAATTTCGAACAGACAACCCAAAATCACTTTTTACCTCAATGATGCTTATCTGATTGCCGGATCGCTGATATTGAAGGATATTACCTACATGAGCGAGCTAACCAATGGAGCAGTTAAACAGACAGCATTGCTTGCCCGTGGCATGGAAAGTAGCCGGATTATGGGAATTATTCAACCTATAAGTGTGGATACGCATTTGGTTGGTAATCCATGGGCAAACTACGGCGTATATTTGTTAACTGTACTTCTGCCGGGTATAATGCAGGTTATGATTATGATGTTGACTGTGTATGCCATTGGTTCGGAACTGAAATACAGAACTTCCAAAGAATGGCTCGAAACAGCAGATAATTCATTTTTTGCTGCATTGGCTGGAAAATTACTACCACAAACAATCCTGTTTATTATCCTGGGCATCATAACGGATATTGTTCTGTTTAAAATACTACATTTTCCGGTAAATTACTCTTTTGTATGGATGATCTGCGCTATGTTGCTATTTGTAGTGGTTTATCAGGCCATAGGAATTTTTATCATTGGAGTAACACCTGTTTTACGTGATGGAGTAACATTAACGGCATTTTATGGACTTCTTGGTTTCACTTTTGCCGGATTTACATTTCCGATAGAGCAACTTCCCTACCCTTTCAGAATCTTCAGCGGAATATTTCCTATCAGGCATTATTTTGAAATTTATGTGCAACAGGCCTTGTACGGGCTACCCATTGAACATTCAGTCAACGAATTTCTGACGCTTGCGGTTTTCCTGTTTGTGCCGGTAATCGTATTCAGCAGATTGAGTAAAGCAGTTATGTATCAGCATTATCCGGTTAAATAGAACAAGCTATGAAACAAGATTCAGAAAAATGGTATATCAGAGCTCAGAAAAACTTCAGAGCCATGTTTCATATACTTGTACATGAAATCAATGAAATATTTAAAGATCGTGGCGTGGTTATTATCACTCTGATTGCACCATTGGTTTATCCGCTGCTTTATTGCGGAATGTACAAAAACGAAACGCTGATTGATGTTCCGGTGGGTATTGTGGATATGTCGCATTCGTCAATATCTGATGAATATACCCGGAAATTAGATGCTACCCGCGATTTATTTGTGTTCAACCGTTACACTGATTTGCATCAGGCAAAGAACGATTTCTATTCCGGTAAAATACACGGAATTATCTTTATCGGAGGTGATTTCAGTAAAAACATAAACACCGGTAAACAGGCTGTTGTATCCGTTTACAGCGATATGAGCAGTTTTATGTATTATCGGGCTATGGCTCTTGCCACCAATTATGTAGCGTTGGAAATGGGTGAAAAAATTCAGTCGCAACGCTTATCATCACTTGGATATACCGATAAACTGACAAGCATGTCCATTTCACCGGTGAAGTACGAAAGCACCATACTTTTTAATCAGGGAATGGGGTTTGCCAGTTTTCTGATGCCGGCTATTTTAATTCTTATCATCCATCAAACTCTGTTTTTCGGTATAGGAATGGCCGCAGGAACAGCACGCGAAGAAAACAGGTTCAATGAGTTCGTAAGTCCGACTCTTCACCGTGGAAAAATTTACAGGGTTGTATTCGGAAAAAGTCTGGCGTTCTTTTTTATGTATTTGCTTTTATCGGTGTACATTATCGGTATAGTTCCGGAAATTTTCGGATTACCTCAAACAGCAAATCCATTGACAATTATAGAATTTATTGTGCCATTTTTATTGGCAACCATATTTTTTTCGATGACCTTATCGGTTTTCAATCCATCGCGGGAAGCACAATTGATATTAACACTGTTTTTTTCGTTGATATTATTGTTTTTAAGCGGAATTTCGTGGCCACAATCTAATATACCGAGGTTTTGGAAGATATTCAGTTATTTGTTTCCGGCTACCTTTGGTATTCAGGGTTATATCAAAATTAACACTATGGGAGCTTCGGTGAATGAAATACAGTTCGAATTAATTGCCCTGTGGATACAGACAGTTGTGTATTTTGCGTTAGCAACCATTGTTTACTACTGGCAAATCAGAAAAGGAAGTAAGAGAATGAGAAAATTAGAAAGTTAGAAAGTAATAAAGTAAAAAGCGGGGTTGATATGATTTATCAACCTCGTTTCGTTTATTTTTACTGAAAATCAATTCAGTTTCTTATCCAGATTACGTTTAATAGCTGCCAAAAAGTCCTGAGTATTCAGGTAATCTTTACGGCTGATATTATCGCCATGAACCAGCATAGCCAAATCTTTGGTCATTTCGCCGGCTTCCACAGTTTCCACACAAACTTCTTCGAGTTTCTGACAGAAATTAATCAACGCATCATTTCCATCCAATTTACCACGATGCGCCAAACCACGAGTCCAGGCAAAAATGGAAGCAATCGGATTAGTCGATGTTTCTTTTCCCTGCTGATGCTGACGATAATGACGTGTTACGGTTCCGTGAGCTGCTTCTGCTTCCACAGTTTTTCCATCAGGAGTAACCAATACCGACGACATAAGTCCCAATGAGCCAAAACCCTGAGCAACAGTATCTGACTGAACATCACCATCGTAGTTTTTACAAGCCCACACAAATCCACCGTTCCATTTTAGCGCCGAAGCCACCATATCGTCAATCAGGCGATGTTCGTAAACAATACCTGCCGCTTCAAATTTCGTTTTAAATTCTTTTTCGTATACATCCTGAAAAATATCTTTGAAACGTCCATCATAGGCTTTCAGGATGGTATTTTTTGTTGATAAATACAAAGGCCATTTTTTATCCAAAGCCACCTGAAACGACGATTGAGCAAAACCATAAATCGATTCGTCAGTGTTATACATACTCAGAGCAACTCCATCGCCTTTAAAATCAAACACTTCCCATTCCTGAGTTTCACCTGCTTCGTTGGTGAAAGTCATTTTAAGTTTTCCTTTTCCTTTCAGAACCACATCGGTAGCTTTGTACTGATCACCAAATGCGTGACGGCCGATTACGATAGGCTGTGTCCAACCCGGAACTAAACGCGGTACGTTGGAACAAATAATCGGTTCGCGAAAAACGGTACCACCAATAATATTACGAAGCGTTCCGTTAGGCGATTTCCACATTTTTTTCAGACCGAATTCTTTTACACGTGCTTCATCAGGTGTAATGGTGGCGCATTTGATACCAACATTGTATTTGTTGATAGCATTGGCAGCTTCAACGGTTACTTCATCGTCTGTGGCATCGCGGTTTTCCATACCCAAATCGTAGTATTTGATATCCAAATCGAGGTAAGGAAGAATAAGTTGTTCTTTGATAAAAGACCAGATAATTCGGGTCATTTCGTCTCCGTCGAGTTCTACAACGGGATTTTGTACTTTTATTTTACTCATATTTTACTGACAAAAGACAACAAACAACAGACAACAGATTTGAGACACTTTGAGTCTGTCACCTGTTGTCTGTTGTCTGTCATCTAAGTTAAATTATCTTTTATTTAATGGAATGAACGATTTCTTTTCACCAACATTTTTGTAAGCAGGACGAATAATACGTTTGCTGGCAAAGTTCAACTCTTCAATACGGTGTGCACACCATCCGGTGATACGCGACATAGCGAACAGCGGCGTATAAACTTCGGTTGGTAATCCCATGGCTTCGTACACAAAGCCTGAATAGAAGTCAACATTGGTACAAACCTGTTTGTTGATATCCGAGCCTTTGAAAGTCATAAATGCATTTACAGCACGTTCGTCGAGCAATTCGAGGAAGGCAAATTCCTTTTCAAGATTTTTTTCCTTAGCCAGCGCTCTTGCCATTTCTTTCAACAACAACGAACGTGGGTCGGAAATGGTATAAACTGCATGTCCGATACCATAAATCAAACCTGTTTTGTTATATGCTTCTTTGTTTAGCATTTTTTTTAGATACAGGTCAATTTCTTTCACATCATCCCATTTCTTAATGGCAGTTTTCAAATGTTCGAACATTTGATTTACCTTGATATTTGCACCACCATGCAATGGACCTTTCAGCGAACCGATACCGGCTGCAATAGCAGAATAAGTATCGGTAAGTGTTGAACTTACTACACGAACAGAGAAGGTTGAGTTATTACCACCACCATGTTCGGCATGAAGAATCAAACAAAGGTCAAGCAGTTTTACATCCAGTTCGGAGTAGTTGCCCGGACCTTTCATCATAAACAGGAAGTTTTCGGCAACCGATGCACCTTCTTTTGGGTGACGGATATGCAAAGAACGTCCCTGTTGGCTGTGACGAAGAATATTATATGCGTAAGCAATAATGGTAGGGAATTTCGAAATTAAATCAATAGACTGACGAATCAGATTATCGCGCGAAATATCATCGGCATTTTTATCGAATGTATACATTTCGAGTACCGAACGAGCCAAAATATTCATAATATCCTGACCTTCGAGATCGATAATATTCAATTTCATTTTCTGTTCCAATGCCATTGAATCGGTCAGAATAGTTGAAAACGTTCTGAGTTCTTCTCCATCAGGCAAATATCCTGATAAAAGCAGAAATGCTGTTTCTTCAAAACCTAAACGATCTTCTTCCTGAAGTCCGTGTACCAAATCTTCCACATCAATTCCTCTATACAATAATTTTCCGGGAATTGCTTTCAAACCTCCTTCAGGCAAACGTTCGTAACCAACAACGTCACCCACTTTTGTTAAACCTGCTACTACACCCGAGTGATCTTCGTTACGCAAACCGCGTTTTACGTTGTACTGGGTGAACAATTCTTTGTCGATACGACTTGTTGATTTTACTGTTTCCGATAGTTTATATATCAGAAATTCTTTTTCGTTTGCCATAAACTTGTTTCTATTTTATTATTTTTTACTTCTATCAATTTAAGGTAGATGACTATTGAAGTCCGTTTAGTGCGCTACCGGCTTTAAACCATTCAATCTGTGCATTATTATAAGTGTGAACAGCCTCAAATTGTTCAGTTGTTCCATCAGAATGTTTGAGTTTTACAACAAGATTTTTTCCTGGTGCAAATTCCGTCAATCCGGTAATGCTGATTTTATCATCTTCACGTACTTTGTCGTAATCGTTTTTGTCGGCAAAAGTCAGAGCCAGCATTCCCTGTTTCTTCAGGTTTGTTTCATGTATACGGGCAAATGATTTGACCAGAATTGCTTTTACATTCAGGTGACGTGGCTCCATAGCAGCATGTTCGCGGCTTGAACCTTCACCATAATTTTCCTCAGCAACTACTACCGAACCAATTCCCTGAGCCTTAAACTTACGGGCAAGTGCCGGAACTGCGGTATATTCGCCGGTTTCAACATCGAGTACTGCATTTGTTTTATCGGTAAATGCATTCACAGCACCAATCAGCATGTTGTCCGAAATATTATCGATATGTCCGCGGAATTTCAACCAGGGACCTGCCATAGAAATATGATCGGTGGTACATTTTCCTTTTACTTTAATCAGCAAAGGCTGATCTATATAATCTTTTCCGTCCCAGGCTTTGAATGCTTCTAATTTTTGCAGACGTTTCGACTCAGGATTAATATTTACCTGAACTTTGCTTCCATCGGCCACAGGAGCTACATAACCCGCATCTTCCACAGCATAACCTTTTACAGGTAATTCAAAACCTTTTGGCTCAGCCAGTTTCACTTGTTCACCTTTTTCGTTTGTCAAGGTATCTTTCATCGGATTGAAACACAAATCACCGGCAATCGTCAGCGCAGTAACCATTTCGGGAGAACCGATAAAAATATGTGTATTGGGGTTACCATCAGCACGTTTAGCAAAGTTACGGTTGAACGAAGTGATAATGGAGTTTGCACGTTCAGGAACGTCAATGTCACGTTTCCATTGGCCAATACATGGTCCACAGGCATTAGCCATAACAATACCGCCAACCGATTCAAATTCGGCAATCACACCATCGCGTTCGGCAGTATAGCGAACCTGTTCTGATCCCGGATTGATAATAAACTGTGCTTCCACCTTTAAACCTGCTTCTTTAGCTGCTTTCACAATCGAAACCGAGCGGGTTAAATCTTCGTACGAAGAATTGGTACATGAACCAATCAAGCCCACTTCCATTTTCTGCGGATAACCTTTTTCTTTTACTATTTTGGCAAATTCCGATACAGGATATGCTGCATCCGGGGTAAACGGGCCATTTACATAAGGCTCCAGTTCACTCAGATTGATTTCAATCAGACGATCGTAATATATTTCAGGATTTGCAATTACTTCAGGGTCAGCTTGTAAATGAGCTGCATTTTTCTGCGCCAATGCCGCAATTTCTGCACGACCGGTAGCATCGAGATAAGCAGATGATTTACTGTCGAATGGAAAAATAGAAGTGGTTGCTCCTACTTCGGCACCCATATTACAAATTGTTCCTTTTCCGGTAGCCGAAAGCGATTCAGTTCCTTCGCCGAAATATTCAATAATAGCATTGGTTCCACCTTTTACAGTCAGAATTCCGGCCAATTTCAAAATTACATCTTTAGGTGAAGCCCAACCTGAGAGTTTTCCGGTAAGTTTTACACCAATGATTTTAGGCATTTTTAGTTCCCATGGTAAACCGGCCATCACATCCACGGCATCAGCACCACCTACACCAATGGCAATCATTCCAAGTCCACCGGCATTTACAGTGTGTGAATCTGTTCCAACCATCATTCCTCCGGGGAAAGCATAGTTTTCCAGAACCACCTGATGAATAATACCTGCTCCTGGTTTCCAGAAACCAATACCAAATTTATTCGATACAGCACTCAGGAAGTCATATACTTCACGGTTGGTATCGTTGGCTGTAGCCAAATCCACATTAGCTGAAATATGTGCTTGTATCAGGTGATCGCAATGCACGGTAGACGGCACAGCCACTTTCTGACGGCCTGAATTCATCAACTGTAACAAAGCCATTTGAGCGGTAGCATCCTGCATGGCAACACGGTCGGGCGAAAAGTTTACATAATCGCTTCCGCGCTCGTAATTTGAAATTTCTTCACCCTGCGATAAATGCACATACAATACCTTTTCAGTCAACGTCAGCGGACGGTTTAACTTACTCTTTATTTGTTCTATTTTACCGGGCAGTGCAGCGTACACCTGCTCAATCATTTCTTTGTCAAAAATCATCGTTTTTGTAATTTTATTCAATTTGTAATTATTTCAGCAACAAATATAATAAAAAAATTATTTTATAAATATCATTTGTTTCTTAATTCCTTTCTCTTAACAATTGGATGTATAAAAAGTTCATGAAAAAAATGTGATGTAAAACAAAAAATCCATCTTTCAGAATAAAAGATGGATTTTTATAATTATATGCAGAAAATTTGCGGTTATTTTGTTGATTTTATCCACGTTAATTTATGCCAGATAGTTTCCAGCGGACCCTGTTTATGATTTCTCATCCACCAGCTACTGAAAACTCCCTGAAATACTGCCAGCGCCACACCAATAAGCATACTGTAACTTGCTCCGGTATACTGATATAATCCAAGCCCGAAACCATAATAGATAAAAGATCCGAGGATGGATTGCATAATGTAATTGGACATACTCATTTTACCGAGTGAGCTGAAAATATGCAGCACTTTGGTAGCAAACGTAAAGTAAAGCAATACAAACGAAGATACAAGCACAAACATAAACGACACATTCGAAACTGAAGTCACTATACGTAAAAGCGGACGTTGAACAACTCCGGTCTGTATCCATTCAGCTATGTTTAGTTTAACGTAATACAGCGGAACGAAACTCAGCACTGCAACAAGCAATGTTATGAACCAAAATTTCAAATTACCTTTACTTTGGCTAAATAAATTCATCCTCCCTGCCACCATTCCCAACATAAACAAAGCTGCTGTCTGAAACACACGACCTTCTTCCCAACACCAGATAAACACGCCGGTTTTTCCATTCGTCATATTGCCATACATGGTTTTCAGCAACGAATCGCCGGGAATATACTCTCCTGCTCTGCCAAAATAAGTCCACGATTCCGGATTTGATACTGCTATTTCCGGGTGCTGAAGTCCGTAGAATAAGTTATACCATTCGTAAGGTTGAAGCATCAGAATGGAAGCAATGATCAGTACTGTTTTGGTATTCAATCGTGCCACAGGTATCAGAGCAAAGCCTATCAGCGCATAAAATGTCAGAATATCACCTTCGTAAAAGGCCGAGTTTATCAGTCCGAAACCAAGCAGAAGCAGTAATCGCCATGCAAAACGTCCCCTGAAATCTTTGCCTTTTTTCAGCTGATTGTTATCCTGAATAAAAAAGGTCAACCCGAAAAGCAGCGAGAATATGGCGTACGATTTACCTCCAAACAAAAAGAACATGGTCTCCCATATTTTTCCATCCAGTATTTTCATCCACTCAGGTAAGTTCTGCGGAAAATAATAAAAATCGAAATGTTCTATATTGTGTAACAGCATGATAGACACGATAGCAAAGCCACGTAAAGCATCTACCACATGAAGACGTTGTGATGTTTCCATATTGATATTTTATTTCACTTTTCCGGGATTTTTAGCCACAAAATCTTTCCATCCCGAATAAGCCTTTTCCGACGTGGGGCGGCCCAGTTGCAGGAAATGACAATAAGCAGCAGCCAAACCATCGGTAGCATCCAACTGAGGTAACATTTGCTCCTGAGGGATATTCAAATACCTGCGTAACATATCGGCCACTTGTTCTTTCGACGCATTTCCATTCCCGGTAATGGCCATTTTAATTTTCAGCGGTGCATATTCTGTTAAAGGAATATCGCGGTACAGTGCAGCCGACATAGCCACTCCCTGTGCCCTGCCCAGTTTCAGCATGGATTGCACGTTCTTACCAAAAAACGGCGCTTCAATAGCTAAATGATCTGGGTGGAACTCGTCGATAAGCGATAATGTACGGGCAAAAATACGCTGAAGTTTGAGGTAATGGTCGGTATATTTTTTCAAATCCAACACGCCCATAGCCAGCATTTCGGTTTTATTATTACCGGTAACTTTCAGAATTCCATAGCCCATAATGGTTGTACCGGGGTCGATACCAAGTATAATATGTTCTTTTTCCATCAATCCTGAATTTCGAGCACGGTAGAAAAAAACAACACTTCTGTTCCGAATTTATCCGAACAGTTTTCCTGAAATTCAGCGCCATAGAGCTTATTCCAGTCTTCGAGTGCAGTTAAATCGGCAATATGAAACTGTACGGAAAACGAGGTTCCCTCCTGCTCTTCCTGTGTGTAAACTTTAGCAATTTGTGGTTGAGTAAAATAATTCGAATCCATCATGAACGGAATTAAATCTTCGCGCACCCATTTGTTCCAAACGCCGTACAGTTTATCCGAAACAAGATATGTAGTATTGAAAATAAGCATAAAGCCGAGTTTTAAAATAATTTTTTACAAATGTACGTATTATTTCTAAAATTCATTTATCTTTGCACCGCAATTTCAAAATCAAAAACCGGGGGTTTAGCTCATCTGGCTAGAGCGCGACACTGGCAGTGTCGAGGTGACCGGTTCGAGTCCGGTAATCTCCACGAAAAAGGCTTCTTCCGCAAGGAAAAAGCCTTTTTTGTGTTATTTAATGAACGTGAGTTCGATAGAAGAGAACGAAGTTATTCTTACATTTTAATGAAACAATAATGTCGCTCCTATGGAGCTTAAAAACTATAAAATCATTTATAACTACCATAATTCTGCTCCTAACGGAGCAATTTAAGAACTTCGGAAAAGCGCATCACATTGTAATTGCTGTATTAAAATTATCCATTCTGGTTTGGATCATATTCCACCATCCATTCTATCCCGAATTTATCTCTGAACATTCCAAAATATGTACCCCAGGGACTTTCATCCATAGGCATTTCAGTTTCACCGCCTTCCGACAGTCCGTTAAATATTGCATTGCCTTCTTCCCTGCTTTCGGTGCTCACAAACATTTTACTGCGGGTTTCCATTTCGTTATGTCTTCCCAACTGTTCAGGCGTGTCGCTTCCCATTAATATACCATGTTTACCAATGGGTAAAGCAATATGCATGATCTTTTCAGCTTCCTTTTCAGAATCGGGAGCGCCTTCAAAATTCATGTCTTTAAAACGAACCAGCGAAATAAACTCTGTACCAAAAACCGATTTGTAAAATATAAATGCCTCTTCTGCATTTCCATTAAAATGAATGTAAGGATGTAGTGATGCCATAATTTAAGATTTTTACTTTCTAACCTTTTTACTGCTAAAAATGTTCTGTTTCAGGCTGAAAATTAATCCATCCTCGCAGATATATTCATAAAATGAACAAAATTTTGTGCCGTTTGAGGTGATTTGCAATCACCTCGTAACATATTAGAAGGAATTGTATTCCGCTAATGCTACCGCTTATTCATTATATACTACACAAATTTAATATATACTTTTTAATATACAATTGAAGCATATCGGATTATAAATCCTTATAGTACAGAGAGTGGGATTAGTTATATCCCACTCAACAATTCGACACTTTGCTTGTTCTTGTTCGGAGAATATATTCGGTTTGCCATTGTGATTAAAAATATCATCAATGCAAGTTGTTTTGTGCTTTTTATTTTCATAATGTATAGTATTCAGATAGATGTTTAGCTTTACAATTTTTATATGCCCCTATTATTTATTTGAAGATTAATATATCGTATTAATTTTTTCTTTCTATACCTAACAGGTTTTGAAAACCTGTTAGGTCTGATTAGCCCGACTTTAACGAATTACTTCTCTTCCTGTTTTGTCTATAAAAAAGCTTCTACCATCCAATTCAACTTCGGCTAATCCTTCGGAGAAATAAGATGCATCAGTAAACTTTATAGGAATAACTATATTTCCGGCTTTATCAATAAAGCCCCATTTATAGTTTAAACAGACTGCTGCCAATCCTTCGAAAAAGCCACATTTATAATCACCCACATCATATTTCGGAGGAATAACTACTTTCCCTGTTTTGTCAATAAAGCCCCATTTGTAATTCTCACCCAGTTGAACTACTGCCAATCCTTCGGAAAACCTGTAGCTATAACTATTATTATATTTCGGAGCAATAACTACCTTCCCTGTTTTATCTATGAAACACTTCTGACCATTTAATCCTACCGATGCCAGTCCTTCCGAAAAATTACCTCCGTTATCATATTTCAGTGGAATAATTTCTTTCCCGGTTTTATCAATAAATCCCCATTTCTCATTCAGATTGACTGCTGCCAATCCTTCAGAAAAATCCCAGACAAAATTGTATTTCAGAGGGATAATTTCTTGTCCGGTTTTATCAATATATCCATATTTATAATTCAATCTGACTCTCGCCAATCCATCGGAAAAAACATTGACCTCATCATATTTCGGGAGAGTAACTTCTTTCCCTGTTTTATCAATAAAGCCCCATTTTCCTGCTGATTTCACACGAGCCAAACCTTCCGAAAATTCACTTATATCATCATATTTCAAAAGTGTAACTTCCTTTCCTGTTTTATCAACAAAGCCATATTTATTGTTTAATAACACTACAGCTAATCCTTCGGAAAAGTTGCCGGCACTATCGTATTTGGGAGGAACTATTTCTTCTCCAGAAGCTTTGATAAAACCGCATTTGCCATCTAACTGAATTCCAGCCATGCCTTCTTTAAAATTAGCTATATTATCATATTTGATGGCTGTAATTTCCTTCCCTTTTTTATCGATAAAGCCATATTTAGTGTTTAATCCAATTCCCGCTAATCCCTCTGAGAAGTCTCCAGCGTAATCGTATTTGGGAGAAACCAATTCTTCTCCTGAAGTATTGACAAAACCATATTTGTCGCTCAACAGGATTACTGCCATGCCTTCTTTAAAATCAGCTACATTATCATATTTCAGTGGTATAATTTCTTTCCCTGATTTATCAATAAAGCCCCATTTATTATTTAAACAGACTGCAGCCAGTCCTTCGGAAAAATTACCGGCGTCATCGTATTTGGCAGAAACTATTTCTTCCCCTGAAGTATTGATATAACCGCATTTGTCACCCCGGTTAAATGCAGCCATACCTTCTGAGAATTTATTAACTATTTTGCACCCCACAAGTGCTTTTATGTCTTTTCTTGTTTTCTTGTTAACAATAAAAAATGTATTATCAGCAATATTGCGTACAATTTCAACATCGGGAATTGTTGGTTTAATCTGTTGCTTTTGCGTGGTTTGTGCCGTGATGACAGATACTGAAAAAATGCAGGCTATAAGTGCCCATACCGTTCTTTTAAAGATGGTTTTGTCTTTCATATTTTTTTCCGATTTAAAGATGATTGTTTTTATCAATTTGTTTATTAATCGTCAACCATTGCTTATTGCTAACCTTACCTTCGCTGCCGCACGATTGCATCGTGTGGCAACACAGATGTTTAGAAAAATTACATCCTCTTACCTGTTCATACCTGCCACGCGATGCAATCGCGCGGCAGCATGGGGTTTATGGTATCATTTTGAATCTTTGTTTCTTGTCCTTTAATATTCGATACAATTACAGTTAATAAAATGAATGCGTTAAGCAGGATCTTAAAATACATATTTTGTGTCTTAGTAATTATTTAAAGTTAGTAAGTCCTTCCTACGCTTCCACACAATGCCATAGTGTGGAAGCGTAAGAAAAGATACTATTTAATATGCAACGCTATAAACTGACTCATATAGCTGCTATATATTATATAATACTGATTCGACTGTAGTTGTAACATACCAAACCGCATATTACCTATGGCATTACTAAACAATTCGTTGCCCGGAATATCCAGTGTTTGTTCTGCTTCAAGTCCTAAATAACTGCAACAAAGTCCTTTTCCCCGTATTCTGGTACATGGATAATATCCTTCAGGTAATTCGAAGCTTCCCGGATATGCACCACTGGCATCTCTGAAAGTCATTTTAGGAAATAAATTCAGGGCTGTTAAATGCACATCGCCATAATTACCTACCATACATATATAAGTATCGCTCGATACTGTTTGTGCATTTTCGAAAGCGGCTTTATCTGTTTGAGTGCCTTCGAGCCAGTTCGATACCGGTGAACTATCCTGACTCACTCCGTTTACGTCGACCGGACTTAATCCCGATGTAACCGAAATATACGGCAATTGCAGTTTGGCTCCTGTACTAACATAAAATTCATTTGTTTTTAAATCGCCACTGGCTACAAGAGCAGTCCATGTTCCGGTAGCAGCATCGTAAATGTATATTCCTTCACCATCGGGTTGCTTTACGGCTTTTACGTTTTCGCTTAAAATGAGTGTTTGCCCGTCGTCGGGAATTTTTACATTTCTGACTTCCGACGACACAAATCCCGGTGCATTTACCGTGACTACGTATTCATATTTATCTGATAATCCTTTCAATGTAAAACTGCCATCCTTGTCGGTGGTTGCAACAACCATCTCGTATTTTTTATCTTCTTCCACATTTACCGAAGTCATTGCCATTACCTGCACATTAGCCAATGGCGCATTATTCAGCGCATTTACGGCTGTTCCTTTTACTGATTTTCCATTGGAACAACCTGATAACAAAAGAGAAAGAGAAGCCAAAATAAAAATGAACTTTTTCATGATCTGTTTTAATTTTTTTAGTTAGTAATATTAGAATCTTATCATTATAACTTCTGTTCTACACCGCTCCATTAGCCCTGAAAGGGCGACATCTCCTATCACCGGGTGTAGCCCCGTGAGTGGCAAAGCCACTCTACCAGCCAATTCATATAAGCGTGTGTTGCCTTATTCCAGCGGGATATACCATTTATTTTCATTTAAGTCAATATAACCTTTTAATTCATCCTGTACTACCCTGTCGGTTATCCAAATTCCTTTTAAAGCCATCTTATCAAAACTATCTATCCCATTATCCGGAAAACCAATTCTTGTTCTGTGAATGTTGTATTTTCCGGAAAAATCCCTGTTAAAAGCTTTCTCAATTCCTTCTTTCCCTATCATAAAACCAAGTAAACCACCCCAGGTTGCTGTTGGGTTGTCTGAGTCCCATCCGCAAAGTGCTCCAATTTTTATGGTTTCAATAATATCACCTTCTCCGTATAACAAACTGATCAGACTTGCTGCAAAATTAATTCCGCTGGCAAAACATCCGTTGCAATATAAATTACGGGAAGTAATATTATAACCATCCTGTTGGTTAACCTGATATCTGCTATATACAGAATCTCTGGTTTGCTCCCAGGTATAACCTGATTGATACAAAGAATACACAAAGTCAAACATTTTGCCGGAATATGAGTCTTTAGGCAGGCAATTTTTTGCGTTGTTTGTCATCCAAAGTATTTTATCCTTCATGGGTAAATTATGATCCACTTTCGAAGCAAGTGAGTACATACTTACATAAAATTGTGAAGCCCATTCGCTGTTTTCCCTTGCCACATTCTGAATTGGCAAATGCGCCATTTTAAGAGCAAAATCAGGTCTCCCCGGTGCAAATAAACCGAATATTTCAGTTGTTAACTGGGCATCAATCATTTCATACTCATTATTGTTTTTGGGATCACCGGTTTGAGGTGGAACCATACCTTTTTGCATTAGGTCAAAAGCTCTTTGATTAGCAACCCATAAATAGTTTTCTTCATCGTGTTTTATGTGAGCCATCCAACTTTGGCGGATTTGTTCACCGGTCAAAATTGAGGTTTTGTTTTGTAAAAGTGATTCCTGATAAATATATTCAATATCTGTATCATCATCGCTGCCCCATACGCTATCGGGACCGGCAAACACAAAATCTATGGTATTGGATAATGAACTTGGAATTCCCTGACCCCAAATACTGGGTTGGTCTGGTTTTCCCCAATCGTATCTGGTATAAAAATTTCCGGTTTTAATATCGCCGATATTACCAATTTTATCCATTTCGGTAACTAAACCTGTCCAGTTAGCAATGCATTCCCCAAGCCAAAAACCGTAAAGTTTATTCTTGTATTGCTGCCTGTCAATGATGAAAACCTTTTTTGCTTTTCCGGCTTGTTTGTAATTAAAATCCGGGTTTTTCAGATTCTCCTGCGAAAAGCATGAAATACCAAGTCCGAATATCAAGCATAAATTTAAAATATGTATCTTCATTTTTCTTTCTAATTGCTGCCAACCATCCTACCAAATGTCAGAACTCTGATTTGATAGCTTTATGTAATAGATTCCACTCAAACCTTATCATTCTAATCCTCTACCCTCCCACTTGCTTCCTTTGCTATACACGATGGGTACACTCATCGATAGTACGCTATACACGATGGGCTGCACCCATCGTTCATATATATCGCCCTTTCAGGGCTCACACATCGCAAAATCTATCACTATCTTACCGCCCAAAGCCCCGACGGGGCGATATCTGCTAACACAGGGTGTAGTCCTGTGAGTGGCAAAGCTACGAAATCAATCCCAAACATAGTTCTCATCAAATTCTACCTGATACTTCTTCAGAAATGCACGGTACTCAGTCTGAAAACTCTTCCGATCATGATGTTCGTGCTGATGTTCTATATATGCAATAACAACATCCACTTCCGACGGATTTACCGAAAAGGCACCGTAACCATCCTGCCAGTAAAAATTCTTCAGCGATTCGTTTTTGGTTTTATACCATTTTGACGAATGTGATTTAATTTCTTCCACCAGTTTCATCAGGCTTATCTTTTTCGACAACATACAGAGTATATGTATATGGTCGGTATAACCGCCTATCTTAATCGACTGACATTCCAGTTTTTTGCATACACCACCCAGATAAGTATGTAACTCACTCTCATAGGGCGGATATATCATCGGATCGCGATATTTTGTACTGAACACTATGTGAATGTAGTTTTTAACTAAAGATTGTCCCATATCTGTACTTATATTCGATGGGCTTCACCCATCGTTAGTATATATCGCCCTTTCAGGGCTTCTCTTTCATATAATAATTTATTTTCCCTTATGATAATAATAAATGGCTGCACTTGGTATAAATAGTACAGAAAAAAGAATTGTACTAAAAAATAAAATATAACTACTACCTACTAAATGCAACATTTTAAATAAGAATCCAATTCCAAACATTGAAATTGACAACGCTCCGCTGACAAATACTAATTTTCTCATTTTTTTATTTAGCCTACTCTCAAGCTTTTCGGCATTTGCTCCCTACTCTTTTTTAGGCTTTTCGGGTTACGCCCTGTTTATTTTAATTCTTATTCTGACAATTATTCTTACCTACCACACGATGCCAGCGTGAGGCAGCATGCGACTTTAAAATCGTTCTTTATATTTTTTTCACTGCTTATCCCTTTCGGTCAAGCTTCTTTTATTAGTTCTTTAAAAGGTTTTGGAGAGGTGTCAACAGCCTGTTGCATAAGTCTATAAAACAACTTCCCTCTATATGTTGATAGCTTTCGATTGAATCTGAAAGCAAATTCATCTAAGTAATACGACAAGTACTTTGGTGAAATATTCCCTTGATGTGTTCCGTTTATCCAACGTTTAACTAACGAATCAACCAAATGTACATGCGGTAATAGTTCGTGAGCTTCACTTCCGCTTCCAGAAATAACCTTTATTTCGTGTTTGTAATTTGTATTATTTGTCAAAGGACTATATCCTCTCCAGCCATCAGTTATTATATTACTTCCTGTATCTACATTATTTTCAATGAATTGCATTAAGTACTCAGACGAGGCTTCCGGAATTATTTCAAACCTAACCCGACCAATTTGTTTTCCTATACATTCAGTGGCAACTACGACCAATGTTTTGGTTTCAGCTCCTCTACCTTGTTTTCCTTTGCCAATTTCTACTCCGCCAATATATGTTTCATCAACTTCAATTTCTCCTGAAAGTTTATCTCTTTCTGGACGAACCATGGCTCTTCTGAGTTTCTGTAACCATGACCAAGCAGTTTCGTATGAACCAAAACCCATAAAATCCATTAGGTTATTGGCACTTGCACCTGTCTTCTGTGCCACAACCCACCACATAATATGAAACCAAAGTAATAATGGTTTTCTTGTTCCATGAAAAATAGTTCCTCCTGTAACAGAAGCTTGATAACCACAACCAGCACAATGAATTAGCTTATGTCCAGTCAACCAGTACTTATTATTGCCATTGCATTTAGGACAAACATAACCATTCGGCCACCTCATCTCAAAAATGTATTTCCAACAGTCTTCTTCGTTCTTAAATTGCATTAGGAACTCTTGAAAATCATTTGGGTAATGTTCGTTTGTATTCATGATGCAAAGTTACAAAATTTTACTTGACCGAAAGGGATAAGCAGTTTTTTTTCTATTCCAAACAAATTTTAGTTTTACGGCATCAAACTTACAAACCTCCACACATTTACCACAAAGTATACATTCTGAATTTGTTATCAGA